>CALGGY010000071.1 GCA_937915785.1 uncultured Bacteroidales bacterium
CCGTTTTTATTTTCAACATCTGGCTTTGGCAATAATTGTTCTTAGTTTTTATCGGGGACACCAATAGATTTTTTTGTAAAAGCTTTGAAAGGCAACCCCTGACGGGGTTGATTCTTCCTTTCGCAAAGCCCATGTTATTGAAGGGCATGTCCTGACGGGGTTGATGTTCCGTTGTATGGTGACTTTTTCAATACAATTGATAACAACCCCATTCCTTTTGTTCATGCAAGCAAGCACATAACAAAATAGTTTTTTATTGTTGCAACGTAGCGTCTTTAAGTGTCTATAAAAGTGTTTTTAAAGCATCTGATTTATAAGTGCTTTGAATGATCGTAAGGTCTTGATTTTTAGAGATGAGCATTGTGTGGTTAAAAAACTTGAGCAAACGTTTTGAAAATTGGATAAAAAAATGTATCTTTGCAAGTCAAATTATTGTTTATAAATAAAGATATTATTGTTTGGTATGTAATTTTTGGAGTTGTTGTAAATAAATGATATAAAGGATATTGTGGATAAATATTATGGAAGCATGAATGCTTTTGGATATAGTGTTAGATATGGCGAAGCCTGTCAGAATGACGGTTTTCACTATTTTTATTTTTAAACAATTGACACATCATATTTAGTCTCGGACACATCAAATAGCGTACTTATGGATATTTTAGTTAGCACGATGGAAAATAAAAGAGAAAACATAAATCATACAACGATGAAAAATAATAATCGTTCTGTTTTTGGAAGTATAAAGAATGTTGGAGTTGATAAAGTGTTGAGGGCATTACCGGTTGTTCTGGCTCTGTTTATGAGTTTTGCAACTGTCAAGGTTGAGGCTCAATGCCCATCAGCGACTGCGGTAATAACCAACTACACTTTCTCCACTGGCGTGGGTACCGCGTCCGACTGGCTTACGCCGACAAACACTTATGCGTCGTTGGTAACTGGCGATGATGCTGCTTCGTCACTTTCGAACCTTGGATTCACATTTACTTTTGAAGGAACACCGTACACTCAGTTCTCGGTAAACACCAATGGGCAGCTCCGTTTGGGAAGTACTGTGATTTCGGGCAGCTATTATAGTACGCCTTTCAGCACATCTTACGTAGCATACAACTACCCCAAAATAATCGGTATTGGTGCGGACTTGGTCGGCACCACACTGTCATACGGCGTATCGGGTTCTGCACCTAACCGTATAGGCGTTTTCACATACTATGGATATAGATATGGTTCTTCCGGAAATCCTTTCTATTTCAAAGTTTATCTGTACGAGGCGACTGGTGAGATAAAGATTGTTTACAATTCTGCTCCCGCAACGGTTCCGAGTGGTTTTCAGATAGGTATCGAAGGAGCCAACACCTCCGATGTCGTTACTGTAAACCCTTCGACACATGCAAAGACCAATGGTGCAACCTCTACAACTTACTCTGTTTGGCCAGGCCAATACCGCTACTATAGCTTTATGCCTCCAGTTCTCTCTTGTCCGGGGATTTACAACCTTGCTGTGGCAGGCAGCACCGTTACTTGGTTAGAATGCGGCACCGCTACACAGTGGGAGGTGGAATATGGACCGCAGGGTTTCACTCAAGGCACTGGCACACGCGTTACTGTGAACAACACTCCTACATATACTCTTGCTGGCCTCACAGCAGGGACGGTATATGATGTTTATGTGCGTTCCGTTTGCGGAAACAACGACTACAGCAGTTGGAAAAAAACCTCGTTGCTTTATGGTGCAACTTTCTGCGGCGGTAATGGCACCCAAGCCGACCCCTACCGTATATGCTCCGAGCAAGATCTTCGCGACCTTGCCACATACGTCAATATGGGAGTTCCTTTCAACGGAATTTATTTCCGCCAAATGGTTAACATAACAATGACCCAAGGGGTGTTCACCCCCGTTGGAGCCACTCCAGCCACTCCTTTCCGTGGCACATATTACGGGGGCAACCACTCTATCAACACCCTTGTGATGGCCAACAACACATCCCCCAACCGTGGTCTGTTCGGCACCGTGATTGGTGGATATATCGACTCCCTTACCATCGACGGCAACATCTCCGGTGGCGACAGCACTGGCGCGATAGCGGGTTCGGTTATAAACAGCACCGTACGACATTGTACAAACAACGCCTACGTCTCTGGCGCCGCCCAACGTCATGGTGGTATTGTTGGAGCTGCAACAAACTCACTTATCGAATATTGTGTTAATAACGGTGCTCTTACCGGTGCTCAATACTATCACGGCGGTATTGTCGGCGTGGCTGGCAACGGTACCATTATCCGAGGATGTGTCAACAATGGCATCCTGTCCAACAGTTCGCAGTATTACACAGGCGGTATCGTTGGTTATATCTCAGGCAATTCGGCCAGCGACCGTTCGGAGATACACAGCTGTGTAAACAATGGCAACGTGGTGGGATATTACTACACCGGAGGTGTTGCAGGACAGGCGTTCTCGTACTGCATTATTGATTCTTCCATAAACAAAACAAGCGTAAACGGCTCGGGCTATTATTGTGGTGGTATTGTGGGTGATATGCGTACCGATAACATTGTGCGCCGATGCGTGAACAGAGGAACTGTAACAAGTGCCAGCGGCTATTACACCGGCGGTATTGTGGGATATTCTTATGGTACGTCATCGTCATATAACTACATCGAATACTGCTGCAACGCCAACGAGGTAACCTCCGGCTCCCTCTACAATGGAGGAATAGCCGGTTACCTTTATTATACTTATTGTCAATACAACTCCAACTCTGGCGATGTTATTTGCACTTCTACAAGTTCCTACACTGGCGGTATTTGCGGATACAATACCACCGGCGCTTATGTCAGATATAACCTCAACGGTGGTTTGGTAACATCCAACGGCAACTATGTAGGCGGTATTTCCGGCTACAATGTTGGAGGCAGCTCTTATCTTACTAATAACCTTAATGTAAACAATGTAACCGGAGGTGCGACATATACCAATAAAGGCGCAATATCCGGCTACGGTGCCGGCACCACCAACTACTACGACGAGCAGATGTGTCCCACAACCATGGTATATGGTACTACTGCTGCCTCCACCGAGAATAAAACCACAAACGATTTGGTTTTGGGTGCCACAGTGTTGCCTTCTGCGACATATTTCACAAGGCCGACAGGCTTGTATCCCATTCCCAATGGCATAACAGGCAACATGGAAGCCAAACTGGCAGCAACGCCAATATTCCTTGTCAATGGCGAGAATGTTGGCGTGGTTCAGACAAACTTCACAGTGGGCACAAACAATAACGTTTCGTGGCAGACCGCATGTCCGCTAATCATTTCAATAACCGGTCAGGCGGCGACACTGTTGGGCACTTCAGCAACATGGTGCCGTATGACAGGTGCCACCGACTCCATAGAAAAACATATAAATGTGCGTCCGCTCTCTATGCCCACTTTCTGTGGCGGCAGCGGCACACAAGCCGACCCGTATCTGATTTGTAACCCCGCAACGTTGGACTCCCTTGCCGATTTCGTGAATCTGGGAATCAATTGCGCCGGATTGTATTTCAAAGTAGTGCGCGACCTTGATATGTCGGGTTTTAACCCATGGAACCCCATCGGTGCCACGGCGGGAACACCCTTTGCTGGACATTTCGATGGTAACAACAAGGTTATCAGCAACGTAACCATCAATACAACGACCCAATACCAAGGTCTGTTCGGTTATGTTTTGGGGGCTACGGCTTCCGACAGGGCCGAGATACACCATCTTGTCCTTAGAGGCAGCATCACTGGTGGCAGTTATACCGGCGGTATTGTGGGTTACGCCAACTATACCAAACTTTACAATCTGAAAAACTATGCCACCATCGCCAATACTTCGTACACTTACCACGGCGGCATATTGGGCTACGGCTACTACAATTGTTCTATCGACAGCTGCGAGAACTATGGCACGGTCCAGGGTTCGAGCTACACTGGCGGTGTTGCTGGCGGTATCTACTACTATGGCTCGGTACGCAACAGCGGTAACTTTGCCAATGTTACTGCATCTTCTTATTCGGCAGGTGTTATCGGATATCCATATTACTACGACACTATTGTGAACTGCCGCAACGAGGGTAATGTTAGTTCTACGTCATGTTACGTTGGCGGTATTGCCGGATACAAATATTATTATGGCTACATACAAGGCTGTGCCAACACTGGCGACGTTACCGGTACATACGGCACTGGCGGCATTGTGGGTTATATGTATTATCAGCAGTTTATCCAAAACTGTACCAACAGCGGCGATGTGTCGGGTTCATATTACGTTGGTGGTATTGCAGGTTATTATTATAGCGGGCAAAGTTCACTAACAAGCATTTACGAAATACGCAACTGTACTAACAGCGGTGATATAACAGGCTCGTCCTATTATGTGGGTGGTATATCCGGTTACACGGGTTATTGCCGTGTGCGTTTCTGCAATAACTATGGAGATGTGGATGGAAGCAGCTATGGCGTTGGCGGTATTGCAGGTTATATGTATTATTACGGTATCGTTTCTGGATGCAACAACTACGGTGATGTTTCGTCCACTTACACAGGAACTTCCATAGCCAGTGCTGGATATGGAACAGGCGGTATTGTGGGATGTTTCAACTACGGTACCACGGTTAGCAATACCTATGTTATAGACAGCTGCAACAACTATGGCGATGTAACATCTACTGCATATATGACCGGCGGTATTGTTGGTGAAAAATATTACTATTGCGGTTCCGCAAGGAAATGTAACAACTATGGTAATGTTCGCGGTACTAACTATGTGGGTGGTATAACAGGTTTCCACCAAGGAACGTCGACCTCCACAGCCAGCTATGCTCCATATATATTGTCGTGTGCCAACGCCGGAAATGTTTCCGGTAGCGATTACGTGGGCGGTATTGTTGGCCGAAACGGTTACACTTCCAGCGGCTACAACGCTTACACGCAAGAGTGCGCCAATATAGGTTCGGTAAGAGGTACCAACTATGTGGGCGGTATCTGCGGCTACAACTATGGTTATTCGAGCTATCCGGCGTATGTGCGCGGATGTATCAACTCTGGCTCCGTTACCGCCACCAACTATGCCGGCGGTATCTCGGGCTACACCTACTCGTCGAGCAATGCATACACACAATATAATATCAACGCCGGTTACGTGAATTGCTCCGGCGCATACAAGGGCGGTATCGACGGTTATTCTTATGCTCCGACGGGCAGTTATTTCGACAGTTTGATGTGCCCGATGCCCAACTGGTACTATAATAACAATAGCGCCACATACGCTAGCCGCACCTCGTATCTCACAAACGGCTCATTTAATCCATCGGCAACCTATTTCACCACTGAGGCAGGTATGTACCCGCGTCCTACCTCTTTGGTAAACAACACTATAGCAATATTGGCTGCAACCCCAGTTTTCCTCGACGAGACCAACCCCACCAATCATGTGGACAACGTTAACACCTGTTTCAACGTGGGCACGTTGTACAACGTCAACTGGCATTCTTCCAATCCTTTGGTTGCCAATATCACTGGAAACGTGGGCGTTCCTCTGGGAGTGGACACCGTTACTGCCATAGCTGTTAAGGACAGTGTGCGCAAGGTTGTGCCGCTCAACATAACGGCTCTGCCACAGGTGAGTGCCACATTTACCTACAATCCCGTTACACTCAACGACACTACGGGTAGGCAGATAAGCATAATGCCTGCCACGACACAGTACAGCAACGGCTGCACGTTCTTCTGCAACAACCTGCCAGAGGGTCTGTCAATCAATCCTTCCACAGGCGAAATTTCCGGTATAGTTTACAGCGAACTGCACGACACCATGGAAGTACGTGCCGTTTGCTCTGGCTGTTTCATAGCCCAAGCCCTTATACCTTATAATATATTCCCCGAAGCCCCGTGTATGTACGACTCGCTGCGTCTGCCCGCAGGCTTTGCATGGTATTACGACTCCACTTTCCGTTTCCCGGTGGCAAACAGCATTGTTTACGCCGACCAGCGTCCGTTGTGGGTTTACACCACTTACAACGGTCATTTGCAACCATACCTTGTTCAGCCCAAGCCAACACCTATGGCTCACATAAGCGGCGACACAACTATCTGTGCCGGCGAAAGTGCCCGACTGATGGTGGTATTCAGCGGTACAGCTCCTTATTATTATAGAATTAGCGGCGACACTCAAGACCGTGTGTCCAATAGCGACACAGCATACATAACCGTCTCCCCGACGGCATCTACCTATTATCATCTCACCTATCTGCGTTTCGAAGTGTGCGAGGCCATACCTGGCAACCTTACCGGACGCGCGCTGGTGAACATCTGCGGCGAACAGAATATCTGTAACGGCGACTCGGTAGTGTTCACCTCCGGAACATGGTTCACCAACTCGAGCTACACCAATCCCGTTCAGGGCAATGTGGCTCATCCCACAACAACAACCATGTACTACAACAGTCTTGACGGTTCTTCGCTGAAAGCCGTGGTTTATCCTCGTCCAACGGCAACTATACCTACAGGCTCCGACAGCATTTGCGACGGCGGTTGTGTAAATATCCTCATAACCTTTACCGGCACAGCACCGTTCCACTT
Source organism: uncultured Bacteroidales bacterium (assembly GCA_937915785.1). Classification (GTDB taxonomy): domain Bacteria; phylum Bacteroidota; class Bacteroidia; order Bacteroidales; family P3; genus UBA1219. The sequence goes on from CALGGY010000071.1 coordinate 6,607, forward strand.
CCGTTTGACCGGTGATACTGTGGACCGTGTTTGCAACAGCAACAGCACAACCCTGCGTCTGTGCCCCAGCGGTAGTATAGTTTACCGCATATTGTCGCTCAGCGATGTGTATTGCGAAGGCCAGTACCAAGACCGCAACGGCGTTTACGATGTTAAAGTCTGCACTTCGCCCATAATCTGCGTTGGTGACTCTGTGGTTTTGCCAACCAACAAGATTTGGTTCTACGACCGCTTCTATACCCGTCCCGTGGGTGGACATGTGGTAACACCAACCACTACAACCACTTACTACACTCCTGCCATATCCTACGATGATACAGCTACTTTCAGCAGTTGCGGTTCATCTCAGCAGTTTGTAGTGCCTTTTGGCATCGATACTGTAACACTTCAGGTATGGGGTGCCCAAGGTGGCGATGGCGGCCCGTCAAATATGGGAGGTAGAGGAGGATTCTCCGAAGGTCGCATGGCTGTAACAGGTGGCGACATACTATATGTTAATGTGGGCTGCCAAGGTCATGGCACTTCGGCTACATCTTCTGGATCGCAGATAACCCAAGGCGGTTGGAATGGCGGCGGCAATGGTTATGAGAATGGTACACCACGAGGTGGCGGTGGCGGTGCTACCGATATCCGTGTTGGCTCTAACTCTTTGTATGCAAGGGTTATTGTTGCTGGTGGTGGCGGTGGCAACTTGTATTTCAGCGGAATCGCATACACTGCTGGCCATGGTGGCGGTACTTCTGGTGTCTCTGGTACAGTGGGAACTGGAGGAACACAGACATCGGCGGGTAATAACAATTTCACCAATTTCAGTAATCCGGCCTTTGGGGTTGGCGCTTCAGCCACAATCTCTGGCAGCACCGTGTGTGGCGGAGGCGGCGGTTGGTATGGCGGCGGTAGCGGAAACTCTGCAGGCGGTGGATCAGGTTATGTTTACACCTCATCCACAGCATCGAACTATCCTTCAGGTTGTCTGCTTACACCATCCCGTTATCTTTCCAATGCCCGTACAGTGGCTGGCAACACAGCATTCCCGGCACCCAATGGTGGCACAGAAACAGGCCACTCTGGCGATGGCTTTGCACGTATCATTTATTACTCCGATTCAATTTTATTCCCAGCATCATCATACACTGTTACCGTAAATCCCAAACCGACAGCCACAATTCATGGCATGGACACCACTTGCGACTCCATGCCCGCACGTGTACTGCTAACTTTCACCGGTACGGCGCCCTTCACTTACCGCCTCACTGGCGACACAGCCGACCGTGTGTCGTACAACTATTCTCAGATTCTCTATCTCACCCCCGACACCTTGTCCACGTACCGTCTTACAATGTTGCACGATGGCAACTGCGTAAGCGGCAGGGCACAGTTTACCGGTATCGGTATTGTTTACCGTTGTGGACAGATGGTGGTTTGCGCCGGCGACTCGGTATCGCTGCCTCAAGGCTATTACTGGTACAGCGACCGCAACCTCACCCGTCGTATGTATATTACCGACCTGCTGCCACGTCGCACAGTAACTTACTTTGGTGTGCCAATCCGCGGCGGTCAGACCTACGAACTCACCATTGTTATCAAACCACATCCCACAGCACGTTTCATCAACCGTAACCTTACTTCCTGTAACGGCGATTCGGCTTATCTGCAGATAGTGTTTGCAGGCACAGCTCCTTACACCTATCGTTTGACCGGCGATGTGGCCGACCGCATGAGCTGGTACGACACTGCTGTGATACCTCTCTGCCCTTCACAGACTTCGCGCTACAATGTTACAATGCTTCACGACACCCTCTGCGACGGCATTATTCCGCTCCCGGAAAATGAAGCCACTGTGGAGATTTGCGGACAGCGTGTTGTGTGCCAGGGCGACACCGTACATCTGCCACTTGGCACATGGTTCTACGATAGTTCGTGCACTCGTCCTGTACCGTCTAATAATATCGTAACAATAGATAGCACAACGACGTTCTATTTGGCTGGCGAGATGGCATACGACTTTTCTTATACCGGCTCAACGCAGACTTTCCAAGTGCCGCAATCGTGCTACGCACTGAAATTTGAAGTGTGGGGAGCACAAGGCGGATACCGTTCGTCATCGGCTTATGGTGGAAAAGGCGGATACTCCGTTGGCTCTGTAAATACTATAGGGCCTTGGGCCGGCAGAACTCTTTATGTCAATGTGGGTGGTTTCGGTGGCAACTCATCTACCAATGCCGGTTCGACCACTCTTGTACAGGGTGGATGGAACGGCGGCGGTTCGCGTTATGGATATAAAGGCGGCGGCGGTGGTACCGACATCTCGTTGCAAGGCACTGCTGGATCTGCAGCTTTCGACACGCCCGACCACTGGTATTCCCGTATTATCGTTGCTGGTGGCGGTGGCTCCGACGGAGCTTCGTCAAAGCCTGGAAAAGTAGGTGGTGGTCTCACTGGCGAATCAGCTACCGAGAATTTCGGTTCCGGCGGTGGTGGTGCAACACAAACTGCCGGCGGAACAGGTGGCAATGCCAACCCAGGAACTTTTGGTAAAGGAGGCACAGGCTTGTTCTATGCCGATGGATATGCTGGTGCTGGCGGCGGTGGCTGGTACGGTGGCGGTGGTTCTTACCCCGATGGCTCTGTCGATGACGACCGTGGCGGTGGCGGCGGTTCTGGATTTGTGTGGTCCTCTGCTACTGCAAGCAACGCACCTCAGAACTATACGCCAACTGCAGCTTTCTATCTCGATAATGCCCAGACAATCTCAGGCTCTAACTCCTTCCCCGATACAGCTTACGGTACCGAAACTGGTCACGAAGGCCATGGCCATGCAAGAATTACAGTTTATTCTACTGGTTCGTACACCGTTAATGTTGACCGTCGTCCTACCGGTTCAATCTCTGTTCACGACACTGCTTGTGGGCAAAACGGTGTATATGTGCATGTTAATTTCACAGGTGCTGCTCCGTTCACCTATCGCATAACCGGCGACACCGCCGACCGTGTTTGCTACTCCAACCACGATTCGGTTTACGTGCTGCCTTCCATGATAACCGCTTTCAGAATAACCAAGCTGTTCGACAACCACTGCACTGCCGATCCTATGGACTATGCGGGCTTGGCTACAGTTGAGGTATGCCGTCAGACAATGGTTTGCCGCGGCGATACCATATTCCTCGATTCTACACGTAACTGGTTCTCCGACCCGCTGATGCTCTACCCAATTTCGCGCGTTCAGGTGCCGGATACCACTACTATTTATTATACCAATACTGTAAGAACTCACACCGCTGTGGTTAATCCTCACCCCACAGTAACAATTCTTACTCCCGACACATCTATCTGCGGCGGCTCGGCTTGTCTGCGTCTCGAATTTACGGGAACAGCTCCGTTCACCTATCGTTTGACTGGCGACACCACCGACAGAATATCCTATTTCAACACCGATGTGGCTTGCGTTTCGCCCGAAAACACTCAGGTATTCGGAGTTGTAAGTCTTTACGATGCTTATTGCGATGGCGATCCTGTTTCGCTTTCGCGTACTGTGATGATTACCGTTTGCGATCAGCGCATGGTTTGTGCTGGCGACACTGTAGTACTTCCTGCGGGTAGCACATGGTACTACGATGGCGCCTTAACCCGCCCAGTACCGAGCAACAACATTGTTACTCCAACCCAAACCACAAGTTACTACACCGAAAGCACTGTTGATTTCACCTACACTGGTGCTGTTCAGAAATATGTGGTGCCTTACGGCGTAACCCAACTCGATTTGCAGGTATGGGGTGCCGAAGGTGGACGTGGCACCTATAGCACAGCTACATCTTACTACAACGGTGGTAAAGGCGGATACTCCGAAGGCACACTGCCTGTGAACCCTGGCGACACATTGTATGTGTATGTTGGAGGCAAGGGTATGGACGCCCAAGGCTCCACGCTGATGACTTACCCCGGAGGCTGGAACGGTGGCGGTGATGCCGGGCAACACACCTACTCCTCGTACACCTACCAGGGCGGTAGTGGCGGTGGTGGCACCGACATACGTGTTAACTCCACAACACTCGGAGCCCGTGCCATTGTTGCCGGTGGCGGCGGTGGCGGTGCTTACTCCTACGTAGGCGGTCACGGCGGTGGTACTGCTGGCGTTGCCGGCAACCTCACCGGTGCAGCTACATACTACGGTCAGGGAGGAACCCAAACTGGTGGCGGTAGCGGTAGCACAAGCGGCTCTGCTTACGGCACTAACGCAACCTCTAACGTAAATGGAGAGTCGGGTTCGTTTGGTCAAGGCGGTCATGGCGGTGAAGGCACGTTATGTACTGGCGGTGCTGGCGGCGGCGGCGGCTGGTTCGGCGGCGGCGGTGGCAAGTCGGGAAGCTCGTCAACCTGCTATCCTGGCGGCGGTGGCTCCGGATTTGTTTACACATCGTCAGATCCCAACTGTACTCTCGGCAGTTTCTACTATATGTCGAACGCTTCTACCACAGCTGGCAACTCTGCTTTTGAAGCGGTGAACGGCGGTACAGAAACCGGGCATTCCGGCAACGGTCATGCAAGAATACACGGCGCAGCAGTATATACCGTGGCAGTGAACACCGCACCAACGGCAAGTCTCAGCTCCGGTACCACACGCATATGCGACAGCGCTACGAACAATGCCGTTAATATTACGATAAACTTCACAGGTACAGCTCCGTTCACCTACCGTTTGACAGGTGATGTTCTGGACCGTGTGGCCAACTCGAGCTCCGAAACAGTTACTATCTATCCTACGGTAAGTGGCATTTACGAAGTGGTCTATCTCCGCGACTTCTATTGCGAAGGCCGTCCTGTTGACCTTACCGGCCAGCGTACCGTTATAGTTTGCGACCAGCCTATTATCTGCTCCGAAGATCAGGTAACTCTGCCCGCAGGTACATGGTACGAGGATGTCCTCCTTACCCGCCCTGTCAATGGCAATACGGTTTCGCCCTTGATGACAACCACTTATTACGACCAAGATACCAATGCTTTCACGGTAACGGTTCGTCCTCGTCCTTCGGCAAGCATTTCGGGACGCGGCAACATCTGCAACAGCTACGACTCTGTTTCTCTTACGCTCAGATTTACCGGCACTTTACCTATAACCTACCGTTTGTCCGGTGAACGTTTCAACCGTACAGCAACCAACTATACAGAGATTGTCAAAGTACTGCCCCGTCGCACTACTACTTACACTGTTGTAAGCGTTAGCGATGTGTATTGCACCGGTACAGTTAGCGACCTTGCAGGCCGTGCAGTGGTAACCGTTTGCGACACCGTAACCTATTGCGCCAGCGATCGCGTTACACTGCCCGCAGGCTTGTGGTTCTACGACTCTCTGATGACTATACCCGTGGGTGGCAATGTGGTACAGCCCGACAGCACTACTACTTATTACAGAATGCTTTCTGGTGGATACGATACTAATTTTGTGTTTACTGGTTCGGCACAGTCGTATACCGTTCCCGCCGGCGTGGACAGCGTGTTTATGCAAGTTTGGGGAGCCGAAGGTGGAAAGGGGACAGATAACTCCAGTAACCAATCTGTTCGCGGAGGCCTTGGTGGTTATTCCGAGGGTCAAATGCCAGTCGTTGCAGGAGATGTGTTGTATGTTTATGTTGGAGGAGCAGGCCAGAGTTCTGTAGGTGCAGCCAATGCTAACCTTGCAGGAGGCTTCAATGGAGGCGGTTCTACTGGTAATAACAGCCACTCCGGCTCTGGCGGTGGCTCTGGCGGTGGTGCATCAGATATTCGAGTGAACAGCCAGTCGTTGTATGCCCGTGCTATCGTTGCTGGTGGTGGAGGAGGTTGGGGATATTCTAGTGAATCTACTGCTGGAGACGGTGGAGGTCTTGTCGGTACCGACGGGATTGGAACAACCGCAGCTCAAGCCATAGCTGGAGGTGGAACCCAAATAGCAGGCGGCGTATGTGGTGGCACATACGGAGGAGCTATGGGTGGTACTGGAACCTTTGGTCAAGGCGGTAATGGCGGACAGACAGGTACCAATGCTGGCGGCGGCGGAGGTGGCGGCGGCTGGTGGGGCGGCGCCGGTGGTCAAAGCGGAAATGGTAATTCCTGTAAAGCCGGCGGCGGGGGATCGGGATATGTATATACCTCGGCCACAGCCGCAAACTATCCGGCTGGTCGTATTATAACGCAAGCCTGTTATCTAACAAACGCTCAGACTATTGCTGGTACCCAACAGTTTGTTGCCCCCGACAGCACTATCGAAACTGGTCATTCCGGTAACGGCTATGTAAGGATAAAAGCTATCGGCAGAGCCGGTTTCGAACCATATACCGTTCGCGTTTACCCGAAACCCGAAGCTACTATCTATGGTGGCGACAGCATCTGCTTTGGCCAAACAACCACTCTGATAATAAACTTCACCGGTGTGGCTCCGTTTATCTACCGTTTGAACGGCGAAAGCCAGAACCGTATGTGCAACGGCTACTCCGACACTGTTGTTGTTTCGCCCACCATGTCCACAGCATATCGTTTGGATATGATGTACGACCAATACTGCGAGGCACGTTTGGTTGACTTGCAAGGCTTGGCCGAAGTGATAGTGTGCGACCAGCCCATAATATGCGAGGGTCAGGCCTATCAGCTGGATCCCAACAGAGTTTGGTATATCGACCCAATGCTGACAAGCCGTATCTGGGGCGCTTCGGTAACTCCTACGGTAACCACCACTTATTACTCCGCTGAGGGATCGTTCACCGTTACTGTGAAACCGCGTCCCAGAGCTACAATAGTAAATAATGTTGTGGATATCTGCGATAGCCAGACAGTGAGCGTGGTTATCAACTTCACCGGTACACCTCCGTTTGTGTACCGTTTGAACGGCGACACAGCAGACCGTGTGTGCAACAACAATATGGAAATTCTCACCTTTATGCCGATGGGCTCGCACGTTTATCGCATGACCAGTCTGTACGACGCACTTTGCGACGGCACTTTCTTGGATATGAGCGGTAGCGTAACAGCCAACTACTGCGGCGAAAAGGTTATATGCGCCGGCTCTGTAGTAGAACTGCCCGCTGGCGAGCCTTGGTTCCTCGACTCGGCCTGCACACAACCCGTTCCGAGCAACTCCGTGATGCCCAACACAACAACAACATACTATCGTCATCTTGGCGATACCACTATCAACTACTCGTTTATAGGCGACACCCAAATGTTTGTTGTTCCAAGTTATTTGGATAGCGTTCGTATTCAGGTTTGGGGTGCCGAGGGTGGTCGTGGCTGCTATTCCTCTTCGTTATCATTCTATGCAGGAGGAAAAGGCGGTTATGCCGAAGGCACATTGCCTGTAACTCCTGGCGATGTTCTGTACATTCTTGTTGGAGGCAAGGGAATGGATGCCACCGGACAGTCAACCACTGGTGTTGCATATCCGGGAGGTTTCAACGGTGGCGGAAGTGCCGGAACCCACAATTATTCGTCCACATATCAAGGCGGTAGTGGCGGTGGTGCAACGGATATTCGTGTAAACCAGAATGATGTTAATAATCGTGTGATTGTTGCCGGCGGTGGCGGTGGCGGCGCTTATAGCTACGTTGGTGGTTATGGAGGCGGTACTACTGGAGCAGCTGGAAACAACACAGGAGCAGCCACATACTACGGCCAGGGCGGAACACAAGCTGCTGGTGGTAGCGGTAGTACGAGCGGATCTAATGCTTATGGAAGTAATGCTGGCACAAATGTTAATGGACAGACCGGTGGCTTCGGCTACGGTGGTGGCGGCGGTAGTGGCACTGCTTGCACTGGTGGTGCCGGCGGCGGCAGCGGCTGGTACGGTGGCGGCGGCGGAAAGTCCGGTAACTCGACCACATGCTATCCTGGTGGTGGCGGTTCGGGTTTCATCTGGGTTGCCGGAGCCACAACCCCCGTAACTTATGCTGTTCCGCAAGCATACTATCTTAACAACGCTCGCACCGTGGCTGGCAACACTTTGTTCCCCGACAGCACTGGCAATGGCAACGAGACTGGTCACTCTGGCAACGGATTTGCAAAAATCTCCTTCACCCGCGACCTTGTTGAAAGCTACACTGTGATAGTGAACCGTGGTTCGTCGGAGACTTTCTACGACACTATTGGTTATGGCGAATCGTACAATTTCTGCGGTGTAAGCTACACACGTCCAGGCACCTATTCGGCTAACCTCTACACCAAAGACGGTTGCGACAGCACACTGATACTGAATTTGATAATGCTCGACAGCCTACATAAGGACACCACAATAGCCATCTGTGCTTTCGACTCGCTTGTGTTCCGTGGCACACACTACGACAGCACCGGTATCTATATCGACCGTAAGCACTACGAACAGGCTTGCGACACCATCTACACACTGAACCTTACGGTGAAAGATACGGCGTTCACCTATATCGACACCGTTATCTGCTCGCAAGACACATTCTTTGTTGGCGACACCATGTTCAACGAAACGGGATACTACCGTCAGTGGCTGCAAACCAACATGGGATGCGACAGTATGGTGGTGCTCAACCTTGTGGTGCAGGATACCATATTCAACCGCGTGGATTCGTTGGCCTGCTACGAGACAAAGGTATATTTCTATGGCGACACGTTGGATAACACCATGCCTGGCACCTACACTTACGTAACCCAAACCACCCACGGCTGCGACAGTGTGATTATCTGGAATTTGACATTCCGCCCGAGGATAGAGACTGTTATCTACGACACTTTCTGTGAGAACAGCCGTTACTTCTTTAACGAAGAGTTCCGCAACGCATCGGGCACATACTACGACACGTTGCGTAGCCAGCTGTGCGACTGCGACAGTTTTGTTGAGTTGCATCTCACCCGCCTGCTTTACCCTGTGGTAGAGCTTGTGGATTCGGGTGCTTACTGTAAGAACGACTCCTTGGTTCTGCTTGTTAACACCGACGCCAACTCTATTATTTGGGAAACTTATCCAGTGGACACCTCGATGAACCGCTTCCGTAATCAGGCACGTATCAAAGTGGCTCCTAAGGTGCACACTTTCTACACAGTTACCGTGGATCACTATCCGCACAACTGCGTAAGCACAGCCCAGATTTACGTGAAACCGCCAGACACACTGCAGGCTATTATGCGCTACAGTCCTTCGATAGTAGATCTGCCAAACACTCAGATCAGCTTTACCGATGTAAGTATGGGAACCCTTACGGGCAACAAGTGGGTGTTCGACGACAAGGTTGTTGAAAACACACAACAGACTTACTACACCACCGCTCCCGACGACGACTCGATACGTGTGATACTGATTGTTTACGACACCAACACATGTTCCGACACCACGGAGGTGATTATACCCATCCGTCGTGGCGAGATTTGGATACCCAACGCCTTCACACCCGACAACCACGATGGCAATGCCGCCAACGAGGTGTTCAAGGTTTCGGGCCTGAATATCGTGGAATTCGAGATTCATGTGTACAGCCGTGGCGGTCAGCTGGTGTACGAGAGCACCGACGTGGACGGCGTATGGGATGGCACACACAACGGCAACAAGTGTCTGCCCGGCTCGTATGTGTACATTGTTAAGTACCGTCTTGCCTCACATCCCGACAGGCTTGAGACCAAGACAGGAAGCATACTGCTAATTAGATAATCGGAAAATACTCCGATACGAAAACTCCCCGCCTTTTGGCGGGGAGTTTTTTATTTTTGGTTGAGATTAGAGCGTTTGGCGCTGCTATTGTTCGCTTTGGTTTGGGGTAGGGGAGGGGACGACGGTGATTTGCCCATGCTCTTTGAAATGTTCGTAAAGGGCGTTGTAGAAACGGTGGTGCGAGAGCGTTTCGCTGTTGCCGATAACGATGAGTTTCATGCGCGCGCGCGTCATCGCCACATTCATACGTCGCAGGTCGCCGAGGAACCCGATCAGTCCTTGGTCGTTGTCGCGTACCATGCTTAGCACTATCACGTCGCGTTCCTGACCCTGAAACCCATCGACGGTGTTTACGCTTATTTGTCCGCGAAGACGGCGATAGAAGTGCTGCATTTTCAGAAGGCGCCGTATCATTCGTACCTGTGCGCGGTAAGGTGATATTATTCCGAAATCGACGTTGTCGTCGGCAATGCGTTGGATGCCAATCATGTTTATATAGTCGCACAGAGTATGCACCACCAGTCGTGCCTCTTCGGCATTGAGCCGGCTGAGGCTTTTGTTCTGCCTTTCGGCGAAACCGCAGTTGCAGGTGTCTATCCACGTTAGCGGGGTGTCCATAAGGTGTACGGTGCGGTTGGCCACTTCGGGGGCGGCGATGAGTTTTCCGTTGTAGAACCATTGTGATGGAAAATCCATAATCAGTCGGTTCATGCGATATTGGATGTTTAGATGGGCTATGCTTGTGGGCTTGGTGCGAGCCACGTGTTGCATAAGAGTGGTGGAGAGACCACTGCGTGCGGCTTCTACACATTTCACCGTTGGCGGGAGCTGTTGAAAATCTCCGCAAAGCACTACGCGGTCGGCGTGTAGGATGGGTGTCCAACAGGCCGGTTCCAGAGCTTGGGCAGCTTCGTCGATAAACACGGTGCCGAAATGCCGGTGCTCCATTATGTGGTATCCGCTGCCTATCAGCGTGCAGCTTACTACGCTTGCCTGCTCGAAAAGGTCGTTGTTGATTTTTATCTCAAGCTCTATCTGCCGTCGGCGCAGCTGTTGCAGATGTTTTTTCTGCTGTTGCGACTGTTTGCCGGCTGAGGTCTCGCGGATGGTGCGCCGTATGTTCCACAGCTCGATGTAGTCCGGGTGGTCGGCGTAGCGTTGCTCGTAGCTGCATGCCATCATTTCGTCGCTGATTTTCAGTGGGTTGCCTATGCGAAGCACGTTGAGGCCGCGTTTGTACAGCTGTTCGCTTATCCAGTCGGTGGCGGCGTTGCTCGGAGCACATACGAGAACTTGATTTTCGCGCCGCAGCGTTTCGATAACGGCTTCGACAAGGGTGGTGGTTTTGCCGGTGCCAGGTGGTCCGTGCAATATGGCCACGTCCATTGCTGAAAGCACCTTGCAAACGGCACTGTTCTGACTGGCGTTGAGCCATGGAAGCGACACGGGAGGCATGTGGCGGAAACTCGGCTGCAGGTTACCGATAAGGGTGTCGCGCAAGCGGATAAATTTTTCGTTAGTCGAACGCATGGCGGCAAGTAGCGACTTATGCATCACCTGATAAGAGGTGTCGTCGACGGCGGTGCGGATGCCGAGAGGGAACCGCATGGCCTTGTCCTGCAACGAAGAGAGAACTTTGCGGGTGGGGATGGCTATACGTAGGGTGCCTTCGCGGTAGCTGTCCACAAAACAGATGTGTGGCAGTTCCACAATGGCGGTGCGGTCGGGCGAGAGGTGGAAGAAAGAAACCGGCTGGCCGGGTTCGAAGGAATTTTCGAGCTCGTCGCCGTCGGTTTGGTAGGTGATGGTGACTATGAGGTCGTTGAGTGCGTTGTAGTCGGAGCCGGCAAGAGCGATGGGATATTTGATGTCGGGTTCGCACACCCGTCCGCTGATATTCTCGGCAGAGAGTGAGCGGCTGTAGGCCGAAAGCTCGTGGTTGTGCTCCATGGCGAGGAGTTCGTCGAGGGCACTGAGGTGCGAAATGCTTGAGGTTGTTGTTTCCATTTTGTCATTTTCATAACGTGAAAGGACGCCGTTTATTGTTTGTGTGGGAGTGTGGGAAGTTTTGACGTCCTTTTTCAAAAAAATATTTGTTTTTCTCGTGGAAAAAACGTATCTTTGCAATCTGTTTTCTTAAACAGACGTAATTATAAATATTTAAATGTCAATATAATGAACGCAACACATATAGAACACATCGGCATTGCCGTTCCCAACTTGGAAGAGGCAATACGCTATTGGGAAGACGTGATGGGCCTTAAGTGCTACAAAACCGAAGTGGTTGAGGACCAGAAAGTAAAAACCGCTTTTCTGAAGATAGGCGAAGTAAAGATAGAGCTTCTTGAGGCCACCTCGCCCGACAGCACCATAGCCAAATTTATCGAAAACAACGGTGGACGCGGCGGCATGCACCACATAGCTTTTGCCGTGGAGAACTCCAGCGAGGCCCTTGCAGAGGCCGAAAGCAAAGGTGTCCGCCTGATAGACAAGACTTCGCGCAAGGGCGCCGAGAGTCTTAACATCGGCTTTATGCACCCCAAATCAACACTTGGCGTACTCACCGAGTTCTGCTCCAAAGACTGAATTTTTTTGTCGGAAGGCTGCCCGCTAAGGACAGTCGGGAGGCAAACATTATAAACAAATAAAACAAAATACATATAAAATGGCAATTGAAGAAAAAGTAAAAGAACTCCTTGACAAGAGGGTAGAAGCCAAGATGGGCGGCGGCCAGCAGCGCATCGACAAGCAGCACCAGCAGGGCAAACTCACCGCCCGCGAGCGTATCACCATGCTGCTCGACGAAGGCTCGTTTGAAGAATTCGACATGTTTGTTCAACACCGTTGTACCAATTTCGACATGCAGAAACAGTCGTACATGGGCGACGGCGTGGTTACCGGCTACGGTACCATCGACGGACGTCTGGTGTACGTCTTTGCACAGGATTTCACGGTATTTGCCGGTTCGCTGAGCGAGACAGTGTCGCTGAAAATCTGCAAGATGATGGATCAAGCCATGAAGGTGGGCGCGCCCGTTATCGGCCTTAACGACTCTGGCGGAGCACGTATCCAAGAGGGATGCAACTCGTTGGCCGGCTATGCCGAGATTTTCGAGCGCAACATCCTTGCCTCTGGCGTTGTTCCTCAGATTTCCGCTATTTTCGGCCCCTGCGCAGGCGGCGCCGTGTATTCGCCGGCTCTCACCGACTTTATACTGATGTCCAAACAGAACAGTTACATGTTCCTTACCGGTCCTAAGGTGGTGAAAACCGTTACCGGCGAAGACGTGTCGGTGGAAGACCTCGGCGGAGCCATGGTACACACCACAAAATCGGGCGTGGCACACTACGTGGGCGATACCGAAGAAGACGTTATTGCCATGATACGCAAGCTCGTTGGCTACCTGCCTTCGAACAATTTCGAGGAACCCCCGTATGTTCCCACCAGCGACCCCATCGACCGTTTGGAGGACAGCCTCAATTCCATTATTCCCGAAAACCCCAATGCCCCCTACGACGTTAAAGAGATAATCCACGGCATTGTTGACGATGGCGAGTTCCTTGAAATCCACGAGAGATATGCCCCCAACATCGTTGTTGGTTTTGCCCGTTTCGACGGAATGGCCGTTGGTATTGTGGCCAACCAGCCCTGCAAAATGGCCGGTGTGCTCGATATCAACGCTTCGCGCAAGGGCGCCCGTTTTGTGCGTTTCTGCGACGCGTTCAACATACCTCTGGTAACGTTGGTGGATGTTCCTGGATTCCTTCCCGGAACAGGTCAGGAATACGGCGGAGTTATTGTTCACGGTGCAAAACTGCTGTTTGCATATGGTGAGGCCACAGTGCCTAAAATCACCGTTACCCTGCGTAAATCGTACGGCGGAGCTCATATAGTGATGAGTTGCAAACAGTTGCGTGGCGACATCAACTACTCGTGGCCCATGGCCCAGATAGCAGTGATGGGTGCCGAAGGAGCTACCGAAGTGCTCTACGGCCGTCAGCTGAAAGAGATAACCGACCCCGAAGAAAAAGCAAAATTCATCGAAACCAAAGTTAAGGAATACAACTACCAGTTTGCAAATCCTTACAACGCAGCAAAATACGGATATATCGACGATGTTATCGAGCCGCGCAACACCCGTTTCCGCGTTATCCGCGCCCTGCGTTCGGTTATCACCAAAAAAGAGGCCAACCCGCCCAAAAAACACTCCAACATTCCACTGTAATTAGTTAGTAATTAAGAGTTAGTAATTAGTAATTTATAATTGACAATTCATTAAATATTAAACATTTAAAAATAATAAAGATATGAAACTGAATAAAATAATATTTTCCGGATTAGTAAGCGCTTTTGCTTTAGTAATGACTGTTAGCTGTGGCAACAACAACACCGCCACCGAAGAACCCGCAGCCAAATGCTGCGACAGCGAGGAATGCACCTGTGTGGAAGGCTGCACTCCCGAACAGTGCACCTGCCCCGAATGCACCTGCGAATGTGGCGTTTGCTCCAACTGCAAAGCCAAAGCCGATGAGGCTGTGAAATGCGAATGCAAGGACAGCGTGTGCGCCGCCGCCAACTGCGCCAACTGCGTTGAAGGTTGCGAAGGCTGTGTCCCCAACTGCAAAGAGGCTTGCGCAAAAAAATGCTGCAAAGAGGGTGACAAACCCTGCTGTAAAGAAGGTGAAAAAGGCGACAAACCTTGTTGCAAAGAAGGTGAGAAGAAACCTTGCTGTAAAGAAGGCGAAAGAGCCGCTAAATAAGAGCTAACCGAAAAAATATTCGTAAAACTACTACGATGAACAAGTTAAAAAAAGTTTTATTTATAGGATTGCTTGCCACCTTTGCCGCAACCGTCGGATATGCGCAGCAAGACCATCATCATCACCATGATGGACAGGCACCTGCTCCTGCGCAAGCTAAGCAGCCCGACGGCACCGACGGCCATTGCATGGGTGTGCCCCAACCAGGCATGAAACCCGACGCAAAGGCATCGATGCAGCCGCAGAAAGTGGCCCACTACTTCGACGGCGGCAGAGATATTTTTGCCGTGGTGAACGATGTGGACAACAGCATTGACATCATTGTGGACGCCAACGGCACACCCAAACGCATGGTAAGCGACACGGTGGATATTGTGGCCGGTGTTCATGAACTCACAAAAATATACCGTCCCCAGTCGGTGGAGATAATCGACGGCAGGATAGTTTATCTGGCCGCCAACAGCGACAGCTCCATTATCCGTGCGATGTTTTTCACCCCTTGCGGAAAACTGAAACATCTTAACGAGGTGCGTTTTCCTGGTATCTGCAACGCCTTTGAGACAGATCATGGCAAGCTGCGTGTAACAGGTCAAAACCCGTTAGGCTACACCGTTGCCGTGTTCGACGTGCGCGATGGTATTGAGAACCTTGTTGTTGACTCCAATGTTGTAAAAGCCAATGTGTTGAACTACCGCAAGCCCAAAAAAGCCGAGGTGATAGCCAGCAAAGACCCCATAGGTGTGGGTCTTACCGTGGCAGCCGTATCGGTTGTGTTTTTGGTGTTGCTGTCGTTGGCAATAATTTTCACACAGTATGGCCGTTTCCTCTCCTATCTGCAGAAACGCCGTGCCGCCAAAGCTGCCATGGCACAGGGTGGCGACGTTAGCAAGGCTGTGGAAAATGTGGATCATTCCGGTGAAATCGACGCCGTTATCGCTGCAGCCGTTTATCTGTACAACGAAGAGCTGCACGACGAAGAGAATACAGTGATAACAATCAAGTCGGTGGAACGCCCGTGGACCCCGTGGAATGCCAAGTTCTACAACATGAACCAGAACAATTTCAACAACATACGACACAGAAGGCATTAGTTTAATTTTTTAAAATAAGCAATTAGATGAAAAATTATAAATTAGCAATAAACGGCACCCACTACGACGTTGAGATCAACGAAGTGGAGGGTCAGGAGATATCGTTGTCGGTAAACGGCACCCCGTATAAAGTAACTGTAGATAAAGAACTTCGCAAGACAGCCCCCAAGCCCCGTCCGGCCGCTACCGTGTCAAAACCCGTAGCAGCCGCACCCGCAAGCACTTCGGGCAAGAGCTACTCCATCACCTCGCCGCTGCCAGGCACCATACTCAAGGTGAATGTGAAAGTTGGCGACAAGGTAACCCAAGGCCAGAGCGTGCTTATGCTCGAAGCCATGAAGATGGAAAACAGCATAGAATCGGACTACACCGGCACCGTAACCGCTGTGAAAGTGGCTCAGGGCGACTCGGTTATGGAAGGCGATGTTTTAGTAACGATAGGAGAATAAAAGGATATGGTTACTTTAGCTGAGAGTACAGGCGGCTTTATGGATTTTATGCAGACCCAGATGATGCAGTTCCTGCATTATACTGCGTTTGCTAATTTCGAGATAGGCCACCTTGTTATGATTCTGATAGGCTTGGTGTTTATCACCCTTGCCATCACCAAAGAGTTTGAACCACTGTTGCTTATACCAATTGGCTTTGGCATGATAATAGGCAACATACCTTTCTTCCCCGGCCTGAAAACCGGTATTTACGAAACCGGCAGTGTGCTGAACATATTGTACCACGGCGTGCAGAACGGCTGGTACCCGCCGCTGATATTCCTTGGCATAGGCGCCATGACGGATTTCTCGGCACTTTTGTCCAACCCCAAACTGATGCTTATCGGTGCAGCCGCACAGGTGGGTATCTTTGCCGCCTACATGGCCGCTCTGGGATTGGGATTCACTCCCGCCGAAGCCGGCGCAATAGGCATTATCGGTGGTGCCGACGGTCCCACAGCCATATTTATCTCGTCGCAGCTGGCTCCCGACCTCATGGGTGCCATAGCGGTGTCGGCGTACTCGTATATGGCCTTGGTGCCTGTTATACAGCCGCCAATCATGCGACTGCTCACCACCAAGAAAGAGCGCGTTATCCGTATGAAACCGCCACGTCAGGTGTCGAAACTGGAGAAAATCACCTTCCCGATATTGGGAGTGCTGTTCACTTGTTTTGTGGTGCCTACCGGTCTGCCTCTGTTGGGTATGCTTTTCTTCGGCAACCTGCTGAAAGAGAGTGGTGTAACCAAACGTCTGGCCAACACGGCCTCTGGTCCCATTGTGGATATTGCCACCATACTGATAGGTATAACTGTGGGAGCCTCCACACAGGCCACCAAGTTCCTCACCCCCAAATCGATACTGATTTTTGGCTTGGGAGCAGCGTCGTTCATAGTGGCCACCACTTTCGGTGTGCTGTTCGTTAAATTCATGAACCTGTTCCTGAAAGGCAACAACAAAATCAACCCGCTTATCGGCAACTCCGGCGTTAGCGCCGTGCCCGACAGTGCGCGTGTGTCGAACAACGTGGGCTTGGAATACGACAAAACCAACTACCTGTTGCAGCACGCCATGGGTCCCAACGTTGCAGGCGTTGTGGGTTCGGCAGTGGCAGCAGGTATATTGCTGAGTTTTTTGAAATAGAAACGGAATTATGTCATATTAAAGGTCGCACCTGTAAAGTGCGGCCTTTTTTTGTGGTGGCATTTATGAGTGATGCGAAGTATCATTTTTTTTCGTATCTTTGCAAAAAAATACTAATGCATCACAAGGCTGCCATAATATCGGTTACGTTGATATTTGCAACGGTTTTTATAACACATGCCCAGCATGTGGAAACCCCTCCCGTGCCTGTGGCAGGAACATACACCGCCACTGCCGTGCGCGGCCGTCTTGAAATACACTCCCCAGCCCTCACCCTCACTGCCGACGGCCTTGCAAAAGACACCCCCTCAACCTTTTACGCATTTCCGCTCCACGTGGAGCAGCTGCCGCCCGTGCCGTCCACTCTGAAAGTGGTTACCGGAGGCAAGTGCCACGGATACAGACTTTTACCCAACGGTGAGCATTTCCCCAAGGGAGCCA
>CALGGY010000072.1 GCA_937915785.1 uncultured Bacteroidales bacterium
CAGCGGGCTCAAACACCGGTTCCAGTATATTGCGGAACAACTCAAAATCAATCATGTCCTTCAGTTTCGGCGGCTTTTGCACCTTTGCCGAGCGAGCCCCACATGTGGTAGTACAGCCTTTCGGCATGTGCTATAAGTGTGCGTGGCTCAATAATTTGTGCATAGCCAGTTTTTTCGTACCATAGGTATCGCAATACGTCGGTGGGGTTTTTGAAAAACAGTGCGGCTTGGTCGGCCTTGTCCTGCTCCACAAGGGTTTTTGCCACCAGCATAGCTGTTTCTTTCATCGCAATGTTTGTGTTTTCGGGTAGAGGCAGCGTTTGCAGCAGCAGTTTCAGCGAGTCGCTCTGCGTGCCGTCGAGGGGGGTGGGCGATTGCAACAGCGGCATACACACCCTCTGCATGTCGGAGCGGGTGAATAGCCGCAGCTCTTTCAGTTTGCTTGCCTGGCCGGTATAAACGAAATTGGCAGTTTCGAACTGTGTTCCGCAGAACGGGCAGCCGTTGTATCGTTCGATGGGAAAGGTGCCGTCGGGGATAAGGTGTCCGCAGGGCAGCTCGGTGCCTTTGAACTTGGCCTTTTTCGGGCTGAGGTTGACAAACAGCGTTATCAGGTGGCCGATGTGGCTTTCGCCGGTAGGCACGTTCCAGACTTTCACCAATGGTGCCCAGTTCAGTTTCACACGCATCACGGTGTCGATGCATTGGGTTATCTGCACCAAACGGACGGTAGGCGTGGCGTTGAGGGCGTGGAGCAGCTCTTCGCTCACGCAAAAGCCGTTGGCCTTGACCGGCTTACGAAAGCCATTGCGGGAACGGTGGCGGCGGAGATTATGTCGATGTCCTCGCGGCGTATGTCGAGGTAAATGGCGTGGGAGCGAAGGGCTACGGTGGTAAGATTTTTGTTTTCCATAATTGTTTTTTTTGAAAAGGTAATTGGCTGGCAGATAAGTGTTGCATTCTTTTGGAGAAGTATGCCGGCCTTGACCTTGTTTGTAATATGAGGCAATTGAGGAACTTGGCGTTTCGGGAGCTGATACCCCCATCAACGCCGTTGAGCCTCGTTTGTTTTTGAGGTGCGGGCAGGATTCGAACCTGCGACAATTGCATGCCTGTTTTGTCCCCAGCACGGGACCGACAGGCATATTGCTCTACCCGCTGAGCTATCGCACCATGGTGAGGTAATTGCAGAGCTATTTGTTCTTGCTGACACAGTAGAAGTAAGCTCTGCTTGACCTCCCATTTTTTTGGGAAAAGACGGAAATTACAGCTCTAAACAATGGTGCCCAATCGGGCTCTATAGCGTTGGAGTAAGACCTGTTTGGTCCGTCTTTTTTTTGGGCACAACGTATTTTATGTACGTTGTGTTTCTTTTCAAAGAGCTGATGGATAATGTGTTATCCGTTGTTTCGAGGCTTTTGTCCGGTGTGATGATTTTTTTGCAAAGATACGTGTTTTGTGTTTCAAAAAACGGGACAAAGGCATATTTTAACCTTTTATTACGGCCACAGGCAGCAGGCGTGTTTTAACTTTCACCAAATCGGTTTGGTTGGCAATAACCTCGTCGATGTTTTTGTAAGCCCCCGAGGCCTCCTCCATATCGTTTTGGCAGCGTATGCCGTGAACAATGCCCTTGGCGTTGAGTGCCGCCACATCTTTTTCAAGGTCGAGGTTTTTGATTGCTGCCTTGCGCGACATGGTGCGTCCGGCGCCGTGCGAGCATGAGCAGAACGATTCGGGGTTGCCCAGCCCTTCCACAATGTACGATGCGGTGCCCTGCGAACCGGGAATTATTCCGGTGATGCCTTCGCGGGCGAGGGTGGCGCCTTTGCGGTGAACTATCACGTTGCGCCCGAAATGGTTCTCCACGGCAGCGTAGTTGTGGGCAATGTTTATCATCGGCTCAAAGTCTATGCCTTTCAGCGATTCGGCCAAAACATCCTGTATGCGATGCATCATCAGCCTGCGGTTACACAGGGCAAAATCGATGCAGTATTTCATCTCGCTCCAGTACAGACCGAACTCTTTGGTGTCCTTAGGCAGGAAAGGGAGCTGTATTTCGTGCGGCACCATGGAGTGCCACCTGCGGTTGAGGCTGTCGGCCAGTTTGTTGTAGTAGTCGCCTACTTGTTTGCCAAGATTGCGCGAGCCCGAGTGTATCATCACCCACAGAGTGTTGTCCTCGTCCTTTTGCAACTCGATAAAATGGTTGCCCCCGCCTAGAGTGCCCACCTCGTGTAGTACCGAGTGCTGACGGCGTTTTACCACCACCATCTCGTCAACGTTGTGGCCTTTGGGCAGATAGCTCTCGTCCTGTGGCTCTTTGTGGTGGTCCTTGCCAAGTGGTATGCGTTTGCGTATGCCTCGCATAATTACTTTGCGGAGCGTGTCGGATGGTATGTCGCTTACTTTCCAGTTGGTTTTCACGGCGCACATTCCGCAACCTATGTCAACACCAACGGCATTTGGAATAACAGCGTCGGTGCAGGCCAACACTCCGCCGATGGGCATACCGAAACCCGAATGCACGTCGGGCATTATGGCAAGATGGTGGTACATGAAAGGCAAGGTGGTGAGGTTCTCTATCTGGCGCATGGCGCTCTCCTCCACATTGTCGGTCCATATTTTTACCGGACGGTTGTTTATTGTCAGTACTTGCATTTTTTTTCGTTTTTTTTGAAAGTTTTTTCTCTCCCGATTTGCAAATGCAAAGTTACAAACGTGGTGCGCAATCTATTTGCGTAGCTGAAAAATAATTTTTCTTTGGTCTTACATTTTGTTGTTAATATGTTGATAAGCAATAAGATAAGTGGGTGAAAAAATTTTATTTTTTTGTGGGATATTAAACAAAAACTATCTTATTATGCTGTGGGTTGGTTCCGTTTTTGAGTATAAATTAAAGGCTGTTGTCCAAAAAAAGTTTCACCTCTTGCGGTGTTATGCTTTGCATGCAGTGGCATTGCATGGTGTGTCGGCAGTCGGAGCAAGTTTTGTCGGCCACAAACACTTTCACTTTTTCCCCTACCGGGCACCATCGTGCGGGGTGTATGGGCCGCATGGGGGGATATATGCCTATGGCCTGTGTGCCTGTGGCGGCGGCAATGTGCAGAGGACCTGTGCTGGCGGCTATCAGGGCGTCGCAGCGCGAAATGAAGGTGATGAAATCGGCCAGTGCCATTTTTCCGGTGAGGTCGGTTATGCGGTCTTTGTAAGGTTCCAGAATGGCGGTTTTCAGCAGCTCGCCCTCGGCTTTGGTGCCGCTTACAAAGATTTTGTACCGTTCGGTGGGGAGCAGTTCGATAAGACGTGCAAAATTTTCCAAACCCCACTCGCGGGCACTGCCTTTCGATTTGGGGTGAAGTATAAGGTTGAACCTCGATGGGTCGATAAGTTGGTCGAAATCAAAGGGTTGTGTGGATGGTTGAAGTAGTTGCATTTGTCCAATGTCGCTGAGCGAAGGAGGCATAGTTTCTGCAAACGGTTTGAGCAACAGGCAGTTGAGCTGGCTCTCGTGAAGGTCGGAGTTTTTGCGCGAGAAATTTAGCCGATGGTTGCAGGTGGTCCAGTGGAACAGACGGTGCGAGGTGCCCACGCGGTTGGTAATGCCAGCTTTTTTGGCAATCCGCGCAACGGCTTTGTTTGGAAAAATGTGCAGAATGGTGTCGATGTTCAGATTCTTGAACGATTGCACCTGCTTGTCAATGGGCAGGTCTTTCATTTCGGTCCAGTTTACGAACTGGTCCACCCATGGGCAGGCCTCCACAATGGAGCGAGTGTAGTCCGAACCCAGAAAAAGCACTCGGCAATCGGGCTGGTTCTGTTTTATTACAACAGTCACGGGCAGCGTAAGTATCACGTCGCCAATGCTGTCGGTGCGGCTTATCAAAACGGTGTTTCCGATGTTCATGGTTCGACGCTTTTGGTGTTTCGGTAAATTGTAACTTGTTCGTTTACAATGTGTCGGGGGTTAATGCGGTGCAGCAGCTTGTCGATAAAGCTCGGCGTTACGGTGGTTTCGTAGCTCAGGCCGGGGTAAACGGTTTTCAGTTTTTCAACGCGGCTGTCGAGGTTTTCTTCGCCGTCGAAAAGCACAAAATCCACGTCGGGAGCACTGTCGGCATTGGCGAAGAAAGCGGCTTGGTTGTCGGAGGTAAGTCCAACCTCGCCAAAGTTGTATCCCGAATAGGTTTTGGGCAGCATCTTGTAGCTGTCGCTGTTGGTGTTCTCAATCATCACGGTTCTAACATTCTCGAAACGAGAAAGATACACCATCGACTCCACCCTTGCGCGCTTGGAGTAGTGCACCGTTACGGGGATGAGAAGTATGATGTTGATTATCAATGAAATAATGCCAAATACTTTGAACGTTTTTAGCATTTGGGCACCGCGTTTTTCCTTGTATTTCTGATAAAAGTCGTAGCAGCCCACAAATCCCAGAATCACCACCGAGGCGATGATGGGGAAAATGAACCGTTCCTGTTTGTTTGGAAAAATGCTGTGGAAAAGCAGGAAACAGAATGCCGGCAGAAACAGGAACAGGCGTCGGAAACCGTAGAAAAAGCCGAACAGCAGCAGCATGCTCAGCGGGGGTGCCAAAATGCCGAGCAGCACGCCGAAATATTTGAAAAACGATCCCGAAAGGTAGTCGCCGCTGTGGGTGAAATTGTAGCTTACGTACTCGCGCAGCTCCACGAACGGCTCGCCCCACACAATGAGGTCGGTTATTTGCGTGGCACACACTGCCGCAATGACGGCCACTGTCCATACCACGGCATCGCGCCAGCGTTTGTAGATGAGCAGTGCAAGTCCGAAACCGCCTATGAAAAAAATCACTTGAAAACGTACTGAAAAGGCACAGCCCATCAGCAGTCCCGACACTATGACATCGGCAATGGTGGGCTTTTCGCTTTTTCGCACGTAGAACCATGTGGAGCCGAGCAGGAAGGGTATGCAGAACACCTCCACCAAGTTGCGCACCGAGAGCCACGGCAGGCACCATAGCAAGGCGGTGGTCCAGCCAACAAGCGAGGCAATTTTTTTGTTGCCGCTTGCGCCAAAGGCTATTTTGTAGGCAAAGAAAACGGTGAGCAACGAGAACAGGGCGTGTAATATCCTGATAATGTACATTTTGGCATCGAGCGACGCAATGCCCATTTTGTCCATGGCCGAAAAGGCGATGTAGTGCAGGGCGGGATAGAAAAAGGAGTGTCCGGAGGGTTGCGGTGCGCTGCCGTCGTCCTTGGGCAGCCAGTTGTTGTAGTCGTAGCCTTTCACCCACGAGTACGACGATTCGATGACCAGAAAATGGTCGTCGTGCATGCCGTAGCCTTTGGCAAAAAATGCCGATACCAGGCGTAGTATCAATGCGGCTAAAATAATGTATTTCAGAGGGTTGGCAAGGTAATCGTTTTTTATGGTTTTAAAAGTCATTGCTCAGAGTTTTTTTTGTTCGACTTGCAGAGCATTCGCAACTTGCTGTATTTCAGAAAAGTGGCAAAGGCGGAGATTTTGCACACTTGGTATCCGGCATAGCCGTCGAGAAAGCCGAGTTTGAAAAAGTAGTCGCGGCAAAATTTCCATCGTGGCTTGAAGATGATGCTTGCCAACGAGGCTTTTTTGCCTTTTTCGAAAGCTTGCTGTGCTGTTAGGGTGGTGAATTTGTCGGCTTGGCGTATGTGCTGTTCCACGCTGTGGTACGAATAGTGCAGGAGGTCGCCTTGGAGGGTGGTTTCGGTGGTTGTTCCGGCGGTGTCGGCCAAGGTTTCGTGAATGTCGCCCTGCCAGCGTTTGGCGTTGCGGCAGAAAAGTCGCACTTTGCGGTCGGGGTACCATCCGCAGTGGCGTATCCAGCTGCCGCAATAGTTGGTAAGTCGGTTTACCGAAAATACTTGGTTTTCAGCTATGTAGGTGTTTTTCAGTTCCAATACGGACTGCCGCAGCGTTTCCGACAGGGCCTCGTCGGCGTCGATGGAGAGTATCCAGTTGTTTGTGGCCAGCGTGTTGGCGTAGTTTTTTTGTTCGGAGTATCCGGCCCACGGGTGGTGGAAAAAACGGGTGTTGTGCTCGCGGCAGATCTCTTCCGTGCGGTCGGTGGAGCCGCTGTCCACCACCACCACCTCGTCCACAATGTCTTGCAGCGAGACGAGGCAGCGGGCAATGTCGCGTTCCTCGTTGAGGGTGATGATAACTGCCGAAATTTTCATAATGCTCTGTGTTTAAAGGTTTATGGGTTTCGATTTTTTTGATATGCTTATCGGGAACGAGAGCTGGGTGTTCAGTTGTATCTTGCTGTAACGCAATGTTGCGGTAGTTTTGCCAAAGCTGTTCGACGACACGGTAATGGTGGCGCTTTGCGGCAGTGTGGTTTTGCCGAAAGTTTCGAATGCGGAGTAGTCGGCTGAGAGCGATTGGGGCGGGTTGGAGGTGTATATTTCCTGATGCAGAATTTTTCCGGTGGCTTTGTCGATGGTCAGGTTGTGTTTCAGGGGCATGGCGTTTTTGGGGCTTGTTCGTTCGGCATATTTAATGTCGGTAGTTTTGTTTTTTTCGGTAATTTCCTTATTGGCAGTGGAATAGCCAGATATGTCGTTGCCCAGAATCACCGCTTGTGCAATGTCGAAATTCAGGGCTATGCCGAATTGTTTCTGGAATTGTTTGTAAGTTCCCGCAAAGGCTTGGTTTTTTATTTTGATGACAGCGTATGCCGAGTCGGGGGTCAGTTTCAGGCGTCCAAACTCTATCAGTTTGGTGATGCTTATCCATATCACCTTGTCCTTTTGCATGCGTATCTGTCCCGACACGCCGATATCCATCACCTGAGTGCTGAAATTTACCGAAAGGGTTTTAAAATCGGTGTTGCTAATTTCGGCAGAAGCCGTTTTTTGGGGTGGGGGAGTGGGGTCGGTAGGTTTTGCGGTTTGTTTTGCAGATTTGCACGCACATACTACAAGCAGTGCTGCCATGGCAACGGCTAATATGTGTAATTTGTTGTGTGTCATTGCAATATGTTATTGTTGCGGGGTGCTCAGATATTTTTTTGATACAAAATCGGCTTCGGACCGTTTGCCTTGTGCTTTCAGTATTTCCACATAGTGCTCAAAATTGGTGCGGTTTTCCTCTTTTTCGGAGTATTTTATTGCCAGAAGTATGTATTTTTCGGCTTCTTTGTAGTTGCCCATTTTATAGAGCACCCAGGCGTGAGTGTCGAGGTAGTAGGCGTTTTTTGGTTCTTTTTCAACAATATATTTCGACATTTGCAGGGCTTTGTCGAGTTTTGCGTTGCGTCCGGCCAGCGAGTAGGCGTAGTTGTTCATCACCCCCACGTCGTCGGGCATTATTTTTAGCACTTTTTCGTAGTATGCGTCGCTTTCGTCGTTGCGGCTTTGTTCGTGGAGAATTTCGGCCAGAATCTGGTAGTAGTCGGCCTCCATATAAACGTTGGTGAATCCGTTTTTGAGA
This sequence comes from uncultured Bacteroidales bacterium, assembly GCA_937915785.1. Lineage (GTDB taxonomy): Bacteria > Bacteroidota > Bacteroidia > Bacteroidales > P3 > UBA1219. The sequence goes on from CALGGY010000072.1 coordinate 7,459, forward strand.
CCTTTTTCAAGGATTGCGATAGCCTCATCGGGCTGTTTCATACGGTAGAGGCTGAGGCCTTGCAGGTAGTAGAACATGGTGTTGGTGGGGAAAATGCGGCTGGCACGTGCGGCGTCGCAGAGTACCAAGCTGTCGTTTTCCAAGGCGTAGTCGCAGTGTATCAGTGCTGTCCACACCTCGGCGTCGGAGCTGTCTTGCATTATGTAGTGGCGCAGGTAGTTGGCGGCGCGGTCGTATTTTTTCTGTCGCATCAGTATGTCGCCGTAAAAGAGCGAGTACGATGCCGAGTCGGGGTCTTGCTGTATCAGTGTTTCGGCAAGCTCGAAAGCATATTTCGACTGTGAGGTGTAGAACTCCTCGCTGTTGTAGAAAGTGCCCAGTATCTGGCGTTTGGAGCGTATGTCGAGTTTGGGGTTTTGGAAAGCCTGTTTCAGTTCGCGGAAAGCGTTTTCGCTGTCGCCGGTTTTTTTGTAGTATTCGGCCAGATAGACGTGTATGTATTCGTCGTCGGGCGAGTTTTCGGCCACCCGTTTGTAGTATTTCAGGGCATCGCTGTAGTGGCGTTGCTCCATGCTCATGTTGGCCAGTATGGAGTTGTATTTGTTTTCGGCGGGGTTGGTGTTTGCCAAGCGTTCTATTTCCCTGAAAGCCATGGAGGAGTCGCCCACGGCGTACCATAGTTTCTGCTTTTGCATCGACACCTGTTCGGTGATGCCGATAATTTTTTCCACATCGTTGAAAACCTTGATGGCGTCGCGGTATTTGCCGGCGGCGGTGTAGGCGTTGGCCAGCTCGTAACGCATCTCAAGCTTTTCGGGGTTCAGTTTCACCATCTCCGCACGGGTTTTTATCAGGTTGTCGGTTTGGTGGGTTATGGAGTACAGCTCGGCCAGCTGCAGTTTGTACCATGTGTTGTTTGGCGAGAGCTGGCAGGCTTTTTTCGAGTGCTCGATGGCAAGTCCCACATCGCCGAGGGAGTAGTATAGGCTGCCTATCTCGTAGTGCGCCACGTCATAGTCGGGGTGTTGGTTCAAAAGGTCGGTGTATGTGGCCAGCGCTTTTTCGTTGTTGCCCGTTTCCACCAGCATCTTTGCTTCTATTGCCATGGCGTCGGCCTGCAGCTGCGATTCCGACACCTCGGTGATGGGCTTGCGGGAGTATTTGCCGGCCGGCTCGCTTACCTTGGCAGTATGGCTGCACCCACATATTATCGTTATTGATAAAAGTATAAGGATGATTGTGTTACGCATATCAGATTCCGTTTGAAATGATTTAAAAAGCTCATGTTCAGTTACGTGTTCCCTGTTCGGGGTTGTCTATGTAAACTTCGAGCACTTTGGCCTCCTTTTCGGGGAACAGTTCCACAATGTCGGCAATGGCGGGCACAAGGGTGCACTCGCTGGCGCGCATGGGCACAATGGTGTTCAGAGTGCGTATGGCGCAGATGCCTTCGATGCAGGTGTAGGCCACAAAGGAGTCGAGGGTACTGAAGTCCTTTTTTATCGGTTTGTCGAACGTTAGCACGCTGGTGGTGAAATAAGGGCATTCCACAATTTTCGACGTGGCGTTTTTGTTGTACGAATAGTTGGTTTTCACGGCTCCCACTTTCGAAAAGTCGAGTACTTCCAAGGCCTGTTGGGTGTGCAGTTCGCGGTGGTTGCCATTGTTGTCGGTGCGGTCCCAGTCGTAGATACGGTAAGTGGTGTCGGAGGTCTGCTGTATTTCGGCCAGCAGTATGCCTTTGCCGATGGCGTGCACGCGTCCGCCAGGGATGAAAAACACGTCGCCCTTGGCGGGATGCACGGCGTTGAGGCAGTCCATCAGCGTGCCGTCGGCAAGACTTTTCTGGTAGCTTTCGGGTGTTAGTTTTTTCGAGAAACCGTCTATGATGATGGCGTTTTTTTCGGTGTCCATCACGTACCACATCTCGGTTTTTCCGCGTTCGAGGCCCTGTTGTCGTGCGTGAGCGTCGTCGGGGTGTACCTGCACCGAGAGCCGGTCGTTGGCGTCAATTATCTTTATCAGCAGCGGAAACTCGTTTCCAAAGCGCGCGTAGTTGGCTTCGCCAATAAGGTCGGCGTTGTATATCTCCAGCACCTCGTTGAGGTTGTTCTCGGCAAGAAAACCGTTCTCCACCATGGATTCGTTGCCCTCAACACCCGACAAAATCCACATCTCGCCGCAGTTTGGCAACGGTGAATAGTCTATGCCGAGGTCGGTTTTTATCTTGTTCCCACCCCAAATTTTGTTCTTGAAAAGGGGATAAAATTTCAACGGATACAATGCCGAATCTTCCATAAAAAATCTTTTTTGCCTATTATCGTTCAGATTCCAAAAACTATAAAAATTGCGAAATATTGTATTTTATTCAAATTTTATGCGTATATTTGCACGAACTTTTTTGCGGTTTTTTCGTAAAAAATAATCTGCATTTGTACCTTTTGTAAGGTTTTTTTGACGAAAATATGACGTAATTATCATATTATGAAAAAAGTTTTGACACTGACAATATTGGCACTTTGTTTTGCTGCAAATGCGGCTCGTGCCCAAAGTAATGCCTGTCCCGGATTGAAAAATCCTGTGGATTTCATGCTTCACCAAAACTATACCGGCCAAACGGGCAACCGGGTTTCTGGCATCAGCACCTACAGCCAGACATACATTCAGCTTACAAGCGCCATACTCCGTGGCTCGGCATTGACATCGGAAGTAAGTACTGTGGGGTGCACTGGAAGAGACCCTGCGGCCACAAGGCCCAACCGGTTTGTTATTATGGGTGCGGGCAACGATGCAAACACCAGCAATCAGCTCCCCATACTTCCTAATAATCAGTATATAAATTCTATACGCATAGGCAACTCCTGCTATTCCGCCGAAGCCGAAGGGCTGTACTACACCATGACCGTAACACCCCAAAACGCACTTGTGTTCATCTATTATGCCATTGTTCTCGAAGACGCACGGCACTCGCAGAGCGAAAACCCCGAATTTATAATCCGCATCAAGCGTCAGAACGGAGCTTCGTTTTCCAACATTTCCGACACATTGTTCTATGTGGTGCAAAGCCCCGTAAGCGGTGGCGCCCTGGGACCTTGGATTGATGCTGGAAATGCAGTTTACAAACCGTGGGCAAAAGCTGCAATAAATCTTTACAGCTATCTGTACGAAACCGTGCGTATCGAAGTGCTTGTGGGCGACTGCAGCGCTTCGGGACACTACGGTTACTGCTACATTGCCGGCGACTGCCAGCCCATGTCGCTCGTGGCCAGCGGCTGCTCGCCCGGAGCCAGCAACGAGGTGGCCACCATCACCGCCCCTTCGGGACTGTCGGGCTACCAGTGGTACCGCAGCCGCTACGGCGAGCTGGGCAGCAGCC
>CALGGY010000073.1 GCA_937915785.1 uncultured Bacteroidales bacterium
TCCCATTTTATTTTATCAACTATATTTTAGAAAAAACGTTTTGGACACTATTGGGCAAATACACTTTTTTTTCTCCGCATGAGCAAAAAAAGTTTGCTATTTAGTTTTTTTTTCCACAGCTAAACGGTTTACTTCAGCATCTCCATCACCTCGCCGAGCTTTGGGGTGAGGATTATCTCGGTGCGGCGGTTTTTGGCACGGTTGTCGGGGGTGGTGTTTGGGGCTTTGGGCTGGTATTCGCCGCGTCCGGAGGCGGAGATGCGTTCGGGGGCTATCTTGCCGGCTTTCAGTATTTCCTTAACAATGGCGGTGGCGCGCATCACGCTTAGGTCCCAGTTGTCCTTAACGTTGCCGCTGCCGTTGTACGCCACGTTGTCGGTGTGGCCTTCCACAGAGATGTTCAGTTCCTTGTTCTCTTCCAGCACTCTGGCCAACTCTTTGATGGCCTGCAGTCCGTCTTTGCTCACAGCCCAGCTGCCCGAAGCGAACATCAGTTTATCCTCCATCGACACATACACCTTGCCGTCTTTCACCTCCACCTGCAGACCCTTGTCCTGAAAGCCGGTAAGCGCTTTTGACACCTTGGCCTTGACGGCGTTTATCTCGTTTTGCTTGTCGGCAAGGGCTTTGTTCACCTCCTGCAGACGTTTGCTCTTGGCCTCGTAGTCCTTTTGCAGGGCCTCGAGGTTGCGCTCTTTTTCGTTGAGCTCGGCTTCGCGGGCTTTGAGCAGGGTGTTGGCGGCATTCAGGGCACGGTTTTTCACACCCACCTGCTGCAGGTAGTTCTCCATGGTGGTGTCGTAGCGCAACTTCATATTTTCCAACTCGTTGCGTTTTTGCTGCAACTGCTGTTCCAAGGCGGCCTTGGTCTTGTTCAAATCCACAAAATCGTTTTTTATCGACTGGTTTTCGGTCAAGAGGTTGTTTTTCTCATCGCGCATGGCTTCCAGTTCGGCCATTGCCACACGGTATTCTTTTTTCAGCTTACTATAACTGGTTTCCAATGCGTTGTACTTTTTGGTACTTACGCAGGAAGAAAGGCAAATAGAAACAATTGCAGACAAAAGTATTATACGTTTTTTCATTTTTATTCAGTTTTTGAAAGTGCAAAGATACGTTTTTTTTGCGAATTATTGAAAAACGAATTACACTAATGAAAAAACGAAAAAAAAACAGCCTGAGAACTATGCAACTTGGAAAAAAATATTTCCTGCATACAAAAAACAATATCACAACAAACACCTCACATACAAGCAGTTACAAAAAAAAAAAAAAAAAAAACATCTTCCTCTTACAATATCAAAAAAATATATATCTTTGCAGTAAACAACAAACGTCTAACATCCATCTGTGCCAAAGGACACAAAACCCGTGGAAAATACGGCGAGAGCCACGGTAAATCCAAAAATAAGTAGCCATAAAAAACACTAATTCTTAACACAAAAAAACAAACAAAATGAAAAATTTTATCTCAAAAACAAGCACTATTGTTGCTCTATTCACAGCAATAATTGCAACTGCAAGTATTTTTTTGCGCATGCAGTAAAGAAAAGGAAAACCGCATTTTATCATCAAAGCTATCCATTGAAAAACTTGACAGAACACAAATAGACTTAATGTCTGAAGAAATTGCAACTTTCCACAATGATGTTATGAACAAATTTCTCGAAACCATCGATGTCAACAATCACGGTATCGTCGATGGATATTTGACAAATTTATACAACTTAATATGTGAAGATTTGCACGCATTTCAATTTGAAACAATGAATAATTCTATTTCTTGTACTGAATACTTAAATCGTGAAACTTTTTATGACATGACAGACATTTTAGCCCACAATGAATGCTTTTCATCGATATCATAGCACGGTACAACGCTAATTTTCCTGCGAATTTTGAATTGATTGACGACTTTATAAATTGTGCCGACAAATCCTTGTATGAATCATTAGAAGAGAAAAACACTTTTGAAGACTTTTATGATTCATATTATGCAAAAATTGCAGAAAGAGTCAATGCCGCAGATAACAATTATGATTATCTTTGTATGAGAATCTATTCGGACATGCTCATAAGCTCATTCCAGACATGGTGCAATTATCTTTATTCAGAAGACATGGATAATGTTTTAGACAAAACGAAACCTAACCCAAAAGACAACAGGAGCTGGTGGCAAAAGATCAAAGACACCGCAAAAGAAGTATGGAAAGTAGTAAAACCTATCGTGGCCTGTGATGCCGGAGGTGCCGTTGCCGGTGCTGCCGCAGGAGCCGCAGCAGGTGGAGTAGGAGCTGGTCCCGGTGCAGCTGTAGGTGCAATTGGTGCTTCAGCAGGAAAATGTGTAGAAGAAATTATAAACAGATAACAAACTATAAGCCATGAAACAAATTATTTTTTTTATAAAGCACAGAATTTTATTCTACTTTGTTGCAGACATTTTTTTTGCACTTATTATGAGTTTATTTTATTTCATTTTCTGCGCAGAAGAAAGTTTTTGGGTGTTCAGCCACATGAAACTAACGCTTATTTTTTCGTTTCTTTGGCTGGGATTTCCTTTTGCCATCTGGGTTTATGAACGGATGTGCAAAAGACAAACCAAATAAGCACCCATTTTCCAAAAAAATTGAAGCATCACATTTATTTGAACATTTACAATATGAAGAGAATCATTTTGTCCACAATCAGCATACTGTGCTGCACCATTGCTTGGGCTCAACACTCTCCATCCGCCATCAACAATAACGCACCTTTGACAGACAGCGTAGAGCTAAACGGCAAAAAATATATAACCGTCTCGTTTCACGCCAAGATGGACAAGTTGATGTATGTGGTGGAACAAATAAAAGATTGTGGCTGGGAATTTGCCTCCTGCCAAACGGGACAAAACAACTCGGTACGTATTTGTGCCAAACGCCAGAAGGAAAGCGGTTCACCTACGCCGGTGCTGTGCATAGGCAAATTCGATTATTCCGACGGCACAGTCACCTCCGTAGGTGTTACACCCTACGGGAAGAAAAGCGTGCTAACCCGCACTTTCAAAAACGGGAAACTCGTAAGCGAAGTTCAAGATGGCAAAGACATCACAGCAAAGTTTGTTGTTTCGCCAAACGAGAAAAACGTTTGGTAATCTTTAATCCCTAAAAAATGCAATACGGGCGTGATACTTTTTGTAGCACGCTCGTCATTTTTTGGGTGGGGGAGCTAAAAATCTATTTCGGTCATCATGGGGCAATGGTCGGAGTGGCGGGCGTCGGGCAGTATCACAGAACGCACAAGCCTGTCTTTCAGCGGCTCCGAGGCCATGATATAATCAATGCGCCAGCCTTTGTTGTTGGCGCGGGCGTTGGCGCGGAAACTCCACCACGTGTATTGGTGCGGACTTTCGTTGAAAAAGCGGAAAGTGTCGATAAAGCCGCTGTCGAGGAAACCGCTCATCCATTCGCGTTCTTCGGGCAGAAACCCCGACGAGGTAGCGTTGCGCACCGGGTCGTGGATGTCTATCGGCTGGTGGCAGATATTGAAATCGCCGCAGATGACAAGGCTAGGACGCTCTTTCCGCAACTCCGTTACATATTTCTGGAAGTAACTGAGCCACTGCATCTTGAAATCCTGTCGTTCGTCGCCGGAAGTGCCGGAGGGGTGGTACACGCTAATAACGCTCACATCGCCATAGTCGGCACGGAGAAAACGCCCTTCGGCGTCGTACAAGGGGTTGGAGATGCCTTCCACCACCTTGTCGGGATGACGGCGGGTGAGAATTGCCACACCGCTGTAGCCTTTTTTCTGTGCCGAAAAAGCGTAGGTCTCGTAGCCGAGGGCAGAGAACTCCAGCGTGGGAATCTGGTCGGGCTGGGCTTTGGTCTCCTGCAGACATAGCACGTCGGGTGCCGCGGACTCTATCCATTCGGCAAGGCCCTTGCCCATGGCGGCACGTATGCCGTTTACGTTGTAGGTAGCTATTTTCATGTGTATTTGATGATTGTTCAAGTGTTTAATTGTTATCAGTTCAACTACCAACTCCTAACTCCTAACTCATAACTCTTAACTTTTAATTATTAATTATTTAAGTATTTTCAGTTTGGCAAACCTCAGCAGCATTTTTTTCTGTCCGAAAGCCGGAAAAAAAACTATCGCCGAGCGGCTTTGTTCCTCGCCTTCGATGCTCAGCACCTTGCCTTCGCCAAATTTGTCGTGCATCACACGCATGCCGGGCTGAATGCTGTCGCGCTGTTCGGGGGTGTTGCCCTCGGCAGGGCCGTACTGCACACGTTTCAACTTAGGTGTTTCGAGAGGCTTTTTGCGTTCAAGCCTGCTTATTTTGGGCAGTTCGCCAATTTTCGGGAACAGCGACTCGTGTCGTGGCATGTCGATGTATTTGTCGTCTATCTCGTTCACAAAACGGCTAAGCTCTTGGTTGGAGGCCTTGCCCCACTGGTAGCGGAACTGCGCGTTGGAGAGGACCAGACGTTTTTCGGCGCGGGTTATGGCCACGTAGAACAGCCGGCGTTCCTCCTCGAGGTCCTTGCGGTCCATCACCGAAAGCTGCGAGGGGAAAAGCGTCTCCTCCATTCCGGCCACAAACACGTAGGGAAACTCCAGACCTTTGGCGGCGTGAATTGTCATCAGCGACACCTTGTCGGGATTGGTGTCGTCCTTGTCCTCGTCGGTGAGCAGAAGCACCTGCTGAAGGAACATATCAAGGGTTTTAAGCCCCGATTTTTCGCTAATTTCGGCCTCTTCAACGTCGGAGTCGGGGGTGATGTCGTCATCCTTGTCGCAAAACTCCTGAATACCGTTGAGCAGCTCTTCGATGTTCTCCACACGGTTGGCGTTGTCGGGGTCGTCATCGCCTTTCAGCTCGCGAATCAGGCCCGACTTGTATATCACGTCCTTGGCCAGGTCGTAGGCGTTGATTGTGTACAGCTGCGAGGTAAACATCTGTATCATCAGCTTGAAATCCTCGATTTTGGCCATTGTGCCCGACGAAATTCCCAATCCGAAATCGGCAAGATTTTCTATCACCGTCCAGCAGCTAACCTCGTTGTCGGAGGCGGCCAGCTGAATTTTTTCCATTGTGGTGTTGCCAATGCTTCGCGCAGGGTAGTTGATGATACGCAGCAGCGCCTCGTCGTCGTGGTTGTTCACCACCAGACGCAGGTAGGCAAGGCTGTCGCGCAGCTCCTTGCGGCGATAGAACGATATGCCCGAATACACTTTGTACGGTATGCGGCTTTTGATAAGGGCGTCTTCGATGGCACGCGACTGCACGTTGTTGCGGTAAAGCACGGCAAAATTGCGGTATTCGGCGGTGTCGTCGGCTTTTATGCGGTTTATGGTGTTGGCAATCATGGCACCTTCGGCACGTTCGTCGGGAGCGGTGAGCAGGGTTATGCGCTCGCCAACGGCGTTGCTGGTCCACACATTCTTGAAAATCTGCTCCTTATTGTTGTAAATAACACTGTTTGCGGCATTTACGATATTTTGGGTGGAGCGGTAGTTGTGTTCCAGCTTAAACTGCTGTGCCGACGGGTAGTCGCGTTTGAAATTGAGAATGTTCTGAATGTTGGCTCCGCGGAAAGCGTAGATGCTCTGTGCGTCGTCGCCAACCACGCAGATATTTTCGTAACGCGCGGCTAATTTCTTAACAATCAGATACTGAGCAAAGTTAGTGTCCTGATATTCATCTACAAGAATGTAACGGAAACGCTCCTGATATTTAAGCAGTACCTCGGGAAAATCGCGCAGCAGCACGTTGGTGTTGAACAGAAGGTCATCGAAATCCATAGCCATGGCGTTGCGCAGCCGCTGGTTGTAGCGGCGGTATATCTCGCCTATGAGCGGCTTTTTCGACAACGAGTCGGACTGCTGTATCTCCGGATTGGCGCAATAGTCGTCGGGCGACATCAGTCCGCTTTTGGCGGCCGATATGCGGTTCTGAACAAACGAGGCGTTGTAGTTCTTGGGGTCGAGGCTCATTCCCTTAACTATCTGTTTTATAGCATTTTTGGTATCATCGGTGTCGTAAATGGTGAAATTGTGGTTGTAGCCCAGCTTGTCGGCCTCGAAACGCAATATTTTGGCAAAAATGGAGTGGAACGTGCCCATCCAGATGCTTTTGGCCTCGGCCCCCACAAGGCTTTCTATACGGTCTTTCATCTCCTTGGCGGCCTTGTTGGTGAAAGTCAGAGCCAGAATATGGAACGGGTCCACGCCCTGGTCTATCAGGTGGGCAATACGGTAAGTGAGGGTTCGTGTCTTTCCCGATCCCGCACCGGCAATAATCATTATGGGGCCGTCTATAATCTGTGCGGCATGGCGTTGTTCGTCGTTCAATTCGTCTAAAATATCCACAAAATATATATTTTTAGGGTGTTACAAAAATGTTTCTCGCCGAAACATCATGCAAATTTACTAAAAAAAAAGGTAAAAAAGTGGCATACTGCCGTCCACTTTTCAACAACGGCGTGTAAGTAACGCACTTTCAGTGCAGCAACCTCATTTACCGCTATTTACGATAGCTTTCACTGTATTCACCACGGCATCCACATCGATATGGCACTCGTGCTGCAGCTCGCGCAACGAGCCGTGGGTAACAAATTTGTCGGGAATGCCCAGCCTGCGCACCGGCATGTCGATACCGTTGTCGGCAAAGAACTCCAGCACTGCCGACCCGAAACCGCCGTTCAGTACGCCGTCTTCGATGGTAACCACCCGAGTGTAAGTCTTTGCCACCTCGTGCAACATGCCCTCGTCAATAGGTTTCAGAAAACGCATGTCGTACACTCCCACCTCAATGCCGAGTGTGCTGAGCAGTTGTGCGGCGGCCATGGCGGTGTTGCCGATATGTCCGATGGAGAGTATGGCCACATCTTTGCCATTGCGCAGACAGCGTCCCTTGCCTATGGGCAGCTCATGGAAAGGTTTTTTCCAGTCGGCGTTCACGGAGCGGCCTCGCGGATAGCGTATCACAAACGGTCCTTTGTCGGGCATCTGGGCGGTGTACATCAAGTTGCGCAGTTCGTTTTCGTCCATCGGTGCGGCTATGGTGAGGTTGGGCACCGGGCGGAAATAGGCATAGTCGAAAGCCCCGTGGTGCGTGGGTCCGTCCTCGCCTACCAGTCCGGCGCGGTCCAGACACATCACCACATTGAGCCGTTGCAACGCCACATCGTGGATAACTTGGTCGTAGGCACGTTGCATAAACGACGAATAGATATTGCAGAAAGGCGTCATGCCCTGTGCTGCGAGGCCAGCGGCAAAGGTAACGGCGTGCTGTTCGGCAATGCCCACATCGAAACAGCGGTCGGTCATGGCCTCCATCATTATATTCAGCGAGCAACCAGTTGGCATGGCGGGAGTTATGCCCACAATGCGGTCGTTTTTCCGAGCCAGCTCCAGAATGGTGTGTCCGAAAATGTCCTGATAGCGCAGCGGCTGATTTTTTTCGGTAGATTTTTTGCGTTCGCCCGTTTCCAGGTCGTATTCGCCGGGGGCGTGATAGGCCACGGGGTTGCGCACAGCCATCTCCATGCCCCTGCCCTTCTGGGTAACGATGTGCAGCAGCTTGGGACCTTTGATGGTGCTTAGCCGTTGCAATATTTTCACAAGGTCGGGCAGGTTGTGTCCGTCGATGGGTCCGAAATAACGGAACCCAAATGCCTCGAACATATTGCTCTGCTTGAAAAAGGTGGATTTGAGGTTGAGCAGTATGTTGCGGAAAAACCGTCGGATGGCGGTACCCGAAGCGTTCCATATCCTTGTCTTAACGCGGTTGTAAGCGCGCGACGAGGTCATTTTTGTAAGGTAATGGCTCAGCGCGCCCACGCTTTTGTCGATGGCAATGCCATTGTCGTTGAGTATCACCAGCACGTTGGCGCCCGCAACGCCCGCATGGTTCAAGGCTTCGAAAGCCATGCCGCCGGTCATGGAGCCGTCGCCGATAACGGCAATGTGGTTGCGGCTGTCGTTGCCCTGCAGGTGTGCCGCCACAGCCATGCCCAAGGCAGCGGATATGGAGGTGGACGAATGGCCTGTGCCAAAGCTGTCGTACGGGCTCTCCTCCATTTTTGGAAAACCGCTGATACCGCCGTACGACCGTATGCTCTCGAACTGACGTTTGCGACCGGTGAGTATCTTGTGCGGATAGGCCTGATGGCCCACGTCCCACACCAGTTTGTCGTCGGGAGTGTTGAACACGTAATGCAGTGCCACCGCCAGCTCTACCACTCCAAGCCCCGAAGCCAGATGTCCGGGGTGGGTGGAAAGCACACGCACTATGTACTGCCGCAGGTCGGTGCAAAGCTGTGTAAGCTCCGCCTGCGACAGATGTTTCAAATCTTCGGGGGTGTTTATTTTGTCTAAAACAGGATATTCCAAAACTGCAAAATGTGAGTTTATGAGTTTTGCCGAAAGGCTGCCGCACCTATTTCAGCAGGAAGTTGATGTCGTCGCCCAGTCCGTACTCCTTGGTATTGGCAAGGTTGGCTTTGAACACTTTCATTTTATTTGGGCGGCCAATGAGTTGCAGTTTGCCGTTTTCGAGCAACAGCGAAGTGGCTTCGCGTATGCCGGCCACGTACATGTCGGGGTGCAGCATGATATACTCTTTCAGACGGTCGTCGCGGGTTTCGCCTCCGTGTTTGGGGTCGAAAAAGTCGGTGTAGTGCGGGTTTATCTGAAAGGGCACAAGGTTCATGCAGTCGAAGCTCTCGGGTTGCACAATGGGCATGTCGTTGGTGGTGCAGAGAGTGGATCCGGCCACGTTGCTGCCAGCGCTCCAGCCCATGTAAGGCATACCGTTTTTGGCGCGTTCGCTGATGGCTTTCATCAGTCCAAGGCGATGCAGCTCTTTCACCAGATGGAAGGTATTGCCACCGCCAACAGCCACACATTCAGCTTTGTACACAGCTTCGATGGGGTTCTTTTTGTGGTGTATGCTGGTGAGCTTGGCACCAAGTTCGGCAAACACTTTCTGCACTTTGGCTTCGTAGGCGTTGTACGATGCTTTCAGCCCGCCCTCGGCAAGGCTTACGCCGGCAAAGGGTATGAAAAGCACCGACTTAACGCCGTGGCGCTGAAGAAATTCGCGAATCTGTTCCTTGGGCCATTCAAGGTAGGCCTCTCCACGGTTGGTGGAATTGCTTATAAGTAAAAGGTTTCTGTTCATATTGCTATAAATGTTTTATTTTCAATATCTTCCGTTGTAACGTTCCATCTCGCGGCGGTTGTCCTTCTCTTTTATGCTCTCACGTTTGTCGTAGAATTTTTTACCTTTGGCAAGGGCTATGTTCAGCTTAGCCAATCCTTTTGGATTGACAAACAGCAAGGTAGGTATTATGGTAAAGCCCTTTTCCTTGACTTTGTTCTGGAGTTTGTGCAGCTCGCGTTTGGTGAGCAGCAGCTTGCGGTCGCGCTTGGCGGGATGGTTGAGGTACGACCCGAAGCGGTATTCGGAAATATGCATCTCATTAACAAACAGCTCGTTGCCACGGAAAGTGCAATAGGCGTCGGCCAAATTCACCTTGCCGTCGCGGATGGATTTTATCTCCGTTCCGGTGAGCACCAAACCTGCTGTGTACGTGTCTATTATGAAATATTCGTAGGTGGCGCGCTTGTTCCGTATCTCTATAATGTTCTTTTCTTGCATCTTACGTCGATTGTCTTCTGCTTAGAGAGCTTGCAAATATACATATTTTTTTCCAATTAAACAAAACCGCCCTATTCGGCAAGGTAAGGTCCTGTTACCGACGTTGCACTTTCGGCCATTGCTTGGGGCGTGCCCTCGAAGATTACTGTACCGCCCTTGGCTCCGCCGCCGGGACCCATTTCTACAAGGTAGTCGCAGGCTTTCAGCATAGCTATGTTGTGCTCTATCAGGAACACCGTGTTGCCCTTTTCCACCATAGTGTCGAACAGTTGCAATATGCGTTGTATGTCGCCGGCGTGCAGTCCGTCGCTGGGTTCGTCAATGATGAAAATCTTGCCCTCCTCGCGCAGGCTCGACGCCAGTTTTATGCGTTGCAGCTCGCCTCCCGGCAGGGTGGACAGCGAGGTCTCTTCCGCCACCTATCTTTTTGAGCAGCCGCACACGGTCCCGGTCGTGACGCTTGCAATGGCGCCAAGCGATTTTGCGGAGGTCTATGCCGTGTCAAAGCCCTTCGTGCCCGTTGTGGAGAGGGAATGCGTGCTGCAGTGAAGACTATAATCTAAACAGCATAAGATATGTCAACCCAGAAAAAACTTATGACCAACTGGCGATGGTGGATCTGCTCGCTGCTTTTTGTGGCGACCACGGTCAACTACCTGGACCGCCAGGTGCTCTCTCTCACCTACGAGGAGTTTATCAAGCCGGAATTTCACTGGACTGATGCCAACTACGGCACCATCACCAGCTTCTTCTCCATCTTCTACGCCATCTGCTGCCTGTTTGCAGGCAAGTTTGTGGATTGGATGGGCACCAAGAAGGGCTATCTGATTGCCATCGGAGTGTGGAGCGCCGGCGCCTGCCTTCACGCCCTCACAGGCTGGACCACCGCCCACATCACAGGACTTGACAGCGTGGAAGCGATGCGCGCGGTAGAAGCCGGCAGCAAGGTGGCGCTGGCCGTATCCACCACATCGGTATATCTGTTCCTGCTTTGCAGGGGCATACTCGCCTTGGGAGAGGCCGGCAACTTCCCGGCAGCAATCAAGGTCACGGCAGAGTACTTCCCAAAGAAGGACCGCGACTTTGCAACGTCCATCTTTAATGCAGGCGCTTCGGTGGGCGCGGCGGTGACGGTGGCGGTGGTGGCGTTGCGGGTGGCGGGCCGGGTAGTGGGCGCGGGGG
>CALGGY010000074.1 GCA_937915785.1 uncultured Bacteroidales bacterium
CATTGTCCATCGTCCATTGTCCATCGTCCATCGTCCATTGTCCATTGTCCATTGTTCATTGTCCATTGTCCATTGTTCATTGTCCGTTGATAAACGTTTGCACCAGCTGTGCGGCGAGTTCGTTCAGTTTGGGGTCGGTGCCGGAGCGAGGCGATATGGCCACGGTGAAAGTGTTGCGCTTGGGGCTGTAGAAAAGGTTCACTTCGGCCTGCCGCAGGCGCAGGCGCATACGTATTTTTTTGCCGTAGCTGATATTTATCACCTCGGTAATTTCGATGCCGGTATTGGTAACGAACTTATGCAGGTCGTCCATTATGTCGTTCAGCTGCTCCGGCACAACCACATCCTTTTTGGGTTTGGCGGCGGCCTTTGGGTCGAGGAGGGCTTTCACACGGTTTATCACCTCGTCGTCCACGTCGGGCTTGGGTTGAGGTTTTTCGGCTTCGTGGCTGCCGGTGCCGGTGTCGGCGGGTTGTGGTTGTTTTTCGAGCTCGTGCTTAAGGTCGAACAAGGCCGATGGGTCGGCCTGCGGCAGGTAGGCGCCAATGTCCACGGGGTCGGCCGAGGGGTTGTAGTAGGCGTCGGGGTCGTGGCTCACAAAACAGGCGCGCGCCACGTCGCTGGTAACGGTGTCCAGCACCTGCTCCAGCCCGTACTGCACGGCAAAGGCTTGGGCGAAAGCCTTGTAAAACAGCGAGTAAAGGCCTTTGTCGTAGCAAGGCTCGGCCATGCGCAGCATCAGTTTCAGTCCGTCGCCGCTGGGCGACACAAAAGCCAGCATCACACGGCTGTCGGCCTGCAGGCGCGCGCGCAGGCCGGGCAACGACAGCTGCTTGTCCGAAATTTTGTCGATGTCTATCAAAAAATACTTGGTATAGGCAAAATTGTCGCCCTTGCGGAAAGGCGGGTTGAACATGCCGCACACAAAGAACGGCAGCTGCGACTTTTGTGCCGAATACCTGTCTTTGTTAAGCTGCCGCAGCTGCCGCAGGTTGCGGATTAGGGTCACTGTTTCTGGCTTGGGGTTGCGCAATGCCCGGTAAAGCATCTCCACAGGGAGCTTGGTCATGGGCTCGGCGTTGTTTCTCACGTTTTTTCCAAAAAGTACCATGGCTACACAAGTTTTTTGAATTGTTGGGCAAGGTTTTGCGCATAAAGGAAAATCTGGTGCCGGCGCGAGCGGGTGTTGCCGTCGGTTTCCACGGTCTCGTCCATATAGTCGTTGAGCGACTGTATCAGCACCCTTCGTCCGAGTGGCTCGAGCCAGTACGAGCCGTCGGCTTGCACCGAGTAATAGTCGTCCGAAATGGCGTTCTGCATCACCAGCGAGTACACCACATAGTCCACCCACACGCGGTACAGCTCAATAACGTCGTACACCAGCACCGGGCGGTTGTAATCGTCGCGGTGCAGCACGCCGATGTATGGGTCGATGCCCGCTTTGATAAGCGCGCCCTCAACCTTGCCGTACAGCATGCCGTATCCGTAGTTGAGCAGGGCGTTGACGATGTCGGTGGCGGGGTGCTGGCTTCGTTTTTCGAAACGGTACTGCTCGGGCAGGAAAAGGTTCATGGTGTCGAAATAAATTTTCGAGGCCACCCCCTCCCACCCTCTCAGTGTGGCGGCGATGTCGGAGATCACTTCGCCGTCGATAAGTCCGAGCTTGGTGCGGTAATCCTCGAGGCGGTTTATGGCGGAGTTCACGCGGTTGGCCAGGGCGGTGTCGCCCGCGGTGTCCATAACAAGGAGCATGGCCTGCTGGTTTTCAATCTTTTGGCAGATCACTCCTTTTATCCAGTCTATGGCTTCGTGCGAGAACGAGAAGTTGAGCTGCCCTTTGCGGATGGTGGACACTGAGCCGTAGCGGGGGCTCCAGATACGTCCGATGACGTTGCCGGAGCGGTCCATAAAAAGCACCTCTATCTCGCGTTCCACGGCCAGCATCACAGCGTCGGAGGTTATCTGCGCGCCGCGGCTCACCTGAATGGAGGTGATGCCCTCGGCGGGGATGCGCTGCCGCCCCTCGGCAGTGGTTATCACAAAGCCTTGGTTGTCGCGGTTGAGCGAGGTCCCGAAAGTATTCAGTACAAGTTCCATAATTATCTGCTTGACAATTTGTTACATCAGTTTATTTAAAGTAGAAGTCGCGGCACAGGTGAACGGTTTTTTTGGCACGGGTGATAGCCGTGTAGAACCATTGGTAGCGTATTTTTTCGGGGTTCAGTGTGATATTGCGGGGCGTTTGCACAAAAACGGAGTTCCACTCGCCGCCTTGTGCCTTGTGGCACGTGATGGCGTAGCCGTAGCTGCAACGCAGGGCGTTGAGGTACGGGTCCTTGCGCATTATATCATCAAACATCATTTTGTCTTTTTTCGGTGTTATGCCTTTGCGTTTCATACGCAGTATAAAATCGAGGAAAAGCCCGGTCTGCTGCCGCTCGTCGAGGTTGCCGTTTTCGGACTGGAAAGTGTTTTCTAACATCATGGTGGTGTACTTGCGTTTGCTGAAAAGCTCCTTCACCGTTATTTCGCGGAAAACCAAGGCTGTGTGATAGCCGTCGGGGTTTGTAACCTCGTGCATAATGCGCTCTGTTTCGGGTTTCACGGCAATCACCTCAACCATGTCGCCGTTCATAAGTCCGGTGATTAGCTGGTTTTGGGTAACCATAAGCAGCTCGCCCTGTTGCAGGATGCCCGAAAAGCCAAGTTTGGCGCGTATTCTCATCGACATGGCTCGGGTGTTTTTGTTGCTGCTGCAAATAAAAGTGGACTCGTTGTAGCCGTGTTTTTGTATGTTCTCGAAAAAGAGTTCCTCCATCGGCAGATAGTCGGGGTGTATCACAAAATCCTCAAACTGCGACATATACAGCGGCGCTCCCCACACTTTTTGCCTGCCGTATCCGAGGCTGTCCGGGGGAGCGTCGTTCCACAGCTTGCGCACATATTCGCCGGCTTTTATTATAGAGTTGTCCTGCCGCATAATCTGCGTAAGTTCAGTGTGTTGCGCCTCCAAACCGAATTTTGTGGCGAAATAAGAGGGCATTAGCGCCGGCGAGTAGGTGCCGTGTATGGGTGGCAGCTGGCAGGGGTCGCCCACAAAAATGTATTTGGACTGGGGCAGGTCGTCGTATTGGAGCAGCTCCTTGAGCAGACGTCCCGAACCGAACTTGGCCTGTATCACGTCTTTGGGTGCGGTGTCGGAAATCATGGACGACTCATCGATGATGTACACGCAACTTTTGCGGTCCGAACCGCTGAGCGGCACAAATTCGAAATCGAGAAACAGCTGGCCAGTGGTGGACGGGGTGTCTTTTTGGGGGTCGAAATCGGACACATCCCTGTTGAAATCGCTGTACTTGTATATGGTGCTGTGTATGGTTTCCGCCGGATAACCCGTGTTGTTGGAGAGTATTTTTGCCGCGCGCCCTGTGGTGGAGAGCAGCTTGTACGGCTGGTTTTTGCCTTTCAGCTCCTCAATTAAAAAGCGCATGAGGGTGGTTTTGCCGGTGCCGGCGTATCCTTTGAGTATGAACACGCGGTCGGGCGAGTTGAACACGAAATCGGTCATCTGGCCGAGAACTTTCCGCTGCCCGGCAGTGAGAGTTATTTCCGGCAGGTTGTTTTTGGATTCTTCCATAATGGTTGTTGTATTTCAATAATTTGTAACGGTTGGTTGGCCGTTCATACTATTTGCGGGTTATGTTTTTCACCTTGGGCGCGGTTTTTTCGATAATTTCCTTGCGGACAAGGTCGGGCACGGTTCCGCCATCAAAAAAAAGCATCGAAACAAGGTTTGTTACGTTTTGGACATTGCAGTCCCGGCGTCTGATCCTGAAATTGCCCACACTCAAACTTACGGTTTTGTAGGTGCTGCCCTTTACGGCAAGGAATGCCACCCAAATAATGGATATGTCGGCAATGCCGCGCAACAGGTTGCCAAACCACGATATGTCTTGTACAAATTGCCAAATGGTGTTCATCGGTTTAAATAATGTCTGAATTTTACGAATTTGAAAATTGAGGTTTTCACTCCATCTTTCTCAACAGTTACGCGCTTGGTGGTGGATGCCACGCATGGTATGCCCTTTGCGTGTAGCCGTAACAGCAAGGCGAAGGTGAAGGTCATCTCGCCCATAAGGTGCACGGTGATGTTTTTGCCTTCGGCCAGTGCCGAAACCCTTTGGCAATACTCGTCGGCAAGTGCGGCGATGTGGGTTTCGTCGCCGTCGGGGTCAACCTGCGGGAACGGCAGGTCTATTATTTCGCCGCCGAGGCGCCAGGCAGCTTCGGTCTGTTCGGCGCTCCACAGGGCGGACGGGTGGTTTGATAGGTTCAGGAACATGGTTAATAGGCTTGTTTAATGATTGATTCGAATAATTTATTCATTTTTTCATCATCCAGAAAGTCTGATAAGTCGATATAGGTAGTTCCCATATTTTTTGCTGTGTTTTTCAATTTGTCATCCATTGGCGGATTTAGCGAAAAAATGTATGATTTTCCTGACAAACCAAGCAATTTTTCCTTTAGTGCAGATGCCTTGTAAACTATTTGATTGAACAGATTTTCACTATCAACCCCTGTCTTACATTCAATAACATATAGTTTATTACCTTTGGTAAAAACCACATCTAAATCGTTGATGTTAGTTGATTCAGATTTTTGAATTTCAACTCCAAGTTGAATATCATCAGGCTCTACATTCTTTTTAATCAAATTATAGACGTATTCTTCAAACCAACCTCCAGTCAAATACTGGATTTCATATTTTGTCAATTTGTTTTCTTTCGTTGGAAAACTTATAAAACCAAGAAAATCAGACAATCCATCTATGCGAGGCCTATTGGACGAATCTTTTCCATTCTCTAATTCACTAATTGTAAAAGGATTTCCATTTGCCCCCTTCCCTTTTCTATACGCTCGGAGTTTATCCAAAATGACTTTATGCTCCTCTGTAATTCTGCCAGACACATAAAAATCGAAAAAAGAAGTTGTAAAACATTCAGGCAATGTTAGTTCTTTATTTTTGATAGGCACATTGTATGCCGTAAGATAGTCTGCTACGGAAAGACGTGTATCTATCGGAATGTTGTTGTGTGTCCGTGGTGAAAGAATATAATTTTTGGGATACGGAATATAATATATTGCACTATTAAATTTTTCGAACACTTCGCTGACAGCAAAATCCATATATTTCGTGCCACCAGTGAGGTTTACTAAATATTTCTCGTTTTCAGTCAGGTACGACTTTATTTTGTCACACATAACATCCCACCGTTCCTCATCGTCGGTATTTTCAAAAACAATGTTAATAACTTGCTTTGTATCTTGAATATTCAACGTATTAAGAATCCAATTGATTTTGGATTCCATAATGCAAGATGAGATAAACATAAGTTTGTCGCCATATTCATACATTTCTTTGACAAAGAGGATATTAGGAATAGTTTGTGCAGAAATAATATTTACTAATGTTTTTTTCATAACAATTATATTTTCATTTTATCCAAATCAATTTTTCCAACAACTTTAACACCTTGTAACTTGGGAATTTCTGTTGTCATGTGTGTCTTTGATGTGTTTTTCTCAACCTTGGTTTTTCTTTGAGGCATTGTTGCTTTCGGCATATCATGCTTGATGCTTTCCAACAAAGGCTCGTTCCGAGTAAACACAACGCTGTCCAAAAGTCCCCGCAAACCCAATATCGACTGGCGTTTCACAATATTGGCCAAAGTCTTTTCCGAAAATTTCAACGGATTGTTGAATACTTTGTGCAGGGTCAGAATGTATGCCTCTACCCGCAGGCCGAAATCCTTGGCTATTGCGGCAAGCTTGTACTGATACTGTTCTATAGTGTCTTTTGCTGCGCCAACCCCAAACCCTGTCATTCCCACCTTGCACTCAAACACATAAAGCTGGTTGTTTTTTATGAACATCACATCAATCTCATTATCGTTCGACTTAGAGTTCTCCCGGTAAATTTTTGCAGCTTTGCAAATTGCATCGTCAGGCAGATTCTGCTCCCTTTTCAAACGACTGTAGCAATACTCCTCAAACCATTCGCCACCGAAATAGCGTTTGTCCTTTGCGTTGGACAATGTCTGACTGTCGCGAATTTCGGGTACTTTAAATCTGTTGAATTTTACTTTTCTATATCTCTCAAACAAATCGTTCGTTGCACTTTCTGGATATAACAGCTCATTGTTTGGCTCGTGTTTTAACCCATACAATGTGAAATATTCGTCAAGATTCATGCGATAATTAAGAGGCTGCTCATCGTCGGCTGACAACCCCTTGATTACGTTTTTGCCAATCGGGACATAGAAAAAATGGGCATTAAAAACTGTCTTGAAAAAATCATAAACTGCCAGGGGCATAACCTTTGTTCCGCCTGTTAGGTTAAGGATATACTCATTGTCAAGTGAGAAATGCTCGTCAGACAAGCGTTTTTTGATATCCTCAAAATTGTCTTCGACAACAGGAATTCTATGTACTGAATTTTCGGGCAGTCGAAGCGCTTTTTCCAACCAATAGCTTTTCCTCTTGGCGTCATTTTCCATCTTTTCTGTCGTAACAAAAACCAACTCGTCGTACTTCCCCTCAAACTCCTTTATCAACAAAAAGTTAGGCTGAAGATAATCACTCAATATAGAAATCAATATTCGTTTCATTCTGTCAAGATTTTAAAATTACCGGTGCCGGCTGCCCGCCGACGAGGGTGATATGGACTTTCATAGTCTTTTCTATATTTCAATTTTCGGTATCGAACAACGAAGTTTCACTTCAATTTTCGGTATCATATTGCCCAGTGATTTCGTGGAACCATTGGGAGGCGGTGTCGGAGCCGACGAATTTTGAGATTTGCTGCCAAGACTTTCCATTTATATCGTTAAAATCTTTCAGATTTGCTTTTTTCGTTGGTACAGGAATAGCTTTCAGCCATTGTTCAATTGTACTTTTATCATTATCAGAAAAAACATAGTTTGGATATTTCTTCAAGAATTGATTTATACGTCCAACACCATTAGGCATATCTGAAATCAGCAATCCATTTCCATCCACTCTCTGTTTCAGCAGAAATGACAAGCCTTCACCTGTAGTAATGCTTGTTTTTTTATTTTTTATCTGTTCTCGTAAATCTGAATGCTTATCAATTAACTCTTTGTCAGGAAACATTTGATGAATGCTTTTGTACAGTTGTTCTGCTTTTTCTACAATGGTGAGTGCATTATTACAATCTTCGCTATTACATAGTTTACCAACACAGATTGCCAATTGAGCAGTATATTCATCACACAAGCTATTGAATTTGTCATTTTGTTTTTTTTCTTCCTCTAATCTGATTTGTTCAGTTAGAAGTTTTTCATATTGAATTATAATTGAATCTAACTCTTCCAAGCAATCTGATAATCCCGCCAAGTACAACTTTGGTCTAAACTCTTTCAATTTTCCAATTGTTTCTTCAATTTGAGTCGTCCTAATTTCTTTTTTCAGATTGGAAAATTGTTTCTTTGTTTTTGAAATTAAAGCGTTTTTCTCGTCAATAGCAACATTATAGCTTTTTAGTTGTTCTGTCAAACGAGAAAAATGACGGTCTTCCTTGAATTTTTCACACTCATCAAATGACATTTGCACCATTTCTTCAGCCGTGTGAGTAGCTGAGGCAATAGAAACTAAATTCTTTAACACATTCTCTGATTGTAAAGAACTACCATTTTGTTGTAAAAAACAAGATATTTCCTCATTGAAATCTTTTAGATAGTCATCCATTGAATATTTAAAACTTTTTGACAATATGGCCTTGCATGCAACAGCACCATATCCGAAAGACTTTGCCAGTCCTAAATTATGGTAACATTCCGGCGTGTTGTTAAAGGTAATTGCCGACAACAAAGCCCCAATTTCAACTTTGTTAAGATTATGTACACTAATATGACATTTAAATGTTAATCCTTTGGGAAGTGGACGAAAGCTCACCAACAGATTTTCATTGCCATTCCCTTTGCTCAAAGGCAATACCATTCCATTTTTTGTGATTCTATATCTCTTTCTGCCAGAAATTACAACATTCTTTGTGCTATAATTGCTTATTGTATTGCCTGTTTGCTTAATATATAATGGATAATAAGAAGCACGGGGTTGACCAAAAACTCCGGTTTCTAATGAACATACGTCATCTGTGACAATATCATCAGAAAATGCATTTCCTATATGGACTCTACCTTTAAGCTGAGCAGCTTTTGAAATATATCCAAATATGACGTCAGACAAGTCCAATTTAGGTGAAAAATGGTCTTTGGTAGTGTGTTCTATACTTTTGCTTACAGAATTATCGAAAGGATATCTGAACATTCGAGTTATTCCTATGGCACATATCTGATCGCCTCTCTTTTCAAAAAAGACGGGAATACGAAATCCATTTTTTAATCTGTTTTTCAAAAAACCATCTTTCCCATTTTGGCCTGCATAGTATGGAGTGTGTTGATGGACTGTATCAAAAGTATTAAACACCTCATCACTTACAGGTATCGGAGAATTCAGCCTTTCACTAAACAAATATTCCACGTTTTTGCCTTGCATATAGCCCGTACAAACAACCTTATACGAACCTTTCGGAACCTGTTTTTGAGTATTATTGTCTTTATATGAAAGCTCACCTCCGTTGATACTTATAGTCGGATATAGTTCTCCATCAGTATTATATTTGAGGCTTTTCTGCTTACATTCAGCGGTCTGATGGTCTGCCCCGGATTTGAAACATGGAAACTTTTTTCGCAAATCATAATGCCTAATTTTTTGTATCCCATTGGCACATTCTTCGATATAATAGTCATCTCCCTCCTTATATAGCCAACCGCATCCATTTACTGCCTTCATTTTTTCGGAATAGTTCACTCCCCTTATTTGTGTTGTAAATGACCTATATCCGAATGAATCATTATTATATCTATTGAGTTTTGAAAAAGAAATAATTTCCAAAACATTTCTAAAGCACCCCTTCAAGGTGCTTCCTGGGATATAGAACTTTTTATTCCCGTTTTCATCTATTATATGACAAGACCATTCTGTTTTTCTATCTTTTGGATGACCATCTCTGATGAATAATGGAGTCATATTTTTGATTTCCACGGTTATTATGCCATCTTCTCCATCCTCAAATGGTATGTCTTGCGAAATCTTGTCCGCCCAATCGGGAAAGAAAACCTTGTCATTCAGAGGTACAAAATTGAACGGTGCTTTTATTATTGCCATAACTATTCCTCCTTATTATTGTTATCAAATCCAACAAAAACCAATTCGGCAGGCTGCAGAACCTGCATGTCTTCGCATAGGCCGTCTGGTTGCTCTTTCCAGAATTGTTTGAATTTCAGTCTTTTGCCGTCCATTCTGTGCGAATGGAACACTTGCTCTTGAGCCTCGCCCTCCAGACGGTCCGTTTCGTAACTTTTTACGGTGTACTTCCCGTCCACATATTTGATGCTGACGGATTTTTTGCCATCGTACAGTTGACCTTCGATGATGAACGGATTGGCAGCGTCGGCTATTTCAAGTTCAAAAGCCTTATTGTCAAAAACTTGTGGCTGTTTCTCGTCGCTGTACCAAAGGTATCCTTGATATGTTGATTTCTCTATTTTCATTTTACTTCTCCTTTTTGGTTAAACTTCCTGTAAAGACACCATTGCCACGATTTACGCCTCCGCCAAGTGGCAGCATTCCGTTGCAAACGTCGCTCAAAGCCGCTTCAAACGCCTTTTGAACGTTTTCGTCGCCTTCAAACGCCTTGTTGTTTGCCAATATCCGAAACTCGAAGGTTTTACCCTTGCCATACGTAACTTTCTCCTGAAACAATGCGCCGTCTATTGCTCCACCCGTAAAGCGGTCGATGGAAACGTGATTTAGGATTTTGTCTTCAAACGCCTTATTTTCAATAATATCCGAAAAAATCAAATTGCCACGAACTTGTTTTTTCTCTTCCTGTTTTTCATAGCCAAACAATGCTTGAACTGCTTCATTCTCATTGCCGACTTTCGGCTCTTTGTCGCCAGTGTAACCAGCAAAACGCTCTTTCAGGCGGTTATAGTGAAATGCCGTGCGGTGAGCCAAAGCTCCTTTGACGGACGTGGCAGGAATCAGCACAAGTTCTTCCGACAAATGTCCATGAAAATCATCGTCCCACACAACTTTCCTTTCTTTCACTGGTGTCATGTCGGCTTCGTCATCGCCAAAGCCACTGCCGAAGAGGAAGAAATCGTCGGGCGTGAGCGTGAGTTTGTACTCGGTCCAGCCTTGTGTGGCTGATGGCTTTGCTTCGGTTTTCTCCCAACCGTCCCAGCTTTCCGAAAGGTTGGAAGACTTCTTCAAATACAAATCCAATTCGTTTGGTTCGGTCAAATCTAAATGACGAGTATATAACTCCTTAACCTCAATCTCGCCGAATCCGCTACGTGTGCCGCCACCAATGCGGAACTGTTTGCTCTGAATCTGCGCCAAAATGTGGTTGAAGTTTTCGATAGTCTCACTTTTCGCCACCATCTCCAACTCAAAGCAAAAGCGTGTGCCGGCAAAAACCACCTGTTCGTCGAATTTGCCATGATTTGCACTAACACCTTTATCGTTGATTCGAACATGCTGGCGGATAGGGAGTTCGTCGTACAGTTTCAGCAACGAATCTTCTTTTGCTTTTAGGTTCATTCCGTCAACCACCTTGCCTTCGGAGTTGAGAATTTTGGCTTCCGTGAAAATTATTTCGGAGCCTCGCCCATCTCTTTTATCCTGATAACCAAAAATTTGCTTTATGTCAAATTCGGTGGGTTTCACCTCTTCAATCATGTGCCTCACCACGCCAGCAATAGCCGTTCCCGGAATGTAGGGCAGACCGTTGACGTCGGTCGCCACGAGTGCGTCAGTGAGTATGTCTTTTTCGCCACTGCCTACGGCAAGCGGTGTCGTAGCTTCAATTATCAACCGCGCCAAAAAGCGGTGAGTGTATTCTGATGTTTTCATTTGTCATCCTCCTTTCTGCATTTCTTTGCCATTTCGGAAGCAAGATTTACCAAGGCTTCGCGAATGTTTTTGTCGTTGCAACCATTCATAAACTCCTCTAACTTGTTTTTGCGACTTCCGTCCCAATCCGACGACTTCACACCATGTGAAATATAAGTAATTACATTTCCCTTGATTTTATTGTCATCTTTCGTGGCCATGGCTATACCTCGAATTGCGCCCCATTGCGAAGCGAATTTCTCTTTTCTAAATTTCAGATAATTAGCACTAACCCATTTGTTTACCTTCTTATATATGTCGTTATCTGAATTCTCCTTTGATTTTTGCTTTCCGATATACTGCAACAAAGTTGTGTCACTTAGCGATTTCTCACCTGTCGTAGGCTTTTCCCTCTCGTTTATGATAGAAAAGGCAACTTTGCCGTCGTCGCCCGCCTTCAAAAATTCGGGATTGTAAATCACCTTGCCAAAGCCTTCGTTGTTATATGAACCAATGTATTGTGATTTCAAATCGAGATTGTTGCAATCGCTGACATCCACCACAAACACACTGCCTTTCTCAATGCCGCAACGGTCGGTGTCGAAGCATTGGCGCTGATAGTTCCATGGTGCATATTGGAAGGTGCGAATTTGCGATTTGCACCAAAGGATTTCTGCTTTTTCGGGCAAACCCAACGCTTGTGCCGAAGGTTGGAATGTCGGTTGTCCGTAGTCGTCCAAGAAAATCAAACGACCATCGGCATAGACGGTAACAAGGTTGTTTTCAGCATTGCCACTTTCAATCTCACTGAAGTTGCACACCGAAATTTCCACCAACCCATATTGCGCTGTGCGTGAGCGACCTACACGTCTTTTGCCTTCCAAAGCCGATTTTATTTCTGCCGCCAAATCGTCATTATCAACTTGAACCTCAAAGTAGAGCAAAAGTCCTTTCTGCAACGACTCGTAGCCGTACATCTGCTCATCTTTCGAGCGGCGTTTTTCTCTGTCGTATGCCGACTTAATAGCAAAGTTGGTGTCGGTCTTTACCTCTTTTGCCTCATTAATAGTAAATGTGTAGAAGCCCGAACGGCATTGCTTTAGCTGCTTTTTCTTCATCTCGTCACTTTCCAAATTGGGCACAAGGTGATGAACATAAACCTCGCCGTCGGTAACCTTGCTCAACTTCGGATAATACAACGAGGCCGGAATTTTCAGTCCGCGAACCTCGCCGTTCGACGGGTGCGCATCGCCGAAACGGACTTTTCCGCTATGGAAAATCTCCATAGCCTTTTCGTTTCCCAACTCAGCGTACTTGCTTGCCACAATGCCAAGGAAGCAACTGCCCGGAATGAAATCCAACGTCTTGTTTGGTCCTTCGGTGGCGGCTTTCTGGTTGAGAATCACATCTGAAAGCAACTCGCATTTGAATTTCAACGTTTTCATTGTTCACCTCCTTCCTTTTCTACTGATACAGAATATATTGTACAACGTCCCAAGCCACGATTGCGGTTTTGCCCCATGCGCTTGATGAAACCAAAGGAATTTTTTATCTCATCAGTCAAATCTTGCGGCACACCGTGAATCTCGCCGTGCAACGTGCATGGCACAACCACCTCTATTTTACGCAGACTATGCTCTTTGGCGATGCCGTCATTGTCGATAGCCGTGCTGGCAATGTCGCGATACATGAAACGAGCGGCTTTATTGGATACAATGGCATCATACTCATTTGTTTCCAATAGGGCATTGGCGAAAAACATCGTCCCCCTCCTTACGTCGTATTTTTCTTTTTCAACCTCAGAACCAAACGCTTCGGCTAACTCAGTGTCGTTCAGGTCTTTTCCTTGCAAATGGCGGATTTCCTCAACCGCCTCACGAATCAGACCTTTCATCGTTTTGCCCGGAACGAAAGGCATACCGTTTTCATCTTTCACCACCAACGCATCCACGTCGGCACCAGCTGCCAAACCGCTGCCACAATGCCAATCGGTGTGAAATTCTATTTTATAATGTATTATCATTTTGCATCCTCCTTTGTCTCTTGATTGTTGATAGTGTGAATGGCAAGAATGTCGTAAACAGGATAAACGGTTACTTCCTTGTCGTTGCCATCTTTTCTCACCGTTTTTATTACGCCTTTTGTTACTTCATCTACAAACTCCTGCATTGATGTTATGGACTTCAGACGCTGCAACTTCTGATTTGCCATTTCCGTGTTATCGTGCAAAAGCGAAAGCCATTGGCGCAGATGCGACTTGACGGCGTTGCCTTCTTTGCCTTCCAACTTGTTAGAATGCGTTATCAAATTCTCCACAGTCCAGCGGCTCGCCTCTTTCTTTTCATTTATATAATAAGGTCCGAACTCGAAACTGATATTCTCTTGCGGCGTGAGTTCGCGCTTGACAATGGCTTCGAAATCTTCTGTAAACGAGTCTTGAACCTTGTGGAACATTAGGCACGATTTTGCCAACCCGCCGTCCGCCAATCCTGCTTTCGCATCCTTCTTGGCTCGAGAACAGAGGGCTTCGGCAAGGTTATAACCATAATAAAATGGATATGACGATTTTATGTAGGCAATGCCAGCGCAAGCGGTAAGATTGCCGAATTTCAGATTGTTATATTGCGTAACAAAACTTGTTTTCGTTTCAAATTGCTTAATAAACTCCGTTACATACTCAAGAGCGATGTCGGCACGGCAAATCACCGTGAAGTCATCGCCACCGAGCACAATCGGGCGAATGGGAATGAACTTCTCCTCGTTGAATTTTTGTTTTATTGACTTATATGCCTCAACAGCAGCATCTTTCGTTGCTTTGTCCAACGATTTAGAAAATTTTTTGAACTGTTCTTC
The DNA here is from genome assembly GCA_937915785.1 of uncultured Bacteroidales bacterium. Taxonomy (GTDB): domain Bacteria; phylum Bacteroidota; class Bacteroidia; order Bacteroidales; family P3; genus UBA1219. The sequence goes on from CALGGY010000074.1 coordinate 13,834, forward strand.
GTTCGTTCCAATTGCCTGCACCACTTGCCCCAATCCATTGCCGTCGGCGTGGATGATGGCTATCCAATCGTTCTTTTCGGACATATCCTCAATGTCGTAGGCGATCTGACCGTCTGAAATATCATTCATATCGAAAGCCGTCTTGCACAATTTCTTAGTGGTGCGTTTTCTTTTACCATACGGGTCTTCATAAAGTTTTGAACGAGTTGCGGCATCGATATATTCGCCGTCTTTTTCTAAAACCACTGGCAATCCCGTCTGCCGACTTCTCTCAATGCACATCAATCCGAGCGTCTGGCTGCGCATGGACTTATTGCGCTGAATGCGAAGTCGTTTCTCCAACTCGTTGACGGCTTTAGCAAAGTCATCTTCAAACGCCACTACCGCCTGACTTACAGTTATGCCGGGCGCAAATTCTGCTATCGTTTTTGGAAATATGCGCACTATCTTTTGGCAATCTTCATAACTGTCGAAGATGTACTTGATGTTTCCTGCAGCGTGAAGAATTGAACCATAATTTTTCGTTTTGTCATATTCCACGAATGTGTTTCCGACGATTTCTTCAAACTTTGTAGTGCATATTTCCTCCACGAGTTCGCTCGCGCCTACAATCTCGCGCAGCTTGTTGGTCTGAAAAATGAAGCCTTGAATGCCTTGCACCGCAGCTCCATAGAGGTATTTACTGTTGCTCATATATATTGTTGTTTGCGTTATCAATAGATTTTATGGTTCCCATTCCCAAGCTCACGCCCTTCCCCAAGCCTATGTAGTCCGGCAGGCTGACGTTGCTCTTGAACTCCACGTCGAACGACATCATTTTCACTCCTTTGTAGCGGGTCAGGCGCGGCTCGTCCATCGCCAATATCTTGCACCCCACCTGCTTCTCGAAATGTATCCCCACACCTTTGGCAAACGAGAGTATATTGCCCACCAGCAAACTCTCCAACATGTCATAGCGCTCCGCCAAACTCTCCATCTGCCTGTACTTGGCGTAATTGCCCTGGTTCAGCGGAAGCCATTTGCGAATACGATAAGTAAACATGTCGCTCCACACCTGCACCAGCACACTGTACGCCCTCACCGTATCCACTTCGAGCCGCTCGGCACGACCGCCAATCATCACATCCATGCTCCCGGCCGAAAAAAACTTCCCTATCTCCTCAGCACCCTCGCCCACACACACCATCGCAGCACGGCCGCCTATGCGCTTGTACTGTATCAACGGATACGAGTAACGCTCGCCATCCTCCAAATGATTGTGAAACAGCACAATATCTTCACGGCCTTCCAAAAGCTTCAGCACAGCACCGCGCAACAATGGTATCTCACTCATCCTCAACTCATTAGCGAAACGCAACAGCAAAACATTCAGTTTGTCATTCATAATTTATTGTAAATTAACACATTAAAAACAAAACATAATCAAACATAATCATGCAAATATACACTATTTATCGTTACTCGGCCCACTTCTGCAAGCTTTAGTTTTCAACATTTTGTTAATAAGCACAAATACACTCCCCCAATCTGCCACAAACAAACCCCAACACATCACCTGCCACACACAAAACTCCCTATCCGTCAGCATTTTCCATAAAAAATTTGCTCATTTCCGAAAAAAATCATACCTTTGCAAAAATTTTTTGAAGGAATGTAGAATACAGCACAAACACCAACCACCAAAAACATAGGAGAGGGCATTATGATAGAAACTGCTCAGTACAAGGACCTTAAATGGCACCACATATCGGATGCAACCGAAGACGACTACCGCTTCCTGCTCGACACCTACCACTTCCACCCTCTCGACATCGAGGACTGCCGCGGCACCAACCAACGCCCCAAAATCGACGAATACGACAACTACTATTTCCTTATCCTCCACTTCCCCTACTTCGACAAAGGCAACAAATTCGTACGCATAAAAGAAGTGAAAATCTTCTGGGGCAAAGACTTCATCATCACCCTCGGCAAATCGCACTGGGTGGTGAAAAAAGTCTTCGAATCCATCACCGAAGACCTCGCCGACGACGACGAACAAACCCTCGAACACTTCAAAACCAGCGACCTCCTACTCTACCGCCTCCTCGACCGCCTATTGGCCGAAACCAACACCCTCATCACACGCATAGGCGCCGAAGTGGACCTCATCAACTACGACATCTTCAGCAAAAAAGCACGCTCCATCATCGAACAGATATCAATCACACGACGCAACATCATCCTGCTCAACACCACCTTCAAACCACAGCTCCGACTCTTCCACCAATTCGAAAGCGGCGGCATCAAAGGCTTCTCCGGCGAAGAAATGGAAGACTACTGGGGCGACATCCTCGACCAATACCAAAAAATGTTCGACTCCGTGGAGGACTACGGCGAACTCATAGCAGGCCTCGCGCAAACCTTCGACTCCTTGCAGGCCAACCGCTCCAACGAAATAATGACCGTGCTCACACTCTTCTCCAGCACCATGCTCCCACTTACCGTGATAACAGGCATGTACGGCATGAACGTGGCACTTCCGCTGCAGGAACACCCGCAAGCCTTCTGGTTCATACTACTTTTCATGCTCCTTGCCACACTCGCGCTCATCTTCTTTTTCAAACGACGCAACCTGCGATAAAACATCAACATCTTGGAAAACAGCAACCTCGAAAAAATATTCTCCCTCGACGAAATAAACCACGCCGCCTTTTGGAGCACCAACAGCCGCAACCTCAACTTCATCAAGGCGCTCTACCCAAAAATCAACATCATCGCTCGGGGCGAAATGCTCAAAGTCATCGGACCCGACGACGAAATCAACATCTTCGAACAACAACTGCGGCAGCTGCTCTCCTACTTCCACCAGCACGGCACCATCGACGAAGAAAAAATAATGCAGATAATAGAAGGAGGACTGGCACAGCAATCCGCCGACAACGAAATACTTGTGCACGGACGCAACGGACTCCTCATCAAAGCGCGCACCCCCAACCAGCGACGCTTGGTGCAGGCTTGCGCCGAAAACGACCTCGTATTTGCCATCGGTCCCGCCGGAACAGGAAAAACATACACCGCCGTGGCGCTGGCAGTAAGGGCCCTGCGCAACAAACAGGTGCGACGAATCATACTCACCCGTCCGGCAGTGGAAGCCGGCGAAAACCTCGGATTCCTGCCAGGCGACCTCCGCGAAAAACTCGACCCCTACCTGCAACCACTCTACGACGCCCTCCGCGACATGATTCCGCAACAAAAACTGCAAACCCTCTGGGAGGACAAAACCATCGAAATAGCACCCCTCGCTTTTATGCGCGGACGAACCCTCGACAACGCCTTCGTCATCCTCGACGAAGCTCAGAACGCCACCAACGCACAGATAAAAATGTTCCTCACACGCATGGGACGCAACGCCAAATTCATCGTTACAGGCGACCTCACCCAAATCGACCTCCCCCGCAACCAGTCGTCGGGACTGGCACACGCCATCTCCATCTTAGGCAAAATCAACAACATAGCCGTAATTCAACTCGACAACAGCGACGTCATCCGACACAAACTCGTAACAAAAATCATCAACGCATACGAGCAAAACCAGCAAAGCCGGCAAAACACAGAAAACTGATCCCTTTCATACAAAACCCACAAACCCAACACATTGTTCATTGCCCATCGTCCATTGCCCATCGTAAATCGTAAATCGTTCATTGTACATTGTACATTGTACATTGCACATTGCACATTGCGCATCGTCCCTTAAAACTCCTTAACCCAAAGCATTACAAAATTCCTAAACACCCCTTTCGCAAGCCTTTCCACACCGTCGGCAAAGCCATAGCGCGTAGCCAGCAGTACAATAGCAGTGTTTATCATCAAAAACAGGACTATGAAAACCAACGAACGCACCATCCCCTGCGACGTGATGTCCGTTTGGTCCAAACGCGTCTGCCATGCAAAACATTTCACATGGAAAGCAAACGTAAACCCCATCAGCACCTGATACATGGGCGTAACCGGCGCCGAAAGCAACAAGCTGATAATCATCAGCACATACGTGAACAGCGGAAATGTGTATGGTGCAAGCGAAATGCAGGTCTTGCCAATGCCGTTTCCGCTATGCCACACCTCGCCGCTGCCATTCTCGCTCACCTTCAGCGACTTGATGTCTTTCAAAAACAAAAGGCCTATCAAGGCGTGCGAAAACTCGTGCGACGTTGTCTCCAACCAGCGGCTGTTCACCTGCAAAAACGGCATCAGCCGAAGTACCACATACACAACCGCGCCCAAATAAAACCACTTGAAAATATCAAATCGCGGCAGCATTTTTACTGCGTCCCAAAATTCGGGAGCAACAAACAATATGCCAAAAAGCATCAGCAAAAAAGTAATTATCCTATACAGCAATGACATCTTTCAAACTCTAAAAACGAATATAAATCAGTCATATACAAACACTTCAAAAGCGTTTTTGCAATATCAAAAATACAAAAAAAAACGCTAATATGCAACCTGCCTTCATATTTTAACCACCTACATCGAAGCAAGTCGGTGTTTGTCGTCGCCGCGGAGAGGCGCGCTCTCATAACCCCGCACGTCAGTGTGGAGCTCACGCAAAAACGGAGCACAGTGTATGCCTCCCACACAAGCACATCACAATGTGAGGACGATGAAGTCAGTGTTTGGCTACTCGGCCCGCAGAAACTCCTCGAAAGTGTGGTCGGAGTAAAAAACCAAATACCTTACCGCCTTGCGAAATTTCCTCTCCTGATTTTGATTATCTGTACCGAAATCAGAATCACAACTTTTTACACGATTCTCGACAAGTTCAGCGTTTTTGGCTATCACCTCATTTTCAACGGGTTGCGCAGTGGGCATTTTTTCAACTTCCTCATTTTCAACAATTTTAAATAGATGTTTTTCCTGCTCTTTTTCTGAAACGGCAACCGAAAACATATCCATCTGTTCGCCAGTTTCCACAATTATCGGCTGATTTACAGGCATTTGCTCAGGGTGGGCCGTTTGCTCGGGTTCGGTAGTCGCATTTTCCGCCTGTTTCGCTGTGGCATACATCTCGCCCTTGCCAAAAAGCAACCAGTCGGTGTCTATCTCGGGGTAACGTTTCAAAACTCGCATAATAAAATCCAAACTCGGCTTGTTTCGTCCCGACATTATGTGCGACATACCCGAACGCTGTATGTTTATCTCATCGGCAAATTGCGAAGCGGTGATGTTTTTGGCACGCATTATCAAATTAATTCTTTCAATCATAACAAGTTACATTTATAATAGTAAACAAAATCAATTCACAAATATACACAAAATATCCGAAACATTTGTAACTATTATTAAATTCACATTTGTAACTGAACAATTACTTAAACCTTTTGTTTCGCTAAACTATATAACAGATTGTATATCTATTGTTTAGATTATCGTACTATATCAGTTTTATTTTCTGGCAAATAATAGTTAATCTTTTGTAGCTATACATCAAATAACAAATAAAATTTATTGGGTTTCAATCTAATACATTAATATTTCACAAATGTTTACCAAATATTATGATGTTTACATCTGTTCGCTCAATTACAATTGTAAATGTTACGTATTGTTATTTTTACATTTGTAACAATATTATGTTTTACAAATGTATATTTACATTTGTAGCCAAATTTTCCACTTTCACATATTTATATCATTGCATCCTTTGCTACACTTTTTATCCCACTGCTATCATCTCACTCTCTTTCGCCTGCACCATGCCATTACCAAAACAAGATAAAAATAATGCAATCTCGACGGGGAATACCAACTGCCATTTTTTGCTCAAACCCCTGTTGACATATGGTTTTCCACCACTCTCCCACCCCATCGGTGCAGTTGTTGAAAAAACGGTTGATATCTATTTTGCCCTTGAGGGTTGTATTAAAAAAATAAAAAATAATTTTGCACATACAATAATTGGAAACAAAGCACGTTATCAAAAAACAAAAAAAGGACACAAAAATGAAAAAAAGGATCATTATGATAGCTGGTATAGCTCTGATTCTCGGAGTTTTAGCTACTTCGTGCTATTCAACGTCGCGAAACACATGTCCTGCATACAGAGGCTCGCAAACCTCCCACTACAGAAGATAACTTTTCGCACAACAATCTGATTAGCAGTAATATATGTATTGGTTGGAAAACTTTTTCCATCCAATGCATTTTTTGTGTCATAACGAATAAAAAAACACAAAAAAGGGGCAAGTTTTCGTAAAACTCTCCCCTTTTTGCTATAAGTCAAGAGCTTCAATGCTCTGTTATTTGGATTTTTTTGTCTCCTTTTTGGCTTTCGGAGCGGCTTTTGGTGTTTCCTTGTCGCCCTTGGGTGTATTTTTCTTGGCGGCAGGTTTCTCTTCTTTCTCTTTCAGCTTGGTCTCGGCTTTGCCTGCTTTCGCCGACTGATTTTCTGTTGTCTTGGATTTCTTTTCCGCTGTTTTTGCATCTTTTTCCACAGTCTTGGCCATTTTCTTTTTGGTTTTGCTCTCTTTCTTTCCGGCTTTGGGGGCTTTTTTCTCTTCCTCCATCAGCTCCAGCTCAATGTCGAGCAGTTCGGCTTCGTCGGGTTCCAGTTCTTCGTCTTCGTCGTCATCGTCAAGGGGGGCATCGTCTTTGTCAAGGTCTTCATCTTCACCCCCTTCGTCGTCAAAGGCGTTGTCATGCGTGGCATCGGCAATGGCGGCCTCTACGGCGTATGATTTCTCATAGTCGCCATGATTCAGGGTAAACTCGCGGTGCGATTCGTCCTTTTCGCCGTTTTCGTTCTGTTCCTGAATGTCCATTTCCGGCATATCACCTCCTTTGGTACTGTCGCCGAAAAGGTCTTTCTCCAGCTCGTCCTCGGCCATCGGGGAATCTATCTTCACTTCAAATTTCACCATATAGGCGGTGTCGTTGGTTTCAAACGGCACATAGAACATCGGGGTTCCATCGGGTTTGATGAATTTTTTCAGGTAAGGCTCATAGCCGTCGGGCTGTGGGTAGGCATCAGCGAACTGGTCTTTCAGCTCGTCTGTCAACTTATCAAAACTGATAATCCTGTTGCTTTTGTGTGTTTCGTTATTTGCCATTATACTTTGCGATTATAGTTTAATAAATATGAATTAGTCGTTGTCTTCGTCGGTACGCAGGTTTTCCATAAGGAATTTTTTGCGTTCTGGGGTGTTTTTGCCCATGTAGAAACGCAGCACGTTGGGGCTGTCGAAATCTTTGTTGAATATCACGGGGTCGAGACGCATGTCCTTGCCGATGAAATTTTTGAACTCGTCGGCGGAAATCTCGCCCAGACCTTTAAAACGGGTAATTTCGGCATTGCTGATGCTGTTCAGCGCGTTGACGCGGTCCTCTTCTGTGTAGCAATACATGGTTTTCTGCTTGTTGCGCACCCTGAACAGGGGCGTTTGCAGTATATACACGTGTCCGGTTTTTATCAGGTCGGGGAAAAACTGCAAAAAGAAAGCCAGCAGCAGCATACGTATGTGCATGCCGTCGTGGTCGGCATCGGTGGCTATCACCACGTTGTTGTAGCGCAGGTTTTCCAGCCCGTCGTCGATGTCGAGGGCGCTGTGAAGCAGGTTGAATTCCATGTTTTGGTAAACAATGGCCTTGCTTTTGCCATAGCAGTTTTTGGGTTTGCCTCGCAGGCTGAACACGGCCTGTGTGTTCACGTCGCGCGATTTGGTGATGGAGCCGCTTGCCGAGTCGCCCTCGGTTATAAAGATGGTGGTTTCGAGCCGCCGCTCGTGGTTGCTGTTGTAGTGCACACGGCAATCGCGCAGCTTGCGGTTGTTCAGGCTCACCTTCTTGGTCTTGTCCTTGTTGGCTTTTTTTATCTCGGCTATCTCCTTGCGTTCTTTTTCCGAAACCAGTATCCTCGACTGCAGCGCCTCGGCTGTGGCGGCGTTTATATGCAGGTAGTTGTCGAGGTTACGGGCAAGTATGTCTTTTATGTAGCCGCGCACGGTGGGGCTTTCGTTGGGCTTGCCGTCGCGCGAGGGCTCCATGTATTCGGAGCTGAAATTGGTCTTGGTCTGGTTGCGGAATTCGGGCTCCTGCACACGTATGCTCAAGGCGCAGATTATGCCTTGGCGCACATCGCTGGGGTCGTAGTCTTTTTTGTAGAAATCGCGTATGGTCTTCACAATGCCTTCGCGGAAAGCGGCTTGGTGCGTGCCGCCGTCGGGGGTGTGCTGCCCGTTCACAAACGAGTAGTATTCCTCCTTGCTGTATTTGCTGTCCATGTGGGTGAAAGCGCACTCAAAATCGCCCTCCTGTATGTGGATGATGGGGTATAGGCCAGGCTCCTCCATGTTGTTCTCCAGCAGGTCGATAAGTCCGTTTTTGGAATAGATGCGCTGACCGTTGTAGCGTATTGTCAAACCCTTGTTGAGATAAACATAGTTCCACAGTTTTTTCTCAATGTAGTCGTTGATATAGTGGTAGTTGCCAAAACATTTGGGGTCGGGCACAAATTCCACGTAGGTGCCGTTGTCCTCGTCGCACGGTATTATTCCTGTCTCAGAAACGAGCTTGCCCTCGCGGAACTCGGCAACTTTGGTCTTGCCGTTGCGTATTGCCTGCACTTTGAAATAGGCCGAAAGGGCGTTCACTGCCTTGGTACCCACGCCGTTCAGTCCAATGGATTTCTGGAAAGCCTTGTTGTCGTACTTTCCACCAGTGTTGAGGCGCGACACCACTTCCACCACCTTTTCCAGCGGTATGCCACGTCCGTGGTCGCGAATGGATATTGTCTTGTCCTGAAACGACACGTTCACCTCTATCTGCTTGCCAAATCCCATGGTGAACTCATCAATGGAGTTGTCGATAACCTCCTTGATAAGCACGTATATGCCGTCGTCCTGCGACGAGCCGTCGCCCAACTTGCCTATGTACATGGTGGGGCGCAGACGCAGGTGCTCCATATCCTCCAAATGGATGATATTATCTTCTGTGTAATCGTTTATTATATTCGTTTCGTCCATAAATACCTGACAATCTCTATTTTATCTTTATCTACTTTGAAATATCGTCATGCAAAGTTACACAACAAATCAAAAATATGGAAATTTTTTTGATATTTTTTTTTCAACAACAGGCATTGCAAAACTTTCCTACCGTTTTATTGTTCCCCAAAAATTATTTCTTCAATGGCAAATTAGAGGTTTACTCACCATCCACCACCTAATAATGCGTCATCTTCGAGCAATCATCAAAAAATCACAGACAACAATTAACCGCCTGATTAAGAACAACATACCAAACTGGTCCGCATAACTCTTTGATTTTTTCTTTGAAATACCGATATTTTTTGCTATCTTTGCAAACCGAAAAATCCTGCGGATGTGGCGTAATTGGTAGCCGCGCTAGACTTAGGATCTAGTGACGCAAGTCGTATGGGTTCGAGTCCCTTCATCCGCACAAAGGCAAAACAAAAAACAGCTAAAACCGCCGCACCGCCTGTGCATTTTCTTTTTTCCCCCACACTATAGCAAAATGCGCCAAACGCTACGGCATGTTTTTTTGAATCCACATCAGTTCAAAATGCTGACGGAATTTGTTGCCTTGAGCCGTTCTGCAATCCAAAACTGCTGACATCAAATTTTCGGACGCCAATGAAAACGGGTCATGCCTCATATCTATTCCTCGCCATCCCCCATGCCAACAGCGCTCATGTTGCCATGAATTGCCACCGCCCATGCAGAAATTGGGCGACAAAGAAAATGATTTTTTGACAACAATGAAAAAAAAAGAGGTGGCCGGCTGGCCACCTCTTCAAAGGTTTTTATTTGCTTAACATGTCGTCGGTGGTAAGCTTGAAACCTACGCCATGGATATTTACAATTTTCACAGAGGGGTCTTCCTTAAGGTAGCGGCGCAGCTTGGTAATATACACGTCCATACTGCGGGCGGCAAAATAGCTATCATCTTTCCAAATTTTGTTCAATGTGGTAACACGGTCTATCACTTGGTTGAAATTCACGCAGAACATGTGAAGCAGGTCCGATTCTTTGGAAGTGAGGTGCTGTTCCTTTCCGTTGATGGTAAGCGTCTGGCGGTCGGAGTTGAACACAAACTGACCTATGTTGAAAACGCTTGCCGAGGGCTTTTCCTCCTTGCAACGGTGCAGAACGGCATTGATACGGGCAAACAGCTCCTCAATGCTGAACGGTTTTGTGATATAATCGTCGGCACCAATCTCGAAGCCTTTCAGCTTGTCGTTCTCCAACGTCTTGGAAGTAAGGAATATAACAGGCATCGACGGGTTCAGGCGCTTTATATCCTTGGCCACCTCGAAACCGTCCTTAATGGGCATCATCACGTCAAGCACGCAAATGTCCACGTTTTCTTCGTTGCGAAACAGCTCCATTGCTTTTTCACCGTCTATTGCCAAAAAAACGTTACAGCCTTTTTGTTTCAGATATGCACGTAGTATTGTACCCAGATTGGGGTCGTCTTCTGCTAAGAGAATGTTTATCATCTCATTGTTCATATATGTATGTGTTATAGTGTTAGTTAAATAATCATTCTGTTATCGTGATTTTAAGAATTTTGTCGCCTTTGCGGATTTTGTCTATCACGTCGAGGCCTTCGCAAACCCTGCCGAAACAGGTGTGATGGCGGTCGAGGTGCCGGGTATTTTCGCGGTTCATACAGATAAAGAACTGCGAGCCGCCAGTGTCTCGTCCGGCATGTGCCATCGACAGCACTCCTCGGTCGTGGTACTGGTTGTCGCCATCGAGCTCACATTTTATTGTATATCCCGGGCCACCGGTGCCGTCGCCACGCGGACAACCGCCTTGTATCACAAAATCGGGTATCACACGATGGAAAGTCAGTCCATCGTAAAAGCCGCTTTTTGCCAGTTTCACAAAGTTAGCCACAGTGTTGGGCGCATCTTTCTCGTAAAAGCGCACCTTCATAGTTCCTTTTGCAGTTTCTATAATAGCTTCCATGTGGGGTTATTGTCTATATATAAAATATGTTTGTTATCTGTTTTTCGTTTGTTAGTAACTGAAATAACAAAATCTTATTGTGTGATTTTTAATTTTTTTTATAAACACGAAACTTTTCTGAATATTCTGTTCCAACGTATCTTTTTAAAGAACGATTTTTGGTCTTTGTCCCACGACAAAAGCACCAGCGTGGCTTTGCCAACAATATGATCTTCAGGCACAAAGCCCCAGTAGCGGCTGTCGGCGGAGTTGTGGCGGTTGTCGCCCATCATCCAATAGTAGTCCATCTTGAAAGTGTACGAGGTTGTTTCTTTGTCGTTGATAAAAATTTTTCCTCCGCGCACTTCTAGCTTGTTGCGTTCGAATACTTCTATTGCCCTGCGGTACACAGGCAGGTTGTCGGTGGTGAGCTCCACGGTGGCTCCGGCTTTGGGTATCCACACCGGACCGAAGTTGTCCACGTTCCAGTTTTTGCTCTCCATGTATGGGAAAATTTCGTATTCGCGATAGCCGGGAAATACCTCGGTGGGGATTATGCGTTCCACACCCGTGCGGGCCTGCAGCATCTGCACTTTCTCCTGCGTAAGTGGCAGCGTGTAGTAGCAGTAGCGGGCTTTGTTCACCGCTTCTTCCGAAAATCCCATCGCGGCGAGCTTGCCGCTCAACGTTGGCCAAGCCTGATAGTCCACAAACAGTTTCACCAAAAACTCGGCGCTGTCGGCAAAATTGTCGAAATTCACTGCACCGCCCAAATCGGCAGTATAAACGGGTTCCCAGCCGTAAACAATGCTACGCAGGTCTGCTGAGCCAATTACTTGATTGAGCTGTATCTTATTCATCCTCATATAAGTGCACTGGTAATCGCCCATCAGCTGCATCATCGAGGCATCCTCGTTGGAGATACCCATGCCAAGCAGCTCATCGGCCGAAAGGGGGTTGGCGCCCATCTGCAATTCCACTATATGACGGAACTGCAAGTTTTCGGGATTGTCGATTGGCTTGCCGTTGATATACACCATTCGGTGACGGATTTCCAACGTCTCGCCGGGCAGACCGATGGTGCGTTTTATAAAGTTCTCGCGTTTGTCAACGGGGCGGGTTATTATTTTGCCGAAAGGCTGGTCGGGACCGTTCACATACTGACGGCTGGCATTCATATCTATATGGTTGTCGCGACTCACTTGGCGCACAATGGAGTGGTAGCTCACATTACTCTGATATTCAACGGACAGGGTGTCGCCGTCAGGGAAATTGAACACCGTGGCGTCGAAACGCTCCACATCGCATTTGCCATAGCGGTGATAGGGCAACTCTATAATGTCCGAAAAGGATTTCACTTTTCCATTGGTAAATGGCAACGAGTTGTGTATCAACGGAAAAGCTATGGGCGTCATTGGAAAACGGGGACCGTACGATGTTTTGCTAACATACAGGAAATCGCCCACCATCAGAGATTTCTCCATCGACGACGACGGTATGTTGTACAGCTCAAAAACAAAGGTTCGGATAATATGTGCGGCAACCAAAGCAAATATAAAGGCATCAACCCACTCGCGGGCGGAGCTGAGCTTGTGCGGCGGCAAATCCTTGGGATGGGTGTAAACCATTTTCGGCGAAAGTCCCAGATATGGAAGATACAGGAAAGGCACTATCACGGCAATGGTCTGCTCCAAAAGACCGTAGCGCCGGAAAACCTTGGCAGTTTCTACCACCAGCAGCAGATATGTGAATATGTTGATGGCCGGTATAAGCATGTATATGTACCATTTCCAGCTTTTGCCGAGCACATCTTTTATCCACACCACTATATTATATACAGGCACAATGGCTTTCCATGGTGCTATGCCAGCCTTGCGGAAAACGAACCAAAGGCCGAAAAACGGCATCAACAGATATATCAAAAGAAAAATTTCAAATCCCATAACGTGTTATTATTTACAAATTTTAAAAAAATGAAAACGAGCCATATTTATATTTATTGCGTAACAGCCGGAAAAAAAGAGGTTCAGAGCATTTTCACGCGTTTATACAGATAGGGTTGCAACACTTGGTCGAAGCCTTGGCCAACGTCAACCTCCACATAATCAACATTATGCTGAATGGCGCGTTGTTTTATTCCGTTCATGCGTTTTTTCATTGCGTCGGCATATTTTTCGGCCACTGCCGAGGGCGAGAGTTTCAACTGCCTGCCGCTTTCCATATCCACAAACAGATGGGGGCGGTTTTCGAAACGCAGGTCTATCTCGTGCTGTTTGTCGAGCAGATGGAAAAGTATCACCTCGTGCTTGCAATGGCGCAGATGTCGCACGGCGTCGAACAGGCGTTCCTGCTCGGCATCGTCGAACAGTGCGTCGGTGAACAGCACCACCAGCGAACGGCGGTGCAGCTGCTCGGCAAGCTGGTGCAAGGGTTCGGCGATGTGGGTGGACTGCGGCGGCAGGGTGTCAATAGCCATCGGCGAAAGCAGCTTTTCCAACTGGCCGTAAACATAATTCTGATGCACGGTGCGCGAATGCAACGGGGTTTGCAGATCTATGCTGTCCGAAACCAGCGCCAGCCCGAAGGCGTCGCGCTGACGGTGAAGCATCTCCACAAGCACGGCGGCGGCATAAGTGGCAAAGGTGATTTTGTTGGGGTGGTCGATGTTGTTGTGCCGCTCCAACGGGTAATACATCGACCGCGAGGTGTCTATCACAATCTGGCACCGAAGGTTGGTCTCTTCCTCAAAGGTTTTGACAAACAGTTTGTCGGTGCGGCCGTACAGTTTCCAGTCGATATGCTTGGTGGACTCGCCGCTGTTGTACAGCCGGTGCTCCGAAAACTCAACCGAAAAGCCATGGAAAGGACTTTTGTGCAGACCCACAATAAAACCCTCAACCACCTGACGAGCAAGCAGTTCCAAATTGCGGTAGCGTTCTACCCTACCCCTTTCCATGCGGTTTTGTCCGTCGGTCATCGGTTTTGTTTTTCAATCAACAAAAAAAAGCATTCCGGCAGATCGTGTGTCGGGTCTGCCGAAATGTTTTTTCCATTCAGGAACGAACTTATTTAAAAAGTTGTTCCAATTTTTCGGTGAGTTGGGCTTTGGGGACAGCTCCCACGCTTTTGTCCACCTGCTGGCCGTTTTTGAAAAAGAGCACTGTGGGCACATTGCGTATCTTGAGCTGGGCCGATGTTTCGGGACATTCGTCAACGTCGGCTTTGGCCACAACGGCCCTACCTGCATATTCCTCGGCAATTTGCTCCACCACGGGGGCCAGGGCCTTGCAGGGGCCGCACCATGTGGCACCGAAATCTACCATAACGGGCAATGCGGATTTCAAAACTATTTCTTCAAAACTGGCGTCTGTAATGTGTTCTGCCATAACAATTTATTGTTTTATTGTTTATAATTCGGTTTGCAAAGTTACGAAAAAAAAGCCGCATTGCGACAGTTTTCGTTCACTTTTTATACAAAAAAATGAGCAATTGTCGTGCCACGACTACAAAATTGACATAATGTCAGTTAGTGCGGTAACGGTATAGGTAGGTTCAAAATCGGGCTTGGCGCCGGTAAAGTTACAGAAAATCTGGTCGATACCGGCATTGCGGGCACCGGCAATGTCCACATTTATGTCGTCGCCCACAAGCATGCACTGCGGTGGTTCTGTGTGCAAACTGCCAAGCACGTGGTCGAAAAAAGGGCGGTGGGGTTTCTGAAAACCTATGTCCTCCGACAAAAAGACATGTTCGAAATATCCATATATGCCCGATGTGCGCATTTTTTCGCACTGCACCTCCTTGAAACCGTTGCTCACCACGCTCAGGCGGTATCCTCGGCCTTTGAAATACTCCAAAAGTTGCTTGGCGCCGGGGATGAGGGCGGTTTTCTTTGGACTTTCGAAAACATAATAGTCGCCAAGGCGTTTGCCAAGAGTGTAGGTGTTTTCCACTCCAAAATGGTCGAGTGTAAGCGAAAAACGCGACACATAAAGCTCGTCCTTGCTAAGGGTGCCGTTGTTGTAGGCCTGCCACAGTCCGGCGTTGATAACATGGTATGCTTTGAAAAAGGTATGGAAATCGGCATGGCATAGTGCCTGCAGGCCAAACTCGGCAAAAAGTTCGCGCATGGTTTGCTCGCTGTTGCGCTCAAAATCCCATAGCGTGCGGTCCAAATCAATGAGTATGTGCTTGTATTTTGGCATAATAAAAAAGGGTCATGACGGTTGCGCCATGACCCAAATAAAAGATTCTAAATTTATTCGGCTGCAGGAGCTTCTTCGCCATCGGCTGTGGCTGTGGCGCTCGAACGAGTGGACTTAACAGTAACCACAACGCTCGACTTAACATCGAGAAGCTCGAAGTTGTTGGCAGGAACTTCCTGAACTTTAATGCCTTGCAGAACGTCCAGATTGGTAACGTCGAGGACGATTTTGTTGGGCATGTCCTTAGGAAGAGCTTTCACTTTCAGACGTTTGATTTTGGTAACCAGCTTGCCGCCCTTCATCACACCTTTGGAGCTGCCTGTGGTGTAAACGGGTATGGACATAACAATTGGCTTGTCGTCGCTAAGTTCGTAAAAATCAGCGTGATAAACAATTTCTGTTACGGGGTGGTACTGAATGTCTTTCAGCATGGTCATGTGTTTGGTGCCGCCAAGGTCGATCTCAATAAAGCAGGCGTCCGGAGTAAATATCACCGGATTGAAAGCTGTTTGAGGCACGGAGAACATTTTCTGTTCGTCTTTTCCGTACATAACACAAGGCACTTTGTCTTCGCGACGCAATGCTTTAGCATCCTTTTTCCCTACGTTCTCGCGGAGAGAACCGCTCATCGATACTATTTTCATTTTGTTTTGTAATTTATTGATTATTAAAATATTGAATTAAAAAAGTTTCTTATTGCAAAGTTTCTATAATGCCACGGTGATGTATTGTGGTTTCGTACAGGTCGTTGATGGACTGGTTGGTGATGATACGGTGTATAGCGTTGGCTATCAGCCAGTCGCACGAGAGGACGTGTATTTTTGGCGACTGCCGTTTGAGCGGAATGGTGTCGCTAACCACAAGTTCTTCGAGCTGCGAATCCTCAATTTTTTCGATAGCGTTGCCGCTGAGCACCGGGTGTGTTATCATGGCGCGCACCGATTTGGCGCCGTTGGCTTTGATAATGCCTGCGGCTTTGCAGATGGTGGAGCCGGTGTCGATAATGTCGTCGAGGAGTATCACATGTTTGCCTTCCACATCGCCGATAAGACGCATCTCGCCTATCTCGTTGGGTTTGTTGCGGTGTTTGTAGCAAATCACGAAACTGTTGTTCAGTGTTTTGGCATACATGCCGGCACGGCGCGAGCCGCCGAGGTCGGGCGAGGCAAAGAGCAGGTCGCCGTCGGGGATGTCGAGGCTGCGTATGTAGGGCATAAATAGCGACGAGCCGAAGAGGTGATCCACGGTGATGTGGAAGAAACCCTGTATCTGGTCGGCGTGGAGGTCCATCACCACCACACGGTCGACGCCTGCCACTTCGAGCATGTCGGCCACAAGGCGCGATGTTATCGGCACATGGGGCTTGTCCTTACGGTCCTGACGGGCAAAACCATAATAAGGTATTACGGCTATCACCTGTCCGGCGGAGGCGCGGCGGGCTGCGTCAACCATCATAAGCAGTTCGAAAAGGTTGTCGGCGGGAGGTGTGGTGGATTGGACGATGAACACCTTTTTTCCGCGCACGGATTCTTCGAAAGAAGGTTGAAATTCGCCGTCGGCATACTGAAAAACGACAGATTTTGCCAGCTGGACACCCAATTTTTCAACAATTTTGCGGGTGAGGTTTTCTGTTGCCCTGCCCGTGAATATACATACTTGTTCTGGTGTTTCTAACTGCATTTTGTATTGTTTTTTGAGTTTGCAAAAATACACTTTTTTTCGGACATGACAAAAAAAATACGAAGAAAAATTTTGCCAATTGGAAAAAAGTTCGTAACTTTGCACTTGCAAACGGGACGACAGATGAGTCCCCTACCCTGTTGCCCAGGTGGCGGAATTGGTAGACGCGTTGGTCTCAAAAACCAATGAGGTAACACTCGTGCCGGTTCGATCCCGGCCCCGGGTACAAAAAAAAAGTGCAATCAATGTGGTTGCACTTTTTCATTTCAAGCCTCAATAATTGCCATTGCTGGCACATCATTTTTTTCAGTAATACATCTCTATATAGCTATACGCCTTTTCGAAAACATCATTGTCCTTAATCTGGTACTTAATCCAGAGGATAGAACGCAGTTTCTTCTTTATCTCACGTCTGGCGGTAACGCTTTGGAAGGCATCGTTGAACTGTCGGATGATATTGACCACTTCATTGTCGATGTCGTTCACCACTTGTTCAACAATAATGGGGGTTTCCTCCGACTTGATACTCTGGAAGAGATCTGTCAGCGCAGACCTTGCCTGAGCCCGCTTGTCCATCGGCTTTTCTATTTCCTTTTCGGCTTCGAGCAATTCACGAGCCATCTGCAACAGTTGTTTCAGGAAGTCGATGCTTGAAATCAAGTTTTGCTCCATACGCTCACGAAGTTCATCAAGCTTATCAGCAAACTTCTTGAACTTGGGGTCGCCATGGTGTTGGCCCAATCGCACCTTAAGCATTTTCTCCACCTCGACAATCTTCTTCTCGCGCTTTTTCTCATCTTCCAACACGGAGTCAATGATATCAGCGTCCACAACAAGATCTTCCAGTGGTGTACCTATGTCGATGGTATCAATGTTATTGTGGATAATCTCGATGGTCTTAGCACCGAGCAAAGTCCAAATCAGGTTTCCCCCACTTACAGGGCGCACGCTCTGATATACCTGTGCCAGCCATGTGTAATCAGTTGAATACGGAGCGAGGAACTCGTCAGGCGAAATAATCTCCCAAGCTTTTGCCAGACGTGCGAAGTGGCGCGCGAAGTTCGTTTTCACGCCTTCTTCCTTCAGGCATTGCTGGGCAGCTGTCAGTCCTTCCCAACCACCTATGGTGCGGTCGATGCCGGGGAAGAACTGAATGCACTCCTGCATGAATGTGGGGATGAGCGCTTTTATCTCGTCCATATTCTTGATGATGGTCTTAATGCTTTCCTCGTCGAAGGCAAGGCTCTTGGCTACATCCTCGAACACACCGACAAAGTCAACTATCAGTCCGCACTTTTTGTTCTCGTTATAGGTTCGGTTGGTACGGCAGATGGCCTGCAACAGTGTATGGTTCTTCATCGGCTTGTCGAGGTACATGCACTGAAGGATTGGTGCGTCGAAGCCGGTCAGCAGTTTAGAGGTCACGATGACAAACCTCAAGGGTGATAGCGGGTCACGGAACTGGTCGAGCAGTTTTTTTTCGTCGTCGCGGCTTCGCTTGTATGCCTTGTAGCTGTCGGACTTGTCGCCGAAAGTGTGCATTACCACGGCAGTCTGGTCATCGGTACCAAGCAAGGCATCTATAGCCTTCTTGTACTTCACGCAGCAGTCGCGATTATACACTACAACCTGTGCCTTCATGCCAGTTGGCTCGATATACTCGCGGAAGTGGTTGACGATATACTTGCACACATCGTTGATACGCTTGTCGGCCGTAAAGAATGCCTCCACACTTGTGCGCCGTACCAGCTCTTGTTTGTCTTCCTCGCTTATCTGGTCGGTCAGCGCATCAAACTCTTCCTGAAGCTTTGCCTCGTCAAGGTGCATCTCAACAGGAACCGTCTTGAAGTTCAGTTCCAGCGTGGCTCCGTCATCGACTGAGTTCTGGAAAGTGTATTTCGAGATATAGCCATACTCGTCCTCTTCGCTACCGAAGCAGGCAAAAGTGTTGTGGTCATTGCGGTTGATAGGCGTACCAGTCAAACCAAAGAAGAAAGCATTGGGCAGGGCCGTGCGCATTTTCTTTCCGAGGTCGCCTTCCTGTGTGCGATGTGCCTCGTCCATGAGCAGGATGATGTTGTCACGGTCGTCAATCACCTCACCGTCGTTCAAGTCGCCAAACTTAAAAATAGTAGTGATAAGAATTTTGCGCTGGTGTATCTTCGTTTCCAGTTCCTCTTTTGAAGAAATACCATCCACATTTGGAATCTCTGCACGGGTGAAGTCGCCCGTTATCTGGTCTTCAAGGTCGATACGGTCATCAACAATGACCACCGTCGGTGCCTTCAGGTCGTTCTGACGACGTAACTTCTGAGCTGCAAACACCATCAGCCATGACTTACCCGAACCCTGAAAATGCCAGATGAGTCCTTTCCTCGGCCCCCTTCCTGCACGGTATGTGCCCAACACACGCTGTACGATGGCCTCACCACCAAGATATTGCTGATAACGGCAGACTATCTTTATCTTTCTGCCACCCGTGGTACCAGTGAAGACCGTATAATAGCGATAGATATCAAGCACACGCTCAGGGGTAATCAATGAAATGTAGTTGTGCTCCACATCTTCAAGCGTACCATGCCGGCGCTTTTCATCGGCATACCAAGGGCCCCATTTATCCACCGGGCAGCCTACGCCTGCATATTGCAGTTCGCGTCCTTCGCTGGCAAAGGTGAGGATGTTTGGCACAAACATTTCCGGGATGCTCTTTTGATAGTGAATAATATCCGCGGCACCATCAGCCCATGTCACAGATGGATTGACGGGTGTCTTGGCTTCACCAATTATCATCGGTATGCCATTGATGATAAATACCAGGTCAAGGCGCTTGCCCCCTTCATTGCTCTTGCGAGGGAACTCCCATTGATTGGTGACCACGCAACGGTTCTCGTTAGGCTTGTCGCTGAAGAAGCGGATGTTGATATTCTCGCCATCCTCGCCGAAAGGATAGGAGTTTTCCTCAAACAGCAGGCGACGGAAGCGGTCGTTGGCAGTGATCAGTTCTTCGTGATTGGTGCCAATGCTACATGCAGCACGAAGTCTGTAAAGCACCTGTGCTGCCTGGTCTTCGGTGATAGGGTTAAGCCGTCTCAGTGCTGTGACAAGCCATTCTGTCACCAACACTTCGTCTGGCAATCGTGGAACTTCCTGCGGCTCCACATAAATCCAGCCACACTTTCCCGCGGCGTTGATGAGCATCTGCTCAACGGTGTTTTCTTCGTTAAAGTATACCATAATGATATTTCAGTTTCATTTACTCGCTTGTTGTCTCTTTTTCGTTGGCGTTGCCATTCAGGTCGTTGCATATCTCTTCGGCCATAGCATTGAGCGTTATGCAGTCAGCACGGCTGATATGGCGCTTGCCGCTATCGTAGGGCCAGGGGCTGAGTATGAGCAGACGGCCGGCGGCACAGTCGTCGAAGAGGGCATCGCTGGGTTTGTAATAGTCGCGAAAGCCATTGTCGGCCAGGAGGATGACGGCATGCTGTTCCCGTTGCAGCACTTGCAGCACCTGCTTCTCGTCGGGCGAGATGAAGGGTGACACCATCACCTCGCCTTGGCGAGCTTTAAGCACACACGAGTTCTTGTAATCGCGAAGAGGCTGACCGTCACCATGCCGGGCCTGCTCCACCATCCAGCGTCGTACATGCACAAGGCTGTAGCAAGCCTGATGTAGCAGGGCTATGTTGCCCACGCCGGCGTAGCTGCGGTTGCCTATGGCGATGCCTGTCTGCACGCGGAAGAAGCCGGGCTTGAGCCGCTTGGTAGCAAGGCGCTGAGGGTTCATCCTTACATAGTGTATCATCGTTTTCAGTTGCCCACGACGGGACAGGGGGCGAATAAAGGGCCGCTCAGTAAAGACAGGAAAGGGAAAACTCCCTCCGTCCTTTGTAGCTGCGTCTGCTCCTCCGTCCTTTGTAGCCGAATTTAATTCGGCGGAAACAGACAAAGTATATGCTCTGCCCAACTTCTTTACCCCCTGCCAATATCCGCGAATAACGCTGCGGATGCTCGTGTCCATCACCCGTGTCACATAGATGACTGCATGCAGGTGGTCGGGCATCAGGCAGAACTGTAGGATGCGGATGGCCGGGTAGTGCTTGCACATCACGTATAGCTCATCCACAACGGCATTGCCCAAGGCTGTGCGCTCAACGATTGCCCTCGACGGGGTGCCGTCCGGAATCACCAATGTGCCGAGCAACGGCTCGCGCGACGGCACCGTCAATGTGACATGATACACACCGATGCCTCGCCATGCCGTGCCCGGCTCCTGCCATTGCCATTTCTCGGGTTTACCTTCTGCCATAGTTTCTATTCTTCTTGCTCGTAATAATATGAATATCGTCCTGAGCAAAACAATCAGTAGCATATTGCTTACCATCAGCAGCTGTCATCTTCAGTTGACTACAACGTGTAGTCAACTCGTTCCCCGCCTTCTTCAGTCGGGTTTTCAATACGCTCCAATACTTCCTTGGGCTCGGGCTATCCGTAATAGCCCCAACAATATCCACAATAGAGAACCACCACAAGGAATGCTCCTCATCCCAAATGGCCCGCACTTCGTGGTCCTTATAAAAACGTATCGACTTCTTGTTTGGCATGATAATATCCCATTAACTGTTTATTAAACTCTTGATGACAGCATCTATTGCATCAATCGATTTACGAAGTTCAAATCCTGATTTATCGGCCTGATGAAGAATAAAAGAAAGTTTCTTTCTTGTTTCATCATCTGGCAAAGGAAATGAGATTTTGTCAAGCATGTTTTGGGTGATTTGATTCATTGTCGAGGACTTTCCTGTGGACACCTGCTCTCTAAAATCATTACTCTGAAAATATAGATATAAATAGTCTGAATATTCAGAACGAATAACAGTCATGAATGCACCATAAGTCATTGGCTCAGGAATATCTTTAATCAGAGCGACTTTCCCTACCAATGTGGCACTTCCGTTACGGCTGCACATCAGAATATCATTCTTTTGAACGTAAATGGATTCTTTTATTGGGCAGTTAACTCGTACAACGTCAGTTAAGTCAATCTTGGAATTTTGAATATTCCCAGAACGAAGGACAATAGTACCATCTTCGGATATATTCTCAGGCTTATAAGTAAGCCCTATTGAGTAAGTAGCCAATTCAGGAAGAGTCTTTACTGGCCAACCTTTGGGATTTGTTCGCGGGTCGCCAGTCATCTCGATAAATTGCGATTTCACCATTTCTTCGGTGGCGGCAAGAAGCTTCTTGTATGATTCCTTCAGACGATAAGCTGCCCAAAGTTTATCTGCAATGATCTTTTGTTCTTCAATTGAAGGCAAATCAAACTCATATTCTGCAAGTTGCTTCCATTTAATACGACGCGTTAAACCTCCATTTGAGTTAGAAACAATAAAATCCCAAAGCTTCTTCTGATACAGGACATAAATAAGGAAGCCGTTGGCAATGATTCCATCTTTCTCGCGAATAGTAATAATATCCGCAGAGCAAACGCCATCAAAATCAGCTCTTGGCGCTCGTTCACGGAAATCGCTACCATACAGACTTCTTCGAACTAGAAGATAATCTCCTGCACTAAACCCCTTTTGTGTAGATGTTATTGCACTTGCATCAGAACGCTTATGAATCCTAAAATCATATTGACCTATACAATCAGAACCTATAAAGAAATCAAATTCTGATTCGGATGGATTATCTATTCTTACAGAATACTCTTCAGCTACATCTGAAAGTTTTACCCTTTTCCAATTAGATTTGTCAAATGAACTTCGGTCATTATTAAAGTTTAGGAATGAAGGATTATCTTCGACAAAAGGTAATTGGCTAAGACTCTCAGACAATTTATTTTGGCATGATGTTAGCTCCACAAGATTATCTAGAAGAGTTTTATCATCAGATTCTTCTAACGTTTTTACGTAAGATTTAATATTCAAGTTGCCGTCATTTGCCAAAACGTCTTCTATGCTAACATGTTTGGAAAAGCCTGGAATATCCTCCTCACTATTGTACGCAGATAGAATTTTATCTATGTCTTCAGGGAAAAGATATGCCTGTTTCCCTTCTTTATGAGTACATTTTTCTGCTTCAATAAATAATATCTTATTCTTCCGACTTTTTGGTTTACAATTGCTACAAATAAAGATAAAACTTTCGAGACCAGAATTGTAAAATAGATTCCGACCAAGGCCTATAATAGCATCGATAGTATCTGATTTGACGTGGTTTATACGGATGTCCTTATCTTCTTCTCTATTCAATACACCATGAGGCAGAAGAGTCGCACTCCTACCTGTTTTCTCATTCATTGATGCAATGATATGCTGGATGAATGCATAGTCGGCTCTTGCTTGAATAGGAGTGCCCCACATGTTACGGCCGAACTTGTCATTCATAAAAGCATCTCTATTCCACTGCTTTATACTGTATGGTGGATTTGCTAATACTATATCAAATTTGCGCAATTGAGAACCTTCTAAGAATTTGGGATGCTCAAGGGTGTCATCATTTGCGATTGAGAAGTCTTCGACCCCATTTAGATAACAATTCATTCTAGCAATGGAACTTGTAAGTGTGTTTATTTCCTGCCCGAACACTTTCACTCCCTGCCAAGGTTGTCCTTTTTGACGAAGGAAGTCAAGGCACTTCACAAGCATTCCCCCTGAACCACATGTTGGGTCGTAGATGCTTTCGTTAGGCTTTGGCTGGAGAATCTCTGCCATCAGCGTAACCACCGTGCGGTTGGTATAGAATTCCTGCGCGGTGTTGCCGGCATCGTCGGCAAACTTGCCTACCAGATATTCGTAGGCCTGACCCATCTCGTCGGCAGGACAGGAAGAAAGGCCAAGATTATAGCGTGAGAAGTCTTCGATGAGAGATGTGATGATGTGGTCGGGCATCTTGTTCTTGTTCGTCCATCCATCTTTTGGACCAAAGATGCCATCCAAGCCACCAATGACACGCCCATCCGCCTCTTCGCCTGGATTGGCTTGTTCGATGGCAATAAAAGCTTCAACTAAACGCTGACCCACATTCTCCGTCACCTCGCGAACATCACGCCAATGAGCGCCGTCGGGTATGCGGATGGCAAGTTCCTCGGCTTGCATACCAGCATATTCCTCTCCGCCTTCTGCCACGAAGCCCTCGAACTGTTCATCATATACATCACTGATGCGCTTGAAGAACAACAGTGGGAAGATGTATTCCTTATAGCCTGCGGCATCTATCTGTCCGCGCAGACGGGTGGCAGCACCCCAAAGGAACGATTTCAGTTCGTCCAATGAGATGGTCTCGTCTGGCCGGCGGTATTGTGTATTCTTATGCTCTTCCATCTTACTATGCGTTTATGATGTTTCTGAATTCCGTCTCACGAAGCTTCACTTCCTCGTAGGCGGCTTGGAACTCTGCAAGCACCTCGGCGTAGGGCTTTATCGCTTCACGGTGGTACTGCACATATTTGTTGGGAGAAAGGTCGTAACCCTTGGCCGCTATTTCATCGAGTGTGACCACCTGTGAGAAGTCTTCCACGTTCTCATAATTGGCATAAAGTTCATACAGCCTGTCAACGTCCTTCTGTTCCAAGATGTTCTGGGCACGTTTCGGGGTCAGTATCTTGGTGCCGTCAATCATTAGGACACGCGCACTGTGTGCAGCGGGTTTCATCTTGCGAATAATCAGGAAGCACGGTGAAAGACCTGTGCCGTAGAAGAGCTTGTCGCCAAGCGTCACAACGGCTTCCACCATGTCGCTCTTTACCAGTTTTTCACGGATACGGCCTTCTTCATTACCTCGGAAGAGTACACCTTGCGGCATCACCACCGCCATGCGTCCCTTGCCAGGAGCCATCGATGCTATCATGTGCTGAATCCAAGCGTAGTCGCCGCACGAGTCGCTGGGCGTCCCCCAGATGTTACGGCCATACTTGTCTGATGACCATTCCACCGAACCCCATTTTTCCAGCGAAAAGGGAGGATTGGCAATCACGCAGTCGAACTTGGCAACCTCGCCACCTTGCAGGATTTTCGGATTGCGTAGCGTGTCGCCCTGCATGATGTTGAAATCGCTGGCACCATGCAGGAAGAGGTTCATCTTGGCTATGGCTGAGTTAACCACGTTCTTCTCCTGTCCGAAGATGTTGCCGCAACAAAGGTTGCTGTGATTCATGTGGTGAACGGCCTCGATGAGCATACCGCCACTGCCACAAGCCGGGTCATAGACACTTTCACCCGGCTGCGGGTCGAGAATGCGGACCAGCAACTGCACCACGGAACGAGGAGTATAGAACTCACCAGCCTTTGCCTTTGAGTCATCAGCAAATTTCTTCAACAATATCTCGTAAGCGTCGCCCATCAGGTCGGTAGGATAGTCTTTGTTGCCCAACTTGCGAGTGCTCAGGTGCTCAATAAGGTCACGTATTTTCCCGTCTGACAGATTCTTCTTGTCCGTCCATTTTTGAGCGCTGAACATACTGAGCACTCCATAGAGCGTGTCGGGGTTGGCCAGTTCTATACCACGCATGGCACCCACGATGGCGGCACCAAGGTTCTCCGTACGCTCTCGCACATCTTGCCAATGACAGCCATCAGGGATAAAAAAGCGGTGTTGCTCTGGAAGTGAAGCGTATTCCTCATCGCCACCACTCTCCTGAAGGGCATCCTGTGTTTCTTCATCATACACATCGCTGATGCGCTTGTAATAGAGAATAGGCGTTATATAATCCTTGAAGTTGTCCTGGCTCACAGGTCCGCGAATGATATTGCACGCCTCAAACAGGAAGTTATACAAGTTCTGTACGCCATCCATATCAAAGTCCCGCACTTTTTTTTCAGCCATTTTGACAATAATTTTTTATTTCACATTCATCACTTTATTATTCATCGGCGCACAATTTTCCCCTTTAATTTTATCAGTCGCAAAACATGTTGCGGCACATTATTTGAAATATATACCCCCTTTCAGTACCGCAGCACGAGCCTGAGGCCTATGGCCGAGCTGTGGTATTCGGGCGACTGGGCGTCGCGCGAGGTGTTGCGGCATCGGTCGTCGGGAGCCGTCCAGTTGCCGCCGCGCACCACCCTGCGGGTGCCGGAGTGGTGTCCCAGCGGATTTTCTTGGAAAGTGTTGCTGTAAAGTCCATACCAGTCGCGGCACCACTCGCCCACGTTGCCGGTCATGTCGTAAAGTCCCAGCTCGTTGGGTTCTTTCTGTTTCACCTGTCGTGGGGACGGAGCGTTGTCGGCAAACCAGCCCACGGTTTGTATGTTGCCGCTGCCGCTATATTTGTTTCCACAGTCTTTCATCCCACCACGGGCAGCAAATTCCCACTGTGCTTCGGTGGGCAGCCCGAAAATGCGTCCTGTAAGCTGGTTCAGGCGTTCTATGAAGAGCTGGCAGTCGGTCCAGCTGACATTTTCCACAGGGTGGGTAGAGCCGTCGGCAACGGACTGAGCGCTGGGATTGTCGCCCATCACCGCCGTCCACAGGGCTTGTGTAACTTCGGTTTCGCCGATATGGAAAGTGGAGAGCGCCACATTGTGCGTTGGCATTTCGTCTTCCACCACATCGAACAGATATCCGTCGCTACCCATACGGAAATTTCCGCCTTCCACTCTTTTCATGGTAAACGACACCCCGTTTACGGTAAACGAAATGTCGTCGGTTTCCGGTTCGGGCTGTATAAGCTCCGCTTTTTCTTCGCAAGCCGACAGCAGGAGGCAGGCTCCAATTGCCACCAAGCCGAACATTTTTTTGATATTCATCATTTTCAATATATGTTAATGATTACCAATCACCCCACATTTGCGCCGCAGGCCACCAGTTGGCTTGGGGTTACAAGCACCAGCCGTCCGTCTTTGTCCTCGGCAGAGAGTATCATGCCCTGACTTTCGACGCCTTTCAGCTTGCGCGGCTCGAAATTGGCTATGAAACACACCTGCGTTCCCACCAGTTTTTCGGGTTCGGGATAGTATTTGGCGATGCCCGACACAATGGTGCGGCCGCCCATGCCGTCGTCGATGCGGAACTGCAGCAGTTTGTCGGCCTTTGGCACTTTGGTGCATTCCAGCACGGTGCCCACGCGGATGTCCACCTTGCCGAAATCGTCAAAAGCCACTTTTTCTTTCACCGCGGCGGGAGCCCATGCGTTGAGCTCGTTCTGACGCTTGGTTTCGAGCAGTTTGTTCACCTGCGCTTCGATAACGGTGTCGTCGATTTTTTCGAAAAGGAACTCGGGTTGCAACAGCTCGGTGCCGGGGGCAATGATGTCGAGGCGTCCGGCGTGGTGCCATGGCTGTTTGCCGAGGTTAAGCATTTTACGCATACGCTCGGCGGTGAAAGGCATGAAAGCGGCTGGCATAACGAAAAAAGTCACCTCGCACGGGGGTGACTCTTCGTGAAACTTAGCAGGCCGTTATTGTTGT
>CALGGY010000075.1 GCA_937915785.1 uncultured Bacteroidales bacterium
TCAATGGGTAAGCCCTTATAATTTTTCGTATGCCCGTTTTTATTTTCAACATCTGTCTTTGGCAATAATTGTTCTTAGTTTTTATCGGACATCAATAATTCTCAACTTCCGCCGACCGGCAAAAACTGTCGATATCAACCATTCGGGAAGCATCAAGCAGAGTTTCAAATAAACTGCATCATTGTGTGGTAATATCCCAAGCGGCCTGCAAGACCGCTTTTTTTTGCTTCGGCGATGGCAAAAAAGTGTTTTTTTTGCGTGGCATGCGCCCGTGGCACATTCTGATAAGCTGCGTTTGGTCATTTTTTTTTTTTTTTTGTTTATCGCTGTTTTTACCGCTAATTGCGAAAAGGCTGTTTGTAGAAAGTTTTTTTGTACATTTGCACCACAAAAACAACTAACCAACAAAAACAGTAAAACAGATGAAAAAAGCTTTAAAAGTTATGGCAGTGGCGGCAATACTGATGTTTGCCACCAGCGAGAGCCTTATGGCCCAGTTTAAATTTGGCGTGAAAGCCAGCGGAACGATGAACAATATGTTTTTGGAGATGGACAGCTCCAGCACTGTGAAACGTGCTCCGGTGTTTGGTTTCAACGTTGGCGTGATGGGCGAATTTTTCGTTAGCGACAATATCAGCGTTGGCGCCGAGCTCGTTTTTGCCCAACAGGGTTTAAAACGCACCAGCACATACGACGAAAATGGTGCATACGGCAGCTACAGCAGTGAGTCGGAGATGGTTTTCCGTACCAACCACATCAACCTGCCGGTGTTGTTGCGCTTTTATGTGGGTGGCTTGGCCATCGAACTCGGTCCGCAGGTGAGCTTCTGCTTTGGCGGCAAGGAAAAAAATAAATGGTCGGATTGCTATACTTATGGCGGCGAAACCGAGTATTACTCGTCCGATACCACAATGACGCTTGCTGACATTGAAAAGGAGTCCCAGCAATATTGTAAAGAATTCGGATTGTCGGATTACAAATTTTGGAACCGCATAAATGTGGGAGCCACATTGGGTTTGAGCTACAATTTGGAAAACGGTCTTTTTTTCGGTGCCCGCTACACTTACGATTTCACCAATTTTTTCAACAACTTTGAAGTTAAAAACGACCTTGCCCGCAAGGTGGACATGAAATCGCACTACGGGGTGTTGCAAGTGAGTGTGGGATTTAAGTTTTAGCATTTCACAAAAGTAAATTGTTTGTATCGGGCGGGTTTTCAGCAAATCCCGCCCGATTTTTTTTTGCCAGTTGGAAAATTTATGCGCAATAGTATTGTTGTTTCGAGTTGAATTTGCAGGGAATTAAAAAACCGGCTCCTGCCCAATTCCTGATTACTAACTTTTAATTCTTAACTCCCAACTCCCAACTCCCAACTGCAAACTGCAAACTGCAAACTGCAAACTCCCAACTGCCAACTCCCAACTGCAAACTGCAAACTGCCAACTGCCAACTGCAAACTCCCAACTGCCAACTTCTAACTCCTAACTGCCAACAGTTCCTTGCTGAAATCGAAAAGGGTAGGGAAGTAGTAGTCCACCAGTTTGGGGTTGTAGGTGGCTATCTGGGGTTCTTCGCCCACAAGTACGGTGGTCATTCCGGCGTGGCGGCCAAACTCCATGTCGGTTTTGCTGTCGCCTACCATAACGGAGTGTTTCAGGTTCACGTCGGGGAACTCTTTCCGTGCCTTCAGTGCCATGCCTATGCGTGGTTTGCGGTCGAAACTGTAGTCGGTACGCAGTTTGGGACAGTGGTAAATCTTGTCGATGCGTCCGCCGTGGCCATCCACTTCTTTCACAAAATTGTCGTGGATTAGTTGCAGGTCGGCCTCGGTCATCAGTCCTTTGCCGATGCCCTGCTGGTTGGTGACGATGAAAATATGTGCGAATACGTTGGCGAAGGTGCGCATTGCGTCGAGCACTCCGGGCAGGACGATGAATTCATCGGGACGAGTTACATAGCCGCCCACAATGCGTTGGTTTATTACCCCGTCGCGGTCGAGGAATAGCGACCAGCCCGAAAAGTCTTTCATCGCTTGTAATTATTTGTTGAGCAGCTCTTTTTCGATGAGGTACTGGTTGCGGGTGCTTGAGTTGCGGCAAATCAGTTCGCCAAGGAAACCGGCAAGGAAAAGCATCACGCCGAGTATGAGGAAAAGCATACTTAGGTAGAACCACACGCTGCGGGTAAGGGAGATGACGTGGGTCAGACGCAGTATAATCACCACTGTCAGCGAGATAAGGCCGAACAATCCCGATATGCTTCCCACGGTGCCAAAGAAATGCATGGGTTGTTTGCCGAACTTGGAGATAAACATTATGCTCATAAGGTCGAGGTAGCCGTTGATGAAGCGGTTCATGCCGAATTTGGTGGTTCCGAACTCGCGTTTGCGGTGCTGCACCACCTTTTCTCCTATCTTGCCGAAGCCAGCCCATTTGGCTATCACGGGAATGTAGCGGTGCATCTCGCCATACACTTCGATGCTTTTCACCACGTCGCGGCGGTAGGCTTTGAGTCCGCAGTTGAAGTCGTGCAGTTTGATGCCCGACATGCGTCGTGTGGTGGCGTTGAACAGTTTGGAGGGGATGTTTTTGGCTATCTTGGAGTCGTAGCGTTTCTTTTTCCAGCCAGATACGAGGTCGTAGCCGTCCTCTTTTATCATACGGTAGAGCTCCGGCACTTCGTCGGGACTGTCCTGAAGGTCGGCGTCCATGGTTATCACCACATCGCCTTGGGCGTGTGTGAAGCCAACGTTGAGGGCGGCGGATTTGCCGTAGTTGCGGCGGAATTTTACGCCTTTGTAGCAGGGATTCTCGGCGGCGAGGCGTTCTATTACCCCCCACGAGCCGTCCTTGCTGCCATCGTCTATCATCAGCACCTCGTAGGTGAAGTTGTTCTCTTTCATCACACGGGTAATCCATTCCGCCAAGTGCGGCAGCGACTCGTCTTCGTTGAAAAGCGGTACTACTATTGAAATGTCCATGGTTATTGTTGAATTGTTGTTTGTGTGTTATCGTTTAATTGTTGATTGTTATATATGAATTACAAATTGCTAACTCACAACTCCCAACTCCGAATTATTTTTCCGGAATTGTGTATGTGGCGCCGATGAGGAACTGTATGCGTTTTGAGGGGTAGTTGGTCCAGAAGTAGTAGCGTTGGTAGGCCACGTTGTCGAGGTCGGCAAAGAACGAGAGGACTTTGTTCATGCGGTATTCCACGTTCAGGTGTATGCCGTATTTCATTGATATTTCGTCGGTTTGCAGGATATTGCCCACACGTTGCAGGCCTTCCATCTTGCCAATGAGGCCGGTTTCCAAACGGGCGTAGAATTTGTTGTTGTAGTTGAACGAAGCATTTACAAACAAATCCCATTTTGGCTTGTACAGCGGATTTTCCAGAATGCCGTCTTTCATTTTGTAGCTGTATATGTTGCCTGTAAGGCCAAACGATAAGCGTTCGTCGAGGTGGTAGGCGGCGCCGAGGGTTATGTTGAGCTGGTTAGCGTCGTTGTAGAGGGTCTTATACACGTTGTTCAGCGAGTAGAAAGTGTCTATCATAAAGAAAGGCAGCTGTTTGTAAAGGGTGTACGACACACCGGCGCGTACGTTGAATTTTTTTGTGAAATTGAATTTGGCTTCGCCGAAAAGTTTGGTGAAGGAAGTGTTGGCTATGTCGCATCGTGGTCCTACAAACGGATTTTCGGTGCGGAGTCTCTCCCAGCTGTTGTGTATGTAGTCGCCGTTGAGACCCACTGTAAGGTGCAGAATGTCGTTGAACAGGGTTTGCGAAGCCGTGATGTTGGGGAACAGTTTGAAACCGTCGGTATTTATGTAGGCAAATTTCAGTCCGATGTTCATTTTAAAGCCGAAAGCCTTGAAGAGGAAATATGGCTGTGCCGCAAAAATGGCTGTGTTGCCAGAAAAATTTTGCATTGTGGCGTTGTGGTTTATCAGTGTGTCGATGTTCTGCATGGGGAACAGAGTGCTGTCGCCGGAGTTTTTGTAGTAGTCGAACTGCAGTTGCAGACCCACAATTTGTTTTTCGGTACCCCAGAAGGCGAAACCATAGTGTGCGTCGGCGTCGATGGAGGTGCGGAACTCGTTGGAGCCGTATTTGTCGCGCTGGTTGGTGATGGCAAGGTTGCCCTCGTAGTTCAGCGTGTTGAAATCAACGTTGGTGCTGCGGAAATTGGCTTTCAGTCCCAATGTGTTGAAATACTGCGAGTAGTCGGCGGTCTGCGGGTCGGCGGCGGGTACAAAGGTTTGCCATAGGCTGTCGGTGAAACCGTAGTACAGGTAGTAGTCGTGGTTGTAGAAAATGTTGGCCGAGAGGCTGTTTTTCTCCCATAATTTTTTGCCGAAGATGTCCACTTCGGTGTTCGAGCTGTAGTCCTTGCCGTAGTCTTTCAGTGTCCACCACGACGATTGGTGGAACACCCTTGCCCCGTAGTTGAGGTCGCGGCTGCGGGTGCTGTTGTAGTACAGGTCGGCGTAGGGAGTGCAGTAGTTGCCGAAGCCCAGTTTCAGGTAGTTGTGGTACAGTTTTGTGGTGCGTTCGCGGTTCAGGCGTGCCGGTTTTATGTTTTCTGGTATGTACAGGCTGTATATGCGTCGCGACTCGATGGAGTAGTTGTATTCCGGGGTCATGGTTGCGGTGTCGTTGATACTTGGCGCAACGTTCACCTTGTCGGCGTTTTGCAATACTGGGTTGAAAGAGCCCACCACCACCACTTTTTCGTCGTAAACGTTGGTGTCTTTGGTTTGGGCTGTGGCTGATGCTGTGGCGCACAATGCTGCTGCTATGGCAACGCTTTGCAGTGTTATTTTCGTTTTGTTCATAACTGTTTGGCTGTTATTGTGTTATGTGAACGTTCTGTGATATTGGATTAGTCAACATCCACCTCATCGGGTTCCGATTCGTTGGTGCCGGCGTCCTGTGCTTTGATGGCGTTTTCTTCTTGTATTATCTCATTGCGGCGCTGTGTGGCTTCCTGCACAAGGTCGTCGCCGTCGTAGTTGTCGATAATGCTTTGCAGGGTTTGTTTAGCTTGCAGGTTGTTGCCGTTGATGTGGAAAATTTCGGCCCAGAGTATGAACGTCTTTGCCGACCAGTAGTCGCTGCGGGGGTTGCCCACGGCGTCTTCGATGGCGTTTTCGGCGCTGGTGTAGTCTTTGTTGTTGAAATACAGCTCGGCTTCGCGGTACATTGCTTCGCCGGCGTATTCGCCGTTGTCGGCACTTTGCAGCACACGGTACACGGCGATGGCGTCGTCGTGGCGGCCAAGGTTGTAGAGCGAGCGTGCCCGGTAGTACGAGGCCTCCTCGGTCTCTTGAGCTGTTATCTTTTCAAAAGCCAGCACTTTGTTGGCGGCAAGAATGGTCTTTTCGTATTCGCCAAGCAGGAAATGGGTGCGCAGCAGACCGAGGTTTGCCTGTTGAAGGTTGCTGTTCGATTCGGCTTTTTTGGCCAGCTGGTCGAAATAGTTGTTGGACTCGGTGTATTTCTTTTCGTTGAAAGAAATCTGAGCGGCGCGCAGCAGCGATGTCTCGGTGTATTGCGATTTGGCCTGGCGTGCCACGAAGTCGTAGTGCGGCAGGGCTTCGGTGGATTTGCCCGAGCGGTCGAGGCAGTCGGCAAGGTAGTAGTGTGCCGTAAGTGCGAACAATCCGTGTGGGAAGCGTTTCAGGTAGTTGTTCAGGCCGTTGATGGCCTTCTCTTTTTCGTCGCCGAAATAGAAGTTTTCGGCCGCCATAAAGGTCATGCTGTCCTGCGACGAGTTGGAAATCACCACATTTGTGGTGTTTTGCACGTAGTCGAAATAGTCGTTGATGTTGCCTTGGTCAGAGTATATGTTTTTCACCACCAGCAGGGCGTCGCGCGATTCGGCGGTGCCGGGGTAGTTTTTCAGCACTTGGTCGAGGGTGGCAAGGGCTTCGGTCTCGCGTTTGGTGTTGTAGTATATGATGCCGGTTTTCAGGAGGGCTTCCTTGGCGTAGGCGCTGCGCGGGTAGTTGGCAAGGAAACTCTGGTAGGCGGCAAGGGCTTTTTCGTTGTCGTCGTTGAGCAGGTAGGTGCTTGCTATCTCGAAACTGGCCGAGGGGGCGAGGTCGGAGCCCGGGTAGTTTTTCAGCAGGGTGTTCAGGGTGTTTATCTTGTCCTCGTATTTGCACAATGCGCTGTACGACATGGCTTTCTGGTAGTAGGCGTAATCGGCGTCCACGCCACGGCTGTTTATTACCTTATTGTAATAGGTGATGGCGTTGTCGAACTGTTTCTGAACGTAGAAACCGTCGCCTATGCGGTTGTTGGCGTCGTCGATCTGTCGTTTGTCGTCGGATTTGTCGGCCACGCTGATGAATTTTTTCATGTTGTCGATGGCGGTGTTGTAGTTTTTCAGTTTGTAGTTGGTGTAGCCCAGCGTGTAGGCGGCTTGTTTGTAGTAGTCCGATTTTTCGGCCTGCGAGGTGATGAAAAATTTGTCGAGGTCTTTCTTGGCGGTGTTGTACTGGTTTTTGCGGTAGTAGCTTTCGCCACGCAGGTAGTAGGCGCTGGCGGTGGCGGTGGGCAGTGCGTTGATGTTTATCGCTTTGGTGAAGAGCGATATGGCGTCGGTGAGGTTGTTTTCGTTGAACAGCTCTATGCCGCGGTTCAGGGCTATGCGTTGGTAGGCTTGGTTTAGCGAGTGGGTTTTGTTGGGCAGTTTTTCTATCAGTTCAAGGGCGTTGCGGTAGTTGCGGGTGGAGAAATATAGCGAAGTGAGTATCTGGTCTATCTCGTTGCGGTGTTTGGTGCCGGGGTATTGTTTCAGGTAGTTTTGCAGCATCAGTATCGATTCGTTGTAGGGTGCGCCGCCTATCTCGCACGAGAGTTTGGCGTAGTTGTACAGGGCGTCCTCTTTTATGTTTTCGTTGTATGCCATGTCGGCCGACTGTCGGAATATGGTGCGGGCTTCGTTTTTCTTGCCCATTTTCAGATACACGTCTGCAAGGTGGTAGAGGGCGTTTTGTGCCACGCTGTCGGTTTCGGTGGTGTAGTGTTCGAAATAAGGTATGGCTTTTTCGTAGCGCTGCAGCTGATAGTTGCAGAATCCCATCTGGTAGTAGTTGTCCTGCTGCGATATGGCGTTGGCCTGCTCGTAGTATTTGAGGGCTTCGGCGTATTCGCCCTTGCGGTAATAAACTTCGGCCACCATCTGCTGTATCTCGGCCTTGCGGGGGTCGCTCGATTCGGCGATGAGCTGCGGGGCCATGCGTATCAGGTCCTCGTCCTTGTCGAGAAAATAGTAGCATTGGGCAATGTAGTACGACACTATTTTCGACAGTTTCTTGTCGTTTTGCAGTTTCAGGAAATTGGCAAGGGCAAGGTCGTAGCTCTCTTCGTCGTATTGTATGTGGGCGTAGTAGTACAGTGCCGAGTTGGCGTATTTCGACTTGCCGGTCATCAGGCGTTGGAAATAGGCTTTGGCGTTTTTCTGGTCGCCGGTTTGCAGCAGGCAGTAGCCGGTTTTGAATTCGTATTCGGAGCGGTAGCCGTATTCAATTTGCGAGTCGTCCACCAAGCGGTATTCGGCAAGTGCCTGTTTGTAGTTGCGTTCGCCGAAATGGTGGTTGCCCAGAAACAGGTGTGCCATGTTGATATGTGCGCTTTGCGGATAATGCCGCATAAACTCCTCGAGTTTCACCTGAGCGTCCTTGTTGGTGAGCAGCTGTGCGCACACCGCGCTGAAAAAGTGTGCCGACTCCACCTCGCTGTCGTCCTGCGGCTTGCGGCTGCCGATGTATTTGTCGAAAGCGTGTTGCGCCGAAGCGTATTTCTCCTTCTCGAAAAGGTCCACGGCACGGCGGTATTCGGAACGCTGTTTTTCCAACAATTGCGAACTTTGTCCCACGGCGACTTGCGCCAGTATAATAGTGCATAACGCAACTATATGATATCTAATTCCTTGCATATAACTGCTGTGTTTTATTCCAAAATACGAAAATACTTACAAAAAATGAGGTAACAAACTTTGTGGTAAGGTTTTTATAAACAATGGATTGTGAAAATTGGGAGTTTGTAGTTTGCAGTTTGGAGTTTGGAGTTTGCAGTTTGTAGTTTGGGGTTTGCAGTTTGTAGTTTGTAGTTTGTAGTTTGTAGTTTGGAGTTTGTAGTTGGGTGGTTGCTGGATTTTAGGTAGTGCTGCGCCACTGGCATAGCCGTACAATAACGCATTGTGCATCATCCATTGTACATTTATTTGATCGCACCATTGGCACAGCCCTGCAAAAAAAATCCATTATGTCATAGAATGGGTGCCCGAAGGGTGGGGTGGTAAATCATTGTTTTCCATTGTCTATTTTCAACTTTCCATTGTCCATTTTCCACTTTCAATTGTAAAGCAGGTATTTTTTCCGCATCTGTTTATATTCCGTCAGGGCGGGTTCCCACGACTTGCGTATTGCCGTTTCGCTCATTCCGGATTTTATCTGTTTCCGCAAATTGCGCGTGCCTGCCAGCTTTTCGAAAAAGTTGTTTTTCAGGAAAAACGTGTTTTTGTCGCTTTTCTGGTACATCGTGATAAGAAAGGACAGGTTGAGGCGTTTGTTTTTAATAATCTGTGCTCCAGCTTTTTGCAGGTCGTTGCCATAGCATGTCTTGCCGTTGTGCAGAGGGTTGTTGCTCACCCCTTTTATAGGTTTGGGCACGAATGAGAAACTCTTGTCGCTGTAGCTCGGGCATCCCACCACTTCGAAAGGCATGGTTGTGCCGCGTCCCACGCTGATGGTGGTGCCTTCGAAAAAGCACAGGCTGGGGTAGAGCAGTATGGCGTTGTCGGTTTGAAGGTTGGGCGAAGGCGCAATGGGCAGGTGGTAAAGGCTGTCGTGGGTGTAGTTGAGCATCGGTATCACCGTAAGCTGGCATTGTGCGCCGTTTTTCAGCCATCGCTCGCCGTTTATCATGCGGGCGTACTCGCCAATGGTCATGCCGTGCACCACCGGCACCGGGTGCATGCCCACAAACGAGCGCAGGGAGGTGTCGAGCACCGGGCCGTCCACGTAAAAGCCGTTGGGGTTGGGACGGTCGAGCACCAATAGCGGCACCCCGTTTTCGGCGCAGGCCTCCATCACATAGTGCAGGGTGGAGATATAGGTGTAGAACCGTGCCCCCACGTCCTGAATGTCGAACACCATTATGTCGATGTCGCGAAGCTGTTCCGGAAGGGGCTTTTTGTTGGCGCCGTACAGCGATACAATGGGTATCCCCGTAGCTCGGTCTATGCTGTTGCTAACACGCGCGCCGGCCTCAGCCTCGCCGCGGAAACCGTGTTCGGGACAGAAAACGCGGCACACCTCTATGCCGCTCCGCAAAAGGGTGTCCAAAAGGTGCGTGCCACCCACCATCGACGATTGGTTGCCCACAATCCCCACCTTCTTGTCCTTCAACAGGGGAATGTATGCTGTGGTGCGCTCCGCTCCAATTTCGGTTTTTTGTGCTTCGACATTGAAAAAACAGCCTGCAAAAAAAATGTATAAAAGCGTTGCCGTCAAAAAAGTGTTTTTGTTTAGAGATGCCATAATGTGCCGATTTCAAGGTGTTTACGGTGTTGTTAGTTGTTTTAATAACAATAATAACGTAAAAATATTGTAAGAACAAGAAAATATGTGTAACTGTGCAACGCTTTTGTAAAGCCCAAAAAAAACAGAAAAGGTTTGAACAACTTGCCAAAAATTGAATAGACGGCACAGACATTAAGACACTAAAGCCCCGCAAAACTTGTTGTGTGGCTTTAATGTTTTTAGAGCGGCGCACATTATATGAAGTTTGCCAAAGTGTAGGCACAATTTGTTTTGGTGCCCGATATTGTTTCCAATGTTTTTTTGTCCCCCAAGAAATGTTTTTTTTTCTGTTTTGCGGTATTGTTAAAGTGTTGAAAAATAAATAGATATTTTTTATTGTTGCCAAATGGTGGTAAAAAAAACTGAAAAAAAATGAAATAATTGAAAAAAATATTGTAACTTTGCAACGTTTTTCTGAAGAAACGAAATAAATAATTTATAAACAAAAACACTCAAAAAAAATGAAAAAGTATTTTAGATTTTTCGGAATTGCTTTATTAGCAACAACCCTGTGCGTAAGCATGGCTTCGTGCGGCGACGACGACAACAACGATGACTCCACCGAACAAAACGGCGGCAATGGTGGTAATGGTGGCAATGGTGGTAATGGTGGTGACGGCGGCAACACCCAAACATCTTTGACTTACACATTCGACGGATCTACATGGTCGCCCGAAGCATCAGGCTACCGCTATGCATACTATGTGGATGGTGAAAATCCTTTTATAGCTTTTCAGACATTCAGCAAAATAGAGGGTACATCCGGCTATTTTCCTGCTGTACAAGTTCGTATTTTTGCAGAAGATGGCGAACAGCAGTATAACTTGAACCAGTTCTACTGCAACTATGCAACAAATAATATTTATGAGAATGCTCTATATACAGTTAACCAAAATGATCCAACCGACACCACATTCTATACAGTGTACGACTACACTTATGCTCCTTCGGTTCAAGGCACTTTGGTTGTAAGTGGCATGAACTACAACAGCTCCAACATGAAAGTTACTTTCAATGCAGACATAGACATGATTGATGTGATGGAACACTACGCAAATGGCAATACTATTCAGAAAACCCTCAATGTTGTTGCCAACAACGTGCAGCTTTCCGCACCTTCTGCCAAAGCTATGAAAACAAACGGTTGGGAAAAAATGGCAGCCATGCCTGCAAAGTCCCTGCTTAAATAAATTGGACATTCCATGGTTTTATAAAAAAAACTCCCCTTTTGCAAGGGGAGTTTTTTTTGCCAAAACGCATGATAGATTTATGAAAGTACTAAAAGTTTTATCGAGCATTGTAGCAATAGCACTTCTTTTTTCCTGCAGCAGCCAAAAACGCGAGGTGGAACGCATAGCACAGGCCTACCTCGACGCCGAGACCAACTTCCGCATCAGCGAGGCGCGCCCCTATGTTAGCGAGGATTTCATGCCTATGCTCAACCAGATAGAAACCTTTGTGCTGCCCAACATCTCCGACACGGTCCTCAATACCCTTGTGCCAAACAAGGTGAATATAAAAAACACCGAGCTTTTCGGCGATACAGCCATTGTTAGCTTCCACTCTTCCAATCCCTCGCAGGAAACCGATGCGCAGGTTATGCTTGTGCGTTTCGACACAACGTGGCTTGTGGTGCAGCAAGGCAGCAAGGTGCGCCGCGGACCATTGCCCGATCCAGTGATGCCCCAACCTCAACCCCAACCCCAGCCAGAGAAAATTGTTGTCGACTCGGTGCAAAAGTAATAAACACCGCATTATTGAAAAATAATTGTGCCACAACCAACAGCGTTCAAGGTTTTTTGCTAACTTTGAACGTTGTTTTTTTTACATATATTTTAAAGCAATGAGCTGTAAATCACGCAACTGTGCGATAATTCTGTCTTTTTTGCTGTCGTTTGTGGCAGCAACGGGCTCACTATGTGCCCAAAACCGCTCCTCTTTGGAGAAAGAAAAAGCAAAAATAGAGAAGGAAATCAAAAAACTGAACAAGGACCTTTCGTCGGTGCGTGCCGACAAAAAACTCACCACCAAGCAGCTCAACGCCCTCAACAAGAAAATAAAAGAGCGCGAAAAGCTGATACGTAACATCAACTCGCAGTTGGGCATCATCAACCGCGAATTGTCGCAAACGCAGGACTCCATACGTCTGCTCGGCCGCCAGATAGACAGCATGAAAGCGGAGTACGCCAAAATAATACGCGCCCTGTACCGCGAACGCATATACCTAACCCGCCTCAACCTGATGTTCGACTCCAAGGACTTCAACAGCCGCTACCTGCACCGCAAATATTTCCGTGAATACAGCAATTACCGCAAATATCAGGCCGGATTGATAAACGACCGTCAGACGCAGCTCAACACCGTGTCGCAGTCGCTTGAGCAACGACGCAGCGAACAGGCCGACTACCTTGCGCAAGAGCAGGCCAACCGCAAGCAGCTGAACAGTGAGAAAAAACAGAAAGAGCAGTCGATACAAGGCTACGACAAAAAAGCCAAGGACCTGCAGGCCCAGTTGAAACAGAAAGAAAAACAGGCCCGCCAGCTACAGCAACAGATACAGAAAATTATAAACGAGGAAATCCGCAAAGCGCAGGAGGCCAAGAAACGTCAGCAGGCCGCCAATGCCAAGAAAGGCGGCTCCGGAACGACTGGCACCACAACAACAACCACAAAAACCAGCACACTGGCCCTCACTCCCCAGGAGGAGGCCCTTTCGAAAGATTTCCAAAGCAACAAAGGCCGTCTGCCGTGGCCTGTGGAAAAAGCCACCGTGCTGCGCGAGTACGGCACATACACACACCCATCGGGCGGCAAGGTGATGAACAACGGTCTGGAGATACTTACCTCCGCCGGAGCCAGCGTGCGCAGCGTGTTCCAAGGCGAAGTGACACGCGTTTTCACCGGCCCCAACCAGCAAAAAGTGGTTATGGTGCGCCATGGCGACTACATCACCGTTTACACCGACTTGGAAAACGTGGCAGTGAAGGAAGGCTCCAAAGTGTCCACCAAACAGCGGCTGGGAACCGTGCACACCAACGACGAAAACAAGGCCGAATTCAATTTCCAGATTTGGAAAGTGAGCGAATGCCAGAACCCCCGCAGCTGGTTAGCCAAATAATTCATTGCCATGGCCGACGCACTGCTTACTGTAGAACACCTCTCCAAATCGTATGGCGAGAAAATTCTGTTCCACGACATGTCCTTTGGCATCAACCAAGGGCAGAAAACCGCGCTCATTGCCCGCAACGGCACAGGCAAATCCACATTGCTAAGCATTCTCACCGGCCGGCAAATTCCCGACGAGGGCAAAATCACCTTTCGCAACAACATGCGTGTGGCATACCTGCCGCAAAATCCGCAAATGCCATCCGACCAGCTCCTTAGCGACTATATCTTTGCCTCCGAAAATAAATATGTGAAAACCGTAAGTGCCTACGAAAAAGCACTTTACGACATTGAACGGGAACCCACCAAGCAACACGAAACAGCCTTGCAAAATGCCATGAACCAGATGGATGCGGCGCAGGCGTGGGACTACGAAAACCGTATCAAAGAAATACTTTTCCGTTTGGATATCAAAGAGTTGGACAAGCCGTTGGGACACTTCTCGGGCGGCGAGCGGAAAAAAATAGCCCTAAGCAAGGTGCTGATAGACGACACCGACATGCTGATTCTCGATGAGCCAACCAACCACTTGGACATCAGTATGATAGAGTGGCTTGAGGGATTTCTTGCCAAACAGAACCTAAGCATACTGATGGTTACCCACGACCGCTATTTCCTCGACCACGTTTGCGGCGACATAATAGAACTGGAAAACGGTGCAATATACCACTACAAAGGCAATTACAACTATTATGTAACCAAAAAGGAAGAGCGTGTGGCCAACGAAAAAGCCGAGGTGGAAAAGGCCAAAAACCTCTACCGCACCGAGCTTGACTGGATGCGGCGTATGCCACAGGCCCGCGGCACCAAGTCGCGCGCACGTATCGACGCTTTCTACGAGCTGGAGGAGAAAGCCCACCGCCGTTTCAACGAACGAAAAGCCGAACTGTCGGTGAAAACCGAGCGCATAGGCGGTAAGATACTGGAAATGTACAACGTAACCAAGTCGATTGGCGGTCGATCTCTGGTCAACGATTTCAGCTACGTGTGCAAGAAAGGCGACAAAATTGGTGTTGTTGGACCCAACGGCGCCGGAAAAACCACGTTTCTGAACATGATTGCCGGACAGCTGCGTCCCGACAGCGGACGCATCATCACCGGACAGACCATTCAGTTTGGATACTACACCCAAAACGGCCTTGAGGAAAAAGGCGACCGCCGCTGTATAGAGATTATTCGTGACGTGGCCGAGGTGATAAAGCTGCGGGACGGCAAAGAACTGACAGCCACGCAGTTCCTTCGACATTTCGGGTTCGACGACACCACGCAGTACAACTACTACAGCAACCTCAGCGGCGGCGAGCGCCGCAGGCTTTACCTGCTCAAAGTGCTGATTGCCAACCCCAATTTCCTTATCCTCGACGAGCCTACCAACGACCTCGAC
Organism: uncultured Bacteroidales bacterium; assembly: GCA_937915785.1. Taxonomy (GTDB): domain Bacteria; phylum Bacteroidota; class Bacteroidia; order Bacteroidales; family P3; genus UBA1219. Next base: position 14,146 of record CALGGY010000075.1, read on the forward strand.
ATCTACACCCTCGAAATTCTGGAACGTTTCCTGCTCTCCTATCAGGGATGCCTGATTATCGTTTCGCACGACCGCAGTTTTATGGACAACCTTGTGGATCACCTTTTTGTGTTCGAGGGAGACGGGCGTGTGCGCGACTTTCCGGGCAACTACACGCAATATCTGCAGAAACGCAACGCTGAACAACGCTCCGAACAGCAGCAGAGAAAAGCCGAAAAACCACAGTACGAACGCAAAAAAAACACCACAAAACCCACCTACAAGCAACAGCAGGAGTACAAAGCCCTCACCGAAGAACTGCAACGCCTCGAAGCCGAGAAAAAGGACTTGGAGCAGAAACTCTCCGACGGCAGCGGCGCCGCAGTGGACGACATCGCTCAGTGGTCGCAGCGGATAGGCGAGGTGATAGCTCATATCGACGAAAAAGAACTCCGCTGGCTGGAACTGGACGAGATAATAGGCGGTTAGCATTGGCTTTAGTGGTCTGCTGAAACAACTCACTTGAAGTTAGCGCTTTGCCGGATTGCTTGTCGGCAATAGCTACTCGGCACAGAAAGTGCTGGTCGGGTTTTGAAAAACATTTTTTTTTATTCTTTGATTTATCGCATTATTCCAAAACCACTAAATTCTGCGGGTGTCGTCCACAAAATTATAATATTTTGCTGGTTTTGTCCGCAAAAATTAGTAAAATCGATAAACAATGGCAACAAATGTCGTGCCGCGGAGCACCGCATTGGGCAATTTGATTGGCAGCAGACCGGGCATTTGATTTTCACAAAAAAAAATCGTATATTTGCAGTTTGACTTGACCAAAAACTATACCAATAACTGCATAAAAAACAGGCATATATATGAACAACGCCGTTTTGATGATATACACTGGCGGCACTATAGGCATGGTGCAGAACGAGCAGGGGGTGCTTCAGCCTTTCAAGCTCGACCGCATCAGCGATGCCATACCGCTGCTGAAAAATGTGCCATACCGCATCGACTCGTGTCAGCTGGAATCGATTATCGACTCGTCGGACATGTGCGTTCGGGTATGGAGTGAGATAGCTCAAATAATTGAAAACGAATACGATAAGTATGACGGTTTTGTGGTTTTGCATGGCACGGACACCATGGCCTATACAGCCTCGGCACTCAGTTTCATGCTCGAAAATTTGGGCAAACCCGTGGTTCTTACCGGCTCGCAGCTTCCTCTCGGGATGCTCCGCTCCGACGGACGTGGCAACATAGTGGGGGCGTTGGAGATTGCCTCGCAACGGGTGAACATCCCTGAAGTGTCCATCTTTTTTGAGGACAAGCTCTATCGCGGCAACCGCAGTACCAAGATAAGCGCGCAGAATTTCGACGCCTTCGCCTCGTTCAACTACCCGCCGCTTGCCACAGCAGGCATCGACATCAGCTACAACAAACACCTTGTTTTCTATCCAGAATGCGATGATTTTCAAGTACATAAGTCGCTCAACGAAAATGTGGCCATTCTTACCCTTTTTCCGGGAATCACATCCAAATTGGTCAATTCGATTTTGGAAACCCCTGATTTGGAAGGTGTTGTGATTTCCTCCTACGGTTCGGGCAACGCCCCCACCGAGGGCTGGTTTATCGACGCATTGCAGAAAGCCGCTGAACGGGGCATTATTCTTTACGACGTAACACAGTGTAAATCTGGCACTGTGCGCATAGGGCAGTACGCCACCAGCTACGACCTTGGACGCATCGGCGTGGTTAGTGGCTACGACATCACCATAGAGGCCGCTATCACCAAACTGATGTACCTGCTTGGGCGCTATAGCGACAAGGAACAGGTGCGAAAGATGCTGAAACAGTCGCTGAGAGGAGAAATAACAGTATGAAAATGAGTGATTTTGAGATATTTACATCGCAACTTACCAAGCAAAACGTGCTTATTGTGGGCGATGTGATGATAGACGCATATATTTGGGGCGGGGTGGACCGCATATCGCCCGAAGCCCCTGTGCCAGTGGTGGCAGAGACCCGCCGCGAGAACCGTTTGGGCGGTGCCGCCAATGTGGCGCTGAACATCCGTGCCTTGGGTGCCAACCCCATCCTTTGCACCGTGTTGGGCCACGATGCCAAAAGCCATGATTTTGAGACAATGATGGCCAACGCCGACATGACCGCCGAGGGCATACTCACCTCCGAAACGCGCATCACCACAGTGAAATACCGTATTATCGGCAACAAAACCCAACTGCTGCGTGTGGACAAAGAAATTACCGATCCGCTGTCGGAAGAGGATGAGGCCAAACTGATAGAGAGAATCTCCAACCTGCTGGAAACCAAAAATATATCCGCCATCGTGTTTCAGGATTACGACAAGGGCTGCATCACCCCGCGCATTATTGCCGAAGTTACCGCCATGGCCAACGCCAAAGGTGTGCCGACCACTGTGGATCCAAAACATCGCAACTTTCTGAATTTTAAGAGTGTAACTCTTTTCAAACCAAATCTGAAAGAGCTTTCGGAAGGCCTCGACATGGATTCGAAAAGCATAGGTGAAAAAGAGCTGCGTATGGCGGCAGAGCGTTTGCATGTTTCACAAAATATTGACATTGTGTTTGTTACCCTTTCCGACAAAGGTGCTTTTATAGCCGATTTTCGCAAAGACGAACCGAATACGATGATGGTGCCGGCACATCTGCGCAAAATTTCCGACGTGTCGGGTGCCGGAGACACTGTGATAAGTGTTGCAACACTTTGTTTGTCAATGGGTTTGCCTGTGGAGACGCTGCTCAAGTATTCCAATTTGGCCGGAGGCATTGTTTGCGAAACGGTTGGCGTGGTGCCTATCGACCGTCAGCGGCTGTTCGACGAGATTCAATGTGTTTTTGGTAACTAAAATTCTGCGTAACAGTGTCGGTAGCAATAACATACATAATAATAATTGCCGGCGTTCTGCTGTGCGGGCTGCCTCTTTTGGCCAAGCGATCACTTCCCGCCAAGGCAGTGGACTACATATCCACTTTCGGTGCGGCTTTTTTATTTGCCGTCTGTTTTTTGCATTTGGCTCCGCATGTGTTTGAAAACGAGGAAGGTGGCACTTTTTCTGCTCTTCGTCATGGCATTTGGGTGCTGGTGGGTTTCCTTATTCAGCTGCTGCTCGAAATACTTACCCGTGGTGTGGAGCACGGCCACAATCATGCGCAGTGCTGTGCCGACTCGGAGACTCACCACCATCATCACACGCATCCCATTGTGGGACTGATGATTGGGCTTTCGTTGCACTCCTTTATGGAGGGTATGCCGCTGGTAACCCCTTCCGGACAGGTGGAGTACGGCTTGCTTTCGGGCATAGTTCTGCACAATATCCCCATCACGTTGATGCTTGTGTCGCTGTTTGTTAACAACGAATTTTCGGTCGGAAAATCGTATTTGCTGCTCGTGGTCTTTGCCTTGATGACACCCCTCGGCTCGATGGTGAACCATTTTATGATTTCCCCCGTGGGCAATTTTGAGCAGCCGGTGATGGGCATTGTGGTGGGCATCCTGCTGCACGTTTCCATCAGCATTTTGTTCAACCACGATGTGGGCAAAAAGTCAAAACTTAAGTTCCTGCTGATAGTACTTGCTTTCGCAGTGGCTTATCTGATACCCGATGCACATTGATTTTTAGAGAGTTATGCGGTTGAGTGTTGTCATAGTAAACTACAATGTGAAGTTCTTTCTTGAACAGTGCCTGAACTCCGTTTTTGCGGCAGCCCAAGGCATCGACACCGAAGTGTGGGTGGTGGACAACAACAGCGTTGACGGCTCGGTGGCAATGGTTAGGGAGAAATTTCCGCAAGTGCGGCTCATCGCCAACAAGGACAATGTGGGTTTTTCGAAAGCTAACAATCAGGCACTGAGGCAGATAACTGGCGACTGCGTGCTGATGCTCAATCCCGACACCCTTGTGGAGACCGACACTTTTGCCAAATGCCTTGCTTTTATGGACGAACACCCCGACTGCGGCGGACTTGGAGTGAAGATGATAAACGGCGAGGGCGAATACCTGCCCGAAAGCAAACGCGGTTTTCCCACCCCCAAGGTGGCTTTTTACAAAATTTCGGGACTGATAAAGCTTTTTCCACACTCGCCGAAGTTCGCACATTACTACCTCGGTCACCTCGACCCCGACCAAACGGCTGAAATAGAGATACTTTCGGGCGCTTTTCTGATGACACGCAAGGCGGTGCTCGACAAAATTGGCCTGCTCGACGAAACTTTTTTCATGTACGGCGAGGACATCGATTTTTCGTACCGAATCATACAAGGCGGATACAAAAACTACTACCTGCCCGCCACGCGCATAATCCACTACAAGGGCGAAAGCACCAAAAAAGGCAGCCTGAACTACGTTTACACTTTCTACAACGCAATGGCGATTTTTACCCGGAAACATTTTTCGAACTCCGACGCGCGAATATTTACCGCCGGCATAAAAATGGCCATCTGGGCAAGGGCATCGCTGTCATTTGTTAAACGATTGGTTTCCAATATTATAGTTCCTCTGTTGGATTTTTTGCTTATCTACCTTGGTTTCTTGGCGATAAAAAACCTGTGGGCGGCACACAAGTCGGTGAGCATAGACTATTACCCTCCGGAATACACCTATGTCATTGTACCTACCTATGTGATATTGTGGCTGTTGTGTGTATTTCTGTACGGCGGCTACCGAAAACCTGTAAACCTTTTGAAAATACTGAAAGGGTTGGCCGTTGGAACAGCTACACTGCTGATTTTCTATTCGTTGCTCGACGAAACGCAGCGTTATTCCCGTGCCTTGATTTTGCTTGGCGCAGTGTGGGCCGTTGTGGCGACACTCTCGATACGAGGCATTTTGCACCTGCTGAAAGTAAAAGGGTACAGCCTTTCGGCAAACCGCAGCAAAGCGTACCTTGTTGTAGGCGACAAGTCTGAAACCCAGCGTGTTATCAACCTGCTCGGAACGGTTGGCATAGTGCCATCGTTTGTTGGCTGCGTGAGCGACACCGACACCGACGACCCGGCATTTGTTGGCAACAGTAGTCAGCTGGGCGACCTTGTGCGTTTCTACAAAATAAACGAGGTGGTGTTTTGTGGCAAAAACCTTCAGCCACAGCGCATTATAGAGCTGATGACCACCTTGCAGAACAGCAATGTGGAGTTCCGGATAGTGCCACAGGAGAGCCAGTTTGTTATTGGTAGCGGAGACATCTATTCGGCCGAAGATGCCTACGCGATAAGTCTGCGCACCTTGGCATTGCCCCGCAAACGGGCACAAAAACGGGCGTTCGACATAGCGTCGGCTACGGTGGTGCTGCTGTTTTCGCCGGTGCTGTGGCTTTTTCAGCGACACAAACGCGGCTTTTTCGGCAAGGTGATTTTGGTGCTTGTGGGCAAAAATACTTGGGTGGGTTACGGACACGGCACCCAAAGGCAGTCGTTGCCAGAGCTAAAACCCTGTGTGATACCCATTTGCGGCATCGACGAAAGTGCGCGCATAGCCGACTGCCGCCACCTGAACAACCACTACGCCCGCAACTACCGCGTTGGCACCGATTTTTTGCTGCTGATGCGAAATTTGTTTAAGATTTGAATGACAATGTCGAAAATACATATCATAAAAGGCGTGTTTGAGCAGGACTTGGAGCTGCAGTTGGCCAATTCGATAAAGGCCGGTTTTCCGTCGCCTGCCGAGGACTACCGGCACGACAGTCTGGATTTTAACCGCGACATGATAAAACACCCCGAAGCCACATTCTACGGCCGAGTGGACGGCGACAGCATGGTGGAAGCGGGCATCAACGACGGCGACATCGCCATTATCGACCGAAGCCTTGAACCCGACGACGGCGACGTGGTGGTGGCTTTCGTAAACAACGAATTTACAATAAAATACCTTGACCTCTCGCACCGCGCCGACGGCTATATCGAACTGCGTCCGGCCAACAAAAACTACAACCCCATACGCATCCACGACACCGACAATTTCGAGGTGTGGGGCGTGGTGGTGTGGACCATCCATAGCTGGAAAAAATGACGATGTACGGCATTATAGACTGCGACAACTGCTATGTGTCGTGCGAACGGGTGTTCCGACCCGACCTCAACGGCAAGCCGGTGGTGGTGCTTTCCAACAACGATGGCTGCATTGTGGCCCGCAGCAACGAGGCCAAACGGATGGGTATCAAGGCGGGGCTGCCTTTTTTTCATCTGGCACAACAATTTCCCGACCAGAAAATTGCCGTTTTCTCGAGCAACTACGAGCTTTACGGCGAGCTTACGGCACGTGTGGTGGAGATTATCCGGCAGGAGGCTCCTCAGTATTTCCGCTATTCTATCGACGAATGTTTTGTGCGCCTCGACGGGATGGAGCATGTCGACCTGAAACAGTGGGGCGAACGGCTGCACAAACGTATCCGCCAGAGCGTGGGAATGCCGGTGAGCGTGGGCCTGGCTCCCACCAAAACCCTTGCCAAAGTGGCCAGCCATTTTGCCAAACGGCATCAGGGCTACCGCCACTGCTGTGTGATAGACAGCGACGAGAAACGTCGCAAAGCACTGAAACTGTTCCCGATAGAGGAGGTGTGGGGCATAGGCAGACGATATGCTGCCAAATTGCAGAAAATGGGCAAGCTTACGGCCTATGACTTTGCGTCGATGCCACGCGAGTGGGTGGGGGCGGCTTTCGGCAATGTGGTGATAGAACGCACATGGGCCGAGCTCAACGGAACCGACTGTGTGCCCGGTGAGGCGATGGCAGCAAAGAAAAGCATCTGCACAAGCCGCAGTTTCAACGGCATGATAACCGGACTTGACGAGCTGAAAACCCATGTGAGCAACTATGCCGCCCGCTGTTCCGAAAAATTGCGTGCCCAAAACACCGTGGCGTCGGTGGTGGGAGTGTTTGTGAACACCAACTTTTTTCGTAACGACTTGCCTCAATATCAGCGGTTTGCTGAAATTACACTGTCCACGCCCACCAGTTCGAGCATTGTTATTGTGAAAGCCGCCTGCTCGTTGCTGGAAAGCATTTTCAAGCCCGGATTCCACTACAAAAAAGCCGGAGTGATAGTGATGGGAGTGGGACCGTCGTCGCCAGTGCAGCTCAACTTGTTCGATATCAACGCCGAACAATTTCAGAAGCTGAAAAAACTCGATGCCGTGGTGGACCGCATAAACCGTTTGCACGGCACCGAAACGGTGATACTCGGCTCGCAGCAATATGCCGCCAAGGACGGCAACGGCAAAGCCGAGGTGTTTGCCAACGCCATACGCCACGACTACCGCAGCAAAAATCCCACCACCCGATGGAGCGACATCATCAGGCTGAAATAGAGTGGGGGAGGGGGCGATAGTTTGTTTGAGGTGTCGTAGTTTAAAATGGTTTTGGCTTGACAGTTGTTTTGAAAAAAAAGTAGAGGACTGTTTTTTGTACTTTGTGCTGAGTTGTGCAACAAAAACGTTTTTTTCCCGTTTATAAAATAATGTGCGGCATGAAAACCGTTGCACAGAAATTTAAACATTAACTAAAACACATAAATAATGAAGATTTACAACAAAATGTTGGCCGAGTGTTTCGGCACTTTCTGGTTAGTATTGGGCGGTTGCGGAACCGCTTTGTTTGGCGGCGTCGGTTTTCTCGGCGTGGCAATAGCTTTTGGTCTTACCGTGATAGCAATGGCTTACGGCATTGGTCATGTAAGCGGCGCGCACCTCAACCCCGCCGTTAGTTTCGGCGTGTGGGTGAACGGACGTATGTCGCTGAAAGACATGCTTCTGTATTGGGTGGCCCAGATTATCGGCGCTATCATAGCAGGTGCCATACTGCTTGTTGTATGGAAAGCCTGTGGCTTGGGCAATACCGGCGTGTTTGCCGCCAACGGTTTCGGAGCCGATTTCCAAGCCGCCGCCGGCGAGAACTATGCCGCTATCAGCGGTGGAGGCGCTTTCTTGGTTGAGGCCCTGCTCACCTTTGTGTTTCTGATGGTGATATTGGGTGCCACCGACGAGCGCAGCAACACCAAAGCCGCAGGTCTGGCAATAGGCCTCACCCTCACCCTGATACACCTTGTAAGCATACCGCTGACCAACACCAGCGTGAACCCCGCCCGCTCGCTGAGCCAAGCCATTTTCAGCTGCACCGAAGGCGGCTGGTGCGCCATGGGTCAGGTGTGGCTGTTTATCGTAGCCCCGCTGGTAGGCGCCGGTTTGGCCGGACTGTTCTACAAATGCGTTGCCCCCAAGGCCAAAGAGGAATAGTTTGTAATGTTACATATGATTGCGGACACCGTTGCAAAAGGCGGTGTCCGTTTTTTTTTGTGTGGCTTTTATCTCGGAATGTAATTGATTTTTCCCTCAATGGGGGATAATTTGCAGTGTTTTTTTCCTGTATGGGGGATTTTTTTGCTAAGGGATATGGAGGATGTGTGATTTGCTGATGGCTGAAAACATCATGAATTATTATCCGCTATTGCCGTCTGTCTCGTTTTGTGCTGAAAGCCAGATATATGAACCATGCGGCGGCGATGATGTCTATCACCACCCACGCTGTTTTGCTGTGCAGGTGAATGGGGATGATGGGGTTGAGAAGTATGGCAAGCAGTGCGGTGGCAATGTTTTGCGTGGAAAGGCCTTCGTCCCGTTTTTTTATTATCAGTATGGCGGACGCTATGAATACCACAATGCGCATAAAGGTGTAATAGCCTATCGGCAGTGGGAAACAGGCTACGACTGACATGACGGCGGCAATTAGCGCAACGGCGGAGAGGGTGGTTGGGTTCATGGGGAGTGGGATTAATAGCTGGAGAAAGTGTGCCCGCAGTCTTTGCAACGGCAGCCTTTTTTGTTGCGTTGGGTTAAGTAGTAGACGAGCAAGACAAAGAAAAGTCCTCTGGGGATTATTATGATCGCGTCGTTTTTGAGAATAAGAAAGCTAATGATTGGTGTTATAAGAAATGTAGCCAATAGTACATATAAGGTTATTTTGACCCATCGTGGAGGTTGTGTTATTACTCCTCTTTCAAGGTTTTCGCTGCCGCAATTGGGGCACCAGGTTAATTCTAAGCCGGTGTTGTTTTCAAATTGTTCGAGGAGTTTGTGGGCTTGGTTGAAATCGTCGTGCGAGACAGAGATTTTGCTTGTTTGCCATACGCCCGTAGTGCCAAAAAAGAATCTGAATTGTTTCGGACTTCTTCTAAAATGTAGTGGATGCCGTTTTTGTCAAGAATTTCGGTTATCAGCTGGGCTTTTATGGTTTCGCATTCGGTTAAAAGTGTGTATGACATGGCTAAGGGTGATTATTTGGATTTTTCTTGTAATTCGGATTCGATTTTTTTCAGGCGGGCTTCGGATAATTTGTCGCCATTTTTGGCGGCCTCGCCATACCAATATACAGCTTGTATTTTGTCCATGGTAGTGCCGACACCGTTCTCATAATAATAGCCCATGCGGGATTGCGCTTTACGGAATCCTTTTTCAGCCGATTTTGAGCATATTCGAAAAGCTTTTTCTTTGTCTTGGCCGCATCCATATCCCATATCATAGCACATGGATAGTTCATAAAGAGCTTCGGGTAATTCTTTTTCAGCGGCTTTATCAAACCACGTGAAAGCCTCTTTATATTTGTTTTTGTCTTTGTAATGCCGGGCAACCTTTATAAATTTATCCGGGTCATTGCTTGCCTTAAGGTGTTTAAGGCGATTCCGGTTTTCAATGGCTGTGGTTATGGAGCCAACCAAAGAAATAATCAGAATAAGGAAAAGGATGTCTAACATGATGTCAATTGTTTAAAAGTGATTCAATTTCAGATGCTGAAAAAACGACGGGGACTGTTTTTCCTGAGCGTTTGCCTTTAAAATGGTATGACAGTCCTTTGTCGCAAGCTGTTGCCATGATCACCACGTCGGTTTGCAAATCGGATGGGATAAATAATTTCTCAATGGTTTCCTTTGATTCAAAAGCGGACAAGTTATATAAATAGTCGTCGACGCTATAATAAAAGGTGAAGTTGTTGTTTTCAATCCCGACACTTTCTAAAATGAGCCCTCTGTCGATTTTTATTGGCAGTTCGGATCTGTTTGATTTTTCTATCAAAGCCTGTAAGAGCTCCTGTTTGTATTCTGTTTCATACAACGGGTGTTGCAGAGCGTGGCTTATGTCCGACGGAGAGATGCGGTATGAGCCAATCTGTTTGTTATCCAAACTGTATTCGTATTGTGCTCCATATCCCAGGGTGGCCATTTTTGAGTATGTCGAACTGGATAAAGGCGTATTAGTTAATGAATATCTTAAATCTAGCAGAGAAGATGTTTTTAGATATTCAAAGTCCAGACTACCCAATTCGGATTCTTTGATGTTTTTCAAATTATATACGTAATGTATTGTCCCATCTCGAAGATAAACGTCGGAAAGCAGTGTTATTTCATCAACATACATGGGGGTGAGCAATTTTTGTATGTCGATGGTCAATTGTACGAATTCTCTGTCGCTCAGATGGTTGTTCTTTACCAGATCTTTAATTTTGTTATGGTCGTATTTTACGCTTGCAACTTTCCCTGTTTGGTTGCCTACATATTCGAATTTAAGCGCGGCTTTTTCGTTGATGAGGTATTCAATAAATGATCCTTTTCCGCCTTCATAATCAATTCTTTTAAGAGTAAGTGTCGCTATTTTTTCTTTGTTTTTCTCGATTTTGTCCATCGACAAAGAGGATTCGTTTACCAAATAGTTGTAGGTGATAGTGTTGTTTTCGTATTTTACGGAAGTTGTTTTCCAATAACCTACATCTACAGGGCATTGGTCGTTGATGCTTTTGACTGCCTTCATTAATTCGGAACGGGCATTCCGTGCGTTTTCCACTTTGCCTATCCCCCACGACGTCAGTAGGATGGACCCTGCTATAACGAACGGGATAAGAATATATCCCAAACTGAAAAGATAGTCTTTCCATTTGGTTTTGCGGTATTCTTTTGGGAACACCTCTTTTACCTCATCGTTTGAAAAGGTGAGATACAACCCTGCGCTTCCGTATATTAGTGTGCCGAGGCCAAAAACGATGTTTATCGGCGTAATGGTGAAATTTCCAAACGCAATAGACACCAACCATGACAATATGCACACAATCATTATGAAACGGGCGTAATAGATGGCGGCGGGCTTTCGCTTCCTTATTGAATAATAAGTGTAGGTGCAAAGAATGCAGAAATAGATGGCTGATATTGCATTCAATACTTTAGACAGGGCATCGCCCGGGTTGAAAATGATGCCAATAGTTGTTATAAACACAGTCCAAATGCCCGCAAACAAGCACAATCCGGACAGCCATTTCAGTTTGGAGTAATGTTCCATGTCAATCATCCCGGGATAATAATGGTCCATACGCACACCGTTGTCCTCGTGTTTTTCTGTTTCTATCGGCTGTTGGTTGTCGAAATTGTCGGATTTATGGGCATCGCTTACGGCACTGAGATAGTTTGGGCAAGTTTGGCTGGAGGGTGGAGTGTTGTATTTTTTGCAAATTGTCAGTTTTTTGCACGAATGGCATTGCTCAGGCCATTTGTTGTCGTTAACGATGCCTGTGCCGCCGGTGCGTTGGCTTTCTGCGGAGTTGTTCGAGGAATAGATTCCTTCAAAGCCTTCGCACACCGAGCCGTCGAAAGCCGGCACACGTCCGTAGTAGGAGCATTTTTTTCCGTATGCGCCACTTTTGTAGTGGACACAGTTTGAGCATTGTTGTTCTGTTGGCATGGGTTATTGTGGTGCTTGGGGGGTGTTTAGATTTATGCTTGCAAAACTGTCGGCATTCCAGAGAGAGAAATCGTTTTCATCAATTATGTCCGGAAGAAGATACTCTTCGGGGGATATTTGGTCGGCTACTTCGGGGTTTGGGGGTATCACCTTTAGTAGTTGTTCATCGGAGACTGATAGTATGAGACGGATTTTTTTGAAGAAAGCTACTTCGTTGTAATGAATGTTGCGGTCTATCTCAATGGTTTTTACGGCGATTGATGCAAGTTCGCATTGATCATGATTGTTGAGTTGGGCACCTTTAATTTCGTTGAGCGTTTTTTGAAGGAAAAAACTGCCATCTTTTTTTAGCTGCTCGATGTATTTATCGGTCGTTTTTTGCAATTCGTCGGCATTAAAATAGTGCTTCTCTTCGACAAATATTTTGTTTAAAAGATTAACTTCGCTATGGTCTATCTCGCCATCGCAAGCCATGCAACAGAAAGCTGTTTTAAGAAATAATTCGTTGGTGTTCATATTTTTAGTTTTAATTTCACAAACCAAAACAAGGCGTATTTCAGTTTGTCTTTTGGCAGGTTGATTTTGCTTTTGGCCTGTGCCACAGTTTTCTGTGTCCGTTCTACCGCTGGCATGAGGTTGTCGAAATCCAAGTCGAACGACACGCTTTGGCCGACAGACAAATAAGCCTCCATGTCATCGCAGTTCGCCACAATGTCGGCAGGTCGGGCGTTGGCATAAACGCCGAGTATTCGGAACGGATTTTGTTCAATAAGTTTCATTATCGTTTCTTTTTTATCTTGCAAAAATACGTTTCTTTTTTCTGTGTTCCCCACTTTTGCAAGCCTTGCAGAAGTCTTTTTTTTCTCTTGCTGCGGACAATAAAAAAGCGTTGAACGTATTTCTTGTCTGACCACCAAGGGTTTCCACGCCCTCCCAAATCTAACAAGCCATTCCACGCCGAAGCAATCGGCGTTTCGCAGACTTATTCTCGATTTGGGGCGCCCTGTGTCCGGGGCATTGTTGTGGAAAAATTTGGTGATCAAGAATAGCACGAATCGCTATTGTATGTTATTGTATATCCGTTTTTTACATATATAAATGCTGTTTGTTGCTAAATATGGTTACCGTTGCAAATATACGTTTTATTTTTGTTAAATTTGAGGATGTTGAAAAAAAACTCCTGTCAAATTTCCTCGTCCATTACCCCGTCCACACACGCAGCAACACCTAAGCTCCAGCGCCCATTCCCCCATCCCCACACAAAAAAAAGAACGAGCAACCGCAAGACCGCTCGTTCTTTTCAATATCAACTGTAAAACTTCAAACTCCAAACTCCAAACTCCAAACTTTCAACTTCCAACTTCCAACTCCCAACTCCCAACTCCCAACTCCCAACTCCAAACTATTCCACTATGGTGTTCCAGTTGTGTTTGTCTTCGGCTTCGCCGAGCTGAATGGCGCGCAGGGCGTTGTACAGTTTGGTGCTCCACGGGCCGGGTTCTTTGCCGAACACGTAGCTCTTGCCGGTTTCGGGGTCGTCAAGGCGTTCTATGGGGCTGATAACGGCAGCAGTGCCGCAAGCTCCGGCTTCCTGGAACGAGGCAAGTTCTTCAACGTCTATCGGGCGGCGTTCCACTTTCATTCCGAGGTCTTCGGCCACCTGCATCAGGCTCTTGTTGGTGATGGATGGCAGTATGGATGTGGATTTCGGTGTGATGTAGGCACCGTCTTTTATGCCGAAGAAGTTGGCGGCGCCGGCTTCGTCGACATATTTCTTTTCTTTTGCGTCCAGATAGAACTCGCAGGCGTATTCTCCGCCGTGGCAGGCTTCAACGTGCGCGCGCAGCGAAGCGGCGTAGTTTCCACCAACTTTGTATATGCCGGTTCCCAGAGGAGCGCTGCGGTCGTATTTGCGGGTGATGACGTAGGGGTTGGCTTTGAAACCGCCCTTGAAGTACGGTCCCACAGGGGTTACGAATATTAGGAACAGATATTCGTCGGCGGGTTTCACACCCACGGTGATGCCGGTGCCTATCAGCAGCGGACGCAGGTACAGGCTGGCGCCGGTGCCGTAGGGAGGAATGAAACGCTCGTTCAGTTTCACCACCTTCTTGCACATCTCCACAAATTTCTCGGTGCTGAGTTCGGGCATCATAATGCCGCGGCATGTGCTTTGCAGACGTTCGGCGTTGGCCTCCGGGCGGAACATGCGTATCTTGCCGTCCTTGCAGCGGTAGGCTTTCAGACCTTCAAAGGCTTCCTGGCCGTAGTGCAGGCTCGATGCGGCCATGTGTATGTTGATGTTTTCGTCGGACGAAACTTCTATCTCGCCCCACTGTCCGTTGCGGTAGTAGCAACGTACGTTGTAGTCGGTTTTTACGTAACCGAAGGGCAGGTTGCCCCAATCTATATTATTCATAATGAGTGTTTTATGTTAATAAATTACGTTTGTTTGCGTTTCACGAAGATACACTTTATTTTTATATTTACCAAACTTTTGTTGGATTAAGTGTTTGTGATTAGTAATTAGGAGAGAGGATTTGAAGTTGAGAAGTTAAGGGGTTAAGGAGTTAAGAAGTTGAGCTATCCATTGTAAATTGTCCATTGTAAATTGTCCATTGTCCATTGTCCATTGTCCATCAGCTTTCAATTATCTTGATTATTCTGTCGCGGTTGCGGTAATTGGAGTAGTCGTTGGTTAGCAGCATGATGCGGTGGTCTATCTGGTTGTCGTCGAATGGCATGGTGCGCAGTCTGTCTATTTTGGCAAGGAAATCGTTTGGCGTGTCGGCCAGCTCGCAGGCTTGGGCAAGGCTGGTGCCCGAAACCATGTTGCTGTTCACCAGACAGAACCGTCCTGCGAAAAGCGAATGCAACAGTTTGAGTTTCAGTCCTGTGGGCTGATGAGTGTACATTATAATAATGTGTGCGTTCTGTATCAGCACCTGCATGTCGGTATCCGACGGATTTTCAATAAGTTGTATGTTTTGGTATTTGGCTGTAAGGTTGCGGAGTTCTCTGGGCGGATTCAGCCCGGCTATTTTCACGGCAAGGTCTGTCTTGGCAAAGACGTTGGTGGTCAGCCACTTGGCTGCGACGATGTTTTCCGGCACCGAAAGGTTGGCGTGGTACAAGATGTGGCTGCCCCGTCCTTGGAGAGAGCACACGTCGTCGAACTGGTGGAATGAGGGTATCAGAGTGGCGGTGCCGTATTTTGCGTTCAGATAGTCGTTTTCGGTCTGGTTCACCGTTATCAGGTGCCGCGCTTTGGCAAGGATATCTTCGTATTTTCGCAGTTTTTTTGCTTCGTTGCTCAGATATAAACGTCTTAGGAGGCTTTTCTCCTGTTTGGCCAACAAACGGTAGTATTCGTGTTCGATGTTGTGTATGCGGACAATGGTGTTGCGTTTTTCGAAACGCTTGTCGCGAAGTATCTCGCAGCAGTGCAGGCCTTCGATGAGTAACGGGTAGTCATCCTGCAAAAGATTGTTAATTAGTTCGTTGGAACGGCGAGAGCAACAGATGTATGGCGTTTTGCAGAAAAGATTACGCACGGAAGTGTCGCGTTTGTAATAGTTTACCGAAAAACACAGTCGTTCCAGTTCGGGTGCATGGGGGCGGCCGTATTCAAAGCAGTGCAGGTGAATCTTGACCCCGCTTTCCGAAAGCACCCTTATGCGGTTGTACACGTCGATGATGCCGCCGTAGTTGGCAGGGTAGGGGATGTTGAAACTGACGATATGTAGGTGTTGGTCGTTCATTTTGCATGGTTAAAGTTCAATTGTCAGTCCGTCGTAGGCAAGGTGCACGTTGGCGGGCAGTCTGGTTCCCACTTCGGCGTGCGGACCCATCATGTGGCTGATGTGCGTCAGGTATGCCTTTTCGGGATTTATCCGCCGTATCACATCGAGGGCTTCGGGCAGACAGTAGTGCGAGAAATGTTTTTCTTTGCGCAATGCGTTGATTACAAGTGTTTTGGTGCCTTGCAGCTTGGCCATCTCCTCGTCGGAAATGTAGTTGGCGTCGGTGATGTAGCTGAAATCGCCTATGCGGTAGCCGAAAATTGGCAAGTCTTTGTGCATCACTGCAATAGGGGTAACTAATATGTTGTCGGCCACGTAGAATGGCTTGTCGGTTTCCACAGAGTGTAGATTGGCTTCGGGCAGACCGCTAAACTGGTGTTTTTCAAATATATAGTGGTAGTCGCGTTGCAAAACATCGAGGGTTATTGGACCGGAATATATGTCCATTGGCTTGTTCTGCACGTAGTTGAAAGAGCGTATGTCGTCTATTCCGGCCACGTGGTCGCGGTGGTGGTGGGTTATGAGTATGGCGTCGAGGTGCATGGTGCGGGCGCGAAGCATCTGTTCGCGGAAATCGGGACCTATGTCGATAAGTATGTTCTTGCCGCCGATTTCTACCAGCGCCGAGGTGCGCAGACGTTTGTCGCGGCTGTCGCCCGAAGCGCACACTCTGCACCGGCAGGCAATAACCGGCACACCCTGCGAAGTCCCCGTACCCAAAAAAGTTACTTTCATCAGTATTTATTATTGTGTCGCCATAAAAACCGAATTTCGCCCGAAAAATTGTGTCGTCTCAAAAATATTGTTCTGATTATCCCTGCATGGAGATGGAAAAACGGCTTTGCGACAGGGGGGGGGCATTGCTAAAACGTTTTTTTTAATTTTTTTTGCAGAAAACATTTTGTTTTATCAAATTTTTTTGCTAATTTTGCATTTTTGTTCAAAAGAGCAAATCGTCAAACCAATTCACAGCAGAGACAGAATAATGTGGTGTCAAAGTACAAATAGAGTAAAACGCAATGCACTGATGGCAGTGGGGTTATCTATGCTTTTGATGTGTGTGTGTTGTGCGTTGGATAGTGATAAGCTGATGGCCCAGCAGCCTTACACATATACATTGCGCAACAACTACTCTTTCAGTGCGGGAACGGGCAATTCTTTGTCATGGCTAACGCCACAGCCCTCGTATTCATACAACAATGTGCAATACAATTGGGATTCACCTATTCTTGACCTTGGCTTCGATTTTATGTACGAGGGTCGTGTGTACTCGCAGTTCAAATACTTCAACGGCTCCATGTGCTTGGGCGCTCCGCAACTTTCGCACGGAGGCGGATATTATACTACCCCTCTCGGCACCACCTTTTCGGGTTACAACCTGCCGAAAATAGTTGCTGTAGGGGCCCAGCTTGTCGCCACAAATTTTACATACGGCGTTTCGGGTACAGCGCCAAACAGGGTGGGGGTGTTCACTTTTAACGGTTATTTTTATCGGACAAATTATACTGTCGAATTTCAGATACAGCTTTACGAGAACACGGGCGAGATTCGTATCGTTTATGGTGCGAGCTCCGGCGGCACTGTAAGAAGTTACCAAACTGGCATAGCAACCACCCCTGTGGATTTGGCCTCAGTTAACCCAAGGACAGGCGCCGTTAGCTATGGCGTCACCAATACCACATACACCACATGGCCAGGGCAATATACTTACTATAGTTTTATGCCGCCCTACATTCCCTGCGCGTACTTATATAATTTGTCGGTGAGAAAACGAGGCGTAAACAGCGTGTACCTTACTTGGCAGTTGTTCGGTGGCTGGGCATCAGATGTCTCTTATGTGATAGAATACGGCCCCACAGGCTTTACACGAGGCTCCGGCACACGAATATCGGCACAATCCCAGCCCGTAACCATAGGCGGTCTGCAGCAGGAGACAGACTACACTTTTTACGTGCGCGCCGTGTGCGATACCTTCGACACCAGCGCATACAGCTATGGTGTGAGGTACACCATCACCTCGGGAAGCATGAACACATGCCTTGATTTTTCCGCACTTAACTCACAAGGAGTAACATGCTCCTACGGCGCGTATCAGTCTTACGGGAACTACAGCAGTGCTTACCCGGGCCCTTACGCCACCATCGGCTCGGTGGACTATGGGCAAGAAAAATATGGCTCGCAACAGGATCCGGGTAGCAGACATACGGTGCACACATTCGGCGAAATGGACTCATGCTCGGGATACCAACTGTCCAAAATACCCCAAGGCGAGAACAAGTCGGTGCGTTTGGGCTGCGTCTACGGTGTGAACCTCAGCCAAGCAGTGTCGTACGACATAGTTGTTGACACAAATGTATCCGACATCGCATTGCTCAAATACGCCTGCGTGTTCTACAATCCGGCAGGTTCGCACAGCGCTGACCGGCAACCTCGCTTTGTGCTTGAAATTCTCGATTCCTCCAATAACCCCGTCGATGTAATGTGTGGCTCGGCCGACTTCAACTCTTCCAATGCCGCACAGTCTGGTTCGGGTTGGAACCAAGGCATGACCTCCGACATATTTTGGAAAGATTGGACACCCGTAGGCCTGTACCTTGCCGCATATCATGGACAAACCATAAAAGTGCGATTGGCAACATTCGCATGCGGACAAGGTGCCGCCGAGCATTTCGGATACTCATATTTCACCCTGTCGTGTAACAAAGCAAAAATCCGTTCCAGCTCCTGCGTGCCGGGCGCGCCAACCACACTAACGGCTCCCATAGGTTTCAACTATTCGTGGTACAACGCCAACGATACCACACGTGTCATCTCCACCAACCGACAGATTACGGTAACCCACGACACCAACACCTATTACTGCGATGTGTCGTTTATCGACAATGCAAATTGCAAATTCCGTATGTATCAGAAATTCACAGTGGAACGCGACACCATTTTTGAAAATATCAGCCCTGTGATATGCGCTGGCTCACAATATATTTACAATGGTGAAAATTTTACCGACACCTTCACCACATCGGGAGTGCATAGCTATGGCCTCCTTACTGCCGGCGGATGCGATAGCCTGCTGAATATCAACCTGCTTGTGCGTGACACCCTGCGTGATACCCTGCGTGATACCATTTGCGCCGGAGCCTCGCTCGACACCAACGGACATCTGGGATGCATGCCTGTTAGCGGACATCCCTATCCGCCATATTACCTGCAAGGCGTTTA
>CALGGY010000076.1 GCA_937915785.1 uncultured Bacteroidales bacterium
CAAGGTCGTTGTGTTTGCCCGACACGCGCAGGCATTTCTGCGAGTCGGACACACGGGGGTATTGTGCCGGAGCGTTGCCAAGAAAAATGTCCTTGAACTGGTTCATGCCGGCGTTGGTGAACATCAGCGTGGGGTCGTTTTTCACAACCATCGGCGCCGATGGAACTATGTGATGCTGTTTGCTTTCGAAAAATTTCAGAAACTGTTGTCGTATCTCTTGAGAAGTCATAATTAAGTTGAAAGTTGAAAACGATAGTTTAATATAAATTGTTAATTGTCCATTGTAAATTGTCAATTGTTAAAACCTGTATCCCACGTGTAGAGCCACTGTCGAGCGGTTTTTGCCGTTGCTGTAGCCCAGACCGCCGTTGAGGAAAACGTAAATTTTTTCCCACACCATGCCGGCGCGCAGGTTCAGCGGTTCCCACGATTTGGTGTAGCCCGTGTAGTCGAGTCCCGGACGGTAAGTGAGGCCTGCGCCGAACAAAAACTCGTGGCTGCCGAGGGTTACTATTGCCAAAGGTCCGAACTGGAGGTCGAGCAGGGTGTTGGTGCTGAAATAGAGTCCGCCCATCACACGGTCGTTGATACGAACCGCCGCCTCGCCACCGATGTACACCACATAATGGTCGAGGCTGGGATTGAACGAAAGTCCCAGGCCGGCGTTGGCGCCAAGTAAATGTGGGTCGTCGGAATGTGTATGTTTCGATTTTGTTTTAGGCTGTGCCGACGGAGCTGACGAGGCGCCGAGCACCCAGCACACCTGACCTTCGTGGGCGGGAGGCACTATGCACACAAGGTTTTCCCAGCGGCGCACCAGCGACTCGCCCATCTCGCGGAATTTCTGGTCCACCTCGTTGAAATCCTTGGCCATCATAAAATTCTCGTCTTTCGACGAAACGCCTTTCAGCAGACGGGCAAACTTGCCGTTCTCCTTGGAGTCGGCGTCGTCGCTGTTGATGGCAATAAGGTAGCTTTCGAGCTGCTTGCCGTTTATTTTCTTTTCGTGCACAAGGCCATTCACATGCTTGTAGTAGGGATTTTCGAAATCCACTCCTTTGGTGCCGAGCTTGGCGTTGATGGAGGCGTTGTCGTAACCGTCGGTGAACGAAACAATTACGGCGCCTTCGTAAACATCGCTGCCCGTTTGGTAGTTGCGAGTGGCATATTTTTCTATCATCTGCCCGGCCTTGTCGATGGAGTAGTAAAGGGCTGTGTTGCTGCCCATCTGCAGGTTGGTGATAAAGTCGTTGAGTTTTTCTTTGTTGGCGGCGGTCAGGGGCTGTATCTCAACGGTGTTTTTGTCGGCGTAGTTCATCGAGTTGAAAGCTATTACGCCAAGTTTCACATTACCTTCGGGACAGGCTTTTTCAAGTATGTTGATAAAATTGATGGCACTCTGTTTCACGCGGTTGAAATTGTTGCCCAGCGAGTTGCTGCAATCGAGGGTAAGCACAATAACCATGTCGCTTGTGGCCACATTGTCAAGCTTGGCGTTTTTCACCTCGCTGTCGGGCTCCCAGCCGGAGGAGGTCATTTTGAAAAACTTCAGTCCCGGACCATTCTCGCTAAGGTCTTGGTCGCACTTGACATCCTTGAACACAAACCGTTGGTAGTTGTCTTCAATAGCTGTGCCACGCAAGGTGTCGGTTTTGGCAAACTCTATGTTTTTGCTTTCGAGGTCGTACAGCTTGCCCACCCATTTGCCTTTTTCCACCGAAAGGGTGTAATTTCCTCTAATCCAATACTTTGAACCTTTTGGCATACGCTGAGCCACAGCCGAAAGGCCGAGCAAAACGGCCAACGTCAACAGAATCACTTTTTTCTTCATAAACTGAATATATTATGTATTACACTTGTTTTCAAGCAATTGAAGTTAAATATTCGTTTTGCGAAGCTTTTGTCCGCAACTTGCAAAGATACGTTTTTTTCTGCGGTTTTGCAACGATTTTGGGCATAAAAATCCACTTCTGCCTACAAAAAACATATTTTTATTGTCATACATTTTATCATCTGCCGCGACGCGCCGAAGTGCCTCGAAAGGATTTTTTTTATTGGTGTCCGATAAAAATATTGCATAAGTGCCCGTTTCTTAGATTTGATAATCAGGGTGGTTGATTGCCACTTCATTGGGCTTGTTTTTTCACTCTCTTTCTTTTACGTTCTTGCAATTCTCCGCCTTCGGCTATCGAAACGGCCACTAACAGTTTCTTCATCTTAACGTTTTTTTCTCAATGCCTTTAGGCCGCCGCCAGACTACATGTATTCTTTTTTTGTCGGACACCAATAATATAGTATTTTTAGAATTTCAAATGTTCTGATGATCAGCTGTTCGGACAATCATTGTCTAAGCATGTCGAAGGTACTTCGTAACTTCTCAACTTCTCAACCTTCCAACGACTTCACTTTTCACTCTTCACATTTCACTGATAACAAAAAAAATCGTATCTTTGCATTTTGATAACCAACCAACCGAAACACCTAATGAACATAATAATAATAGGTACTGCATACCCTTATCGCGGCGGACTTTCTGCGTTCAACGAGCGTATTGCCAACGAGTACCAGAACGCCGGCCACGACGTGGAGATTTACACCTTCACCCACCAGTACCCCAATTTTCTGTTTCCGGGCAAAACGCAGTACAGCACCGAACCGGCTCCCGAAGGGCTTAACATAGTGCGAAAAGTCCACTCCTACAACCCATTCAACTGGATTAAAGTGGGCCGCGAGATACGCCGCAAGCGTCCCGACCTTGTGCTGATAAAATTCTGGCTGCCTTTTATGTCGCCCTGTTTCGGCACCATAGCACGCATTATCCGCAAAAATGGCCACACGCGCATCGTTTCCATTTTGGACAACGTTATTCCGCACGAGCACCGCATCGGCGACAAGATGTTTGTCCGCTATTTCATCCGTCCGGTGGATGGTTTTGTGGCCATGTCGAAATCCGTGTTGAGCGAACTGCGGCTGTTTACCGCCGACAAACCCGCCGAGTTCTGCCCCCACCCACTCTACGACCACTACGGAAAGCGCCTCGAGCGCGACGAGGCCCTGCAACTGCTCAACCTCGACCCCAACTGCCGCTACGTGCTGTTTTTCGGTTTCATACGCACCTACAAAGGCTTGGACTTGCTTTTGGAGGCTTTCGCCGACCAGTGGCTACGACAGAGCAACGTGAAACTGATTGTGGCCGGCGAATTTTACGGCGACCCCGCCCCATATATGCAACAAATTGAAACTCTTGGCATTGCCGACAAAGTGGTGCTCTGCACCGATTTTATCCCCGACAGCGAGGTAAACCGCTACTTCAGTGCCGCCGACATAGTGGCACAGCCCTACAAAACGGCCACCCAGAGCGGAGTTACGCAAATTGCCTTCCATTTCGGAAAAGCCATGCTCGTTACCAACGTGGGCGGACTGGCCGAAATTGTGCCCGACGGCAAGATAGGCTACGTGGTGGAACCCGACAAAGAACAGATTGCCAAGACTTTGCGCCGTTTTTTCGAAGAAAACCGCATGACGGAATTCGAAACCAATATAGTTGAGGAAAAACAGAAATATTCGTGGTCGCGTTTTACCCAAGCCATTGCAAAAGTAAGTTAGGAACAATGGACAATGGACAATGGACAATGGACAATGGACAATTAGTAATTAAACAATTAGCAATCTACGATTAAACAACATATCACTCATCACCAATGATAATACGAAGCAAAACCCCACTGCGACTCGGCTTGGCCGGCGGCGGCACCGATGTATCGCCATATTCCGACATCTACGGCGGAGCCATACTCAACGCAACCATCAATATGTACGCCTACACCACCCTTGAGCCCACCGACGACGGCAAGGTGGTTTTTGAAGCGCCTGAGAAATACCTCCGCGAGGAACATACCGCAGCCGAACAGCTCGACACCGACGGATATTTTGTCCTTCAAAAAGGTGTGTACAACCGCATTGTACGTCAGTTTACCCACAAACCGCTGTCGCTGCGCATATCCTCGTTTGTTGATGCTCCGGCAGGCTCAGGATTGGGCACATCTTCCACACTGGTTGTCAGCATATTGGGTGCCTACGTGGAATGGCTGAAACTGCCCCTCGGCGAATACGACATTGCTCGGCTGGCCTACGAGATAGAACGCGAGGACCTGCAGATGACAGGCGGCAAGCAGGACCAGTATGCGGCCACTTTCGGAGGGTTCAACTTTATGGAGTTTTTCGCCGACAGGGTGATAGTGAACCCCCTGCGTGTGCGGAACCGCTATGCCGACGAGCTTTCGCACAACCTTGTGCTCTACTACACCGACACCAGCCACGTCTCCGCCGACATCATCAAGGAACAGCAGAAAAACGTGCGCGCCAAAAATTCGCAGTCCATCGAAGCCATGCACAAACTAAAAGAACAGGCAGTGCTGATGAAAGAGGTTCTGCTCAAAGGCGAGATAGACCGCATAGGCGAAATACTCGACTTTGGATGGCGATACAAAAAACAGATGGCCAACAGCATCACCAACCCGCTGATAGACAGCATTTACGACGCTGCGATAAAGGCCGGAGCCACTGGCGGAAAGATATCCGGTGCCGGCGGAGGTGGTTTTATGTTTTTCTACTGCCCGGGCGTAACACGCTACCCCGTAATCGACGCACTGCGACAGTTCGGCGGCAAAGCCAAACGCTACGAGTTTGTGAACAAAGGCCTGAAAACGTGGAACAGCTGATAGTTATGAGTTATGAGTTAAGAGCTAAAAAATCGAAGTTTAAAGTTAGATGTTTATGAAAGAGAGCATCATTATTCAAAAAAGCAAACTATTTGCCATAAGAATTATCAATATGTGCAAATATCTTTCATGTGAAAAGAAAGAATTTGTAATGTCCAAACAGGTTTTGCGCTCTGCAACAAGCATTGGAGCAAACGCCATGGAAGCGAAATTCGCTCAATCAACGGCTGATTTCATCGCTAAAATGCATGAGTCTTTAAAAGAAGCAAGTGAAACAGAATACTGGCTTGAACTTCTTCACGAGACAAATTACATTGATGATTGCACTTTCGACAGTTTATATTCTGACTGCAACGAGTTGGTAAAGATACTATCATCTATCATCATTTCCATGAAAGGAAAGCAAACTGGCAAATAAATACAACAATGATGATTTTTAATTTTTAATTCTTAACTCTTAACTAACTACACAATGCAATCAATAGTTCTTGCCGGAGGGTTCGGCACACGCTTGCAGGGGGTGCTCAAAGACCTGCCCAAGCCCATGGCTCCCGTTGGCGGAAAGCCTTTTCTGTCCTATATTTTGGACTACCTCATTCAATACGGCTACACCAATGTGGTGCTCTCCACCGGTTACCTGCACCAAAAAATCGAAAATCATTATGGCAACAGCTACAAATCGCTTGCCATATCCTACGCCGTGGAAACGGAGCCCCTCGGCACTGGCGGAGGCATTGCCAACGCTCTGCAATATTGCCATTCCGACAACGTGCTGGTGCTCAACGGCGACACCATGTTCCGCATCGACTTGGCGGCGTTCGAAACGTTCCACCGCCGGCATGGCGGACTTTTCAGCATGGCTCTGCGACAAATGCCCGACGTGAGCCGCTACGGCAGCGTGCAAACCGACGACAACGACCGCATAACCCTCTTCGCCGAAAAAAACGCCACTTCGGGACAAGGCTTTATCAACGGCGGCATTTACTTGATTAACAAGCAATTATTACAAAAATACCCTCAACCGCAGAAATTCTCGTTCGAGAAAGAACTAATGGAAAAAATCTACCAGACGGAACCCATATTTGGCTATAAGTCAGACGCTTACTTCATCGACATTGGCATCCCCGACGACTATGCCCGTGCACAGCGGGAGATGGTCTAAAACCCAGAAAACTGATGACTGATGAACATTTTTTGAAAAAAAGAGGGACAACCCACTGCCCCTCTTTTATTTTGCAAAATAATAAAAGCCCGTCTTAGAACTCCACCACCCTATCCTCGGCGGCAAACGACGAGAATGTGGCTTTGCTGTTTGTCATAAACCAAACTATGGTGTTGTCGTCGTCGGCACTGTACATGCTTTTGAGGCTTGGATGTGCGTCGAGCATGGAAACTTTGGCCTCGCGGCGTTCGTCGGCAACAAGGGTAGTTTCGATGCGCAGCCACTGGGGACCGTTGCAGGCGCAAATCTCCACACGCGGGTTGGCGGCAATCTGTTTGGCAACATTTTTCACCTTGCCCGACTGAATGTAGAGTTTGCCTTCGAAAATATTGGCGGTGCCAAAGGGACGGACACGTGGCTGGTTACCATCTTGCGTGGCTAAGAAATAATAGCCGCAGTCTTTCAGAAATTTACATACTTCTTCCATATTTTCTGTATTTATTGTTTGATATTCCGATGGATTTATCGCCACAACCTCCTGTTTTTCAACACTGTCTGTCGGTGCGGATTGGTTGTTGGACTGGTTGTTTGATTGGTTGCCGCAGCTGCAAAACAAAGCGGCGATGGCTAAAAAGGCTAATGGGATGATGACTTTTTTCATTTTTTCATTTTTTAATCTATTTCCTAAATTCCGCAAGTAACCATGCAATTGGCTTGTTGATAAATGGACAAGTGA
>CALGGY010000077.1 GCA_937915785.1 uncultured Bacteroidales bacterium
CCCTCGCCCTAAACACCGACTACCTGCTCCTCGACGAACCCACTAACGGACTCGACATACCTTCCAAAGCCGATTTCCGTCGCATCCTTGCCGAAAACAAAAACAGCGGGCAAACAATCATTATCTCCACCCATCAGGTGAAGGACGTGGAGAACCTCATCAACCCGATAATCATTATTTCCAGCAGCCGGGTGTTGCTCAATGCCAGCGTGGAAAGCATAACCCGAAAACTCCATTTCAAATACTGTCCCGAGCCTGTTCCCGGCGCTCTCTACAGCGAGATGATGGCAGGCGGGTATCTCAATGTTTTGATAAACAATGGTTTGGGCGAGAGTCCGATAAACATCGAAGCGCTGTTCAACGCCGTGTTGCGCAATCAGGCCACCGTGAAAGAACTTTTCGAACAAACCGACATTACCAACCATTAAATCCGGAAAACAATGAGTAACACATTCGATTTCAATAGATTCAAGAAAGTTTTTGTTCGCGATTTCCACGCCACATATTCGCGTTTCGGTCTTGCCTTACTTATTATTATTCTAATTCCTTTTGTGTTTTGGCTGATGCAATGTGAACTGTACAGCCCTGACCAATACTCTTATGACATTTCGCTAATGAACCGCATTAGGCGTTTGATGGAATTGCTGTTATTGGCTGTAGCAATAGCTCCCGGCATAATCTACAAGAGTTGCAACGTAAAGGGTCGCGGAAACTATTTTGCTTTGTTGCCGGCATCAACCTATGAGAAATATTTAAGCATGTTTTTGTATTGCTGCGTTGTGGTGCCTGCGGCTATTGCTGTTGGGATACTTGTTTTGGATACCCTTCTGGCATTGCTTCCCATCGGACCATACCATAAATTTATATGGCAAGTTGATGATTATTATGATGATTTTTATGTTGGATTGGTTTGGTACATCGTTTATTCGTTTTTGGCAGCCTCGATTTTTATGTTCACCAACACAATTTTCAAACGTGCCAAATTTGTAAAAACGGTGTTGTGGCTGTTGCTGATAGGGGTAGTAGCACTTATTTTTAGTTGGCCACTACAATATTTGGGCGACATACTATACAGTGCAGAAACTGCAGTTTGGGCAATACCTCTTATTGTGGCGATAGTGTTGCAATACTTTACATACATACGTCTTAAGAAAATGCAATATTGATTTTGTGGCACTTGGGCAATATTGAAAAAGCTGCTGGGCGAAATGCCCGAAAACCGAGCCTACTCCGTTTTTGTACGCTTTCTCGGATGCCCCAATATCAGTGTGAAAATAAAGACCTCCAACCTTTTTTGCCGACTCATATACATCCCATTGCAGAGGGTTTGAGTCGGTTCTTTTTTTTTGTAGGGCACTGAAAATTTTATTTTTTGTCAAAAAAAACGTACCTTTGCACCATCGTTTGGTTCGGTGCCGATTATGTAACGCACTGATTAAAAGGGAATCGGGTGCAAGTCCCGGACAGTCCCGCTGCTGTAAGTCCCGCCAAAAGCCGTTTTCAAACACTTGCCACTGTCCCTTTCGCCGGACGGGAAGGCCGAAAACGGCGGAACAAGTCAGAAGACCTGCCAAACGCCATTGTTTTCGAAGGCTTTCGAGGAAAAGTCCAGAAATAATTCCGTTTCCGGAAACCGTTTTTCCTCCCAAGCATTTTTGTACAATAAATAAAGTAAGGAACCGAAAAAAATGTTGTCCGCAAGAAAAACAGCCATGATATGCTCAGTGTGTGTAACATGCTGCATTGGAGTTGTTTACGCACAGGATACACTGCAAAGCCGCAGTCTGCACAACGTTACCGTGAAAGCCAAGTCCATGCCCAAGGAGGCCGCCGCCACCGCACCTGTGCAGATAATGACGCGCGTTAAGCTGGAGCGTATCAACGCTGTGCAGCTCTCCGATGCCGTTAGGCAGATGGCCGGCGTGGTGCTGAAGGACTACGGTGGGGTGGGGGGCATAAAAACAGTGTCGGCGCGCGGCTTGGGCAGCCAGTTCAGCACACTCACCATCGACGGCATGGCGGTGGGCGACTGCCAGAATGGACAGCCCGACCTCGGACGCTTTGTGGTTACCGACATCGACAACCTGAGCTTTGCCAACGGCCAGCCCGACGACATACTGCAGCCCGCACGGGTGCTGGCTTCGGGCAATGTGCTAAACCTGCAAACCGCCAAGCCACGGTTCGACGACAAAACCACCAACCTCAAGCTGGGTTTCGAGGCAGGCTCGTTTGGTCTGCTGCACCCCAGCCTCCGCTACGAGCAGCGCTTGGGCCAAAAGCTGTCGCTCTCGCTGCAAGGCACTTATATCCAAAGCAATGGCGACTATCCGTTCACCGTTTTTTACACCCAGAGCAAAGCCGACAGTAGCTCGCGCGAGCGGCGCACACACTCGGCGGTGCGCATGGCCAGCCTCGAGGCCAACCTTTTCTACGACATCGACTACCACCAGCGGCTTACGGCAAAAGTGCATTGCTATGGAGCCCGCCAGCAGCTGCCTGGCCCCGTTATATACTACCGCGAAACGCCCGGAAGCGAGTCGGCGGCCGACCAGTCGGGGTTTGTGCAGCTGCACTACACCAACCTCATAACTCCGCGCTGGAGCCTCCGCTTGGACGGAAAAATATACGCCGTGCGCAATATCTATGACGACTCGGCCTACCAAGGCTCCACCGGCGTTTTGCACAACGAGTACCGGCAGTCGGAGTACTACCTCACCGGCGCCGTGATGTGTCGGCTGACCGATTTTGTAAAGTTCTCGTATTCAACCGATTATTTCTTCAACGGACTGCAGTGCAACGTGGCAAGTTGTGCCGAGGTGGGACGCCATTCGTGGCTCAACGCCCTGTCCGCCAACGCTTTCCTCAATAAGGTAAATATCACTGCCACAGCACTTTATTCCTTGCACAGCGAAAGCCTTCTCGGCCAGTTTGCCAAAGAGTACCGCCATTTTACACCATACTTGGGCATAACTTACAAACCCTTTAAACACAGCGGTTTGCGTCTGCGCTATTTCGTCAAGCAGAACTACCGCCTGCCCAATTTCAACGAGTGCTACTACGCATATATGTCGCGCGATTTGCGTCCCGAAAGGGCGTTGCAAAACAACCTTGGCATAACCTACGAAAAAAGTTTCGATGGCAATGTGCTGAAAACCATCACCTTGCTTGCAGACGGATACTACAACCGCGTGAACGACAAAATAGTGGCTTACCCGAGCCATAGCCTTTACATGTGGTCGATGATGAACATCGGGCTGGTGTCCATCACCGGTGTGGACAGCAAAGTGGCGGCGGAATTGGCTTTTGCCGAAAAATGCCGGCTTTGGCTCGACGCCACCTACACCTTTCAGCGTGCGGTGGATTTAACCAACGAAAAATCAAAGACTTACGGCAATCAGATACCCTACACCCCAATGCATTCGGCTTCGGCATCGGCCTATCTAACAACGCCTTACGTTGATTTTGGATACAACCTTGTTTTTGTTGGCGACCGCTACCGTTTGGCACAAAACACTTCAGATAACCTTGTGGAAGGGTATGTGGACCAGAGCGTTACGCTGTCGAAAAAAATCCCTTTCAAATACGGTGCGCTCAAGATGCAGGCTCAGGTGCTAAATATTTTCGATGTGCAGTACGAAGTGGTGAAAAGTTATCCCATGATGGGACGAAATTATAAATTCAAAATTGTTTACGAATTTTAAAACCTTTTGAAAATGAGAAAAATAAGATTTGTCATGATGTTTGCTGCCGCAGTTTTGGCGGTAGCTGTTTCATGCAAAAAAGAAATGACAGAAGAGTCGGTGAGTGCCAACCAAATAGCCACAGCCGAGGAGGGTTCCACATCGCGCTACATGTACATCCTCAACGAGGGCGTTTGGGGCAGCAACGACGCCTCGCTCGACCGTATGAACCTTGCTACGGGCGAATACACACGTAATATTTTTGGCATAGCCAACGGCCGCGGACTTGGCGACGTGGCCAACGACATACAGATTTACGGCAGCAAGATGTACATTGTGGTGAACAACTCCAACACCATCGAAGTGCTCGACCCCGAAACCGCCCGCTCCTTGTGTCAGATACAGCTTGCTGGCAAACAGCCCCGCTACATTGTGGGACACGAAGGATTTGTGTATGTGTCGTGCTATACCGACGAAGTGCTTAAAATAGATACCGCAACATTCGCTGTTGCAGCCTCGTGCGCCGTGGGCCGCGACCCTGAGATGATGGCCGTGATAGGACAGAACCTGTATGTAGTGAACTCCGGCGGTTTGGACAACCCCAACTACGACACCACGCTCTCCGTTGTGGATTTAGGGACTTTCACCGAAACACAGAAAGTAACCGTTGGATTGAACCCGACAAAGATTGCCAAAATCGACCAAAACCGTCTGCTGATAGTGTGCAACGGCAACTATGACTCCATACCATCGTCGATGGCGGTGTTCACCACAGGAACAAATGCCGTTAGCAAGTTGGCCGTTTCTTGTTTCAATTTCTTGATTTCCACCGGTTATGCCTATTGCTACGATTTCGACTGGGGCAGCCATGAAAAAAAGTTTTTCCGTGTCAATTTGAGCAATTTCGCTACCGAGAACCTCACTTTCGAGGGTGCAGAAAGCATCGAATCGCCCTATGGCATAGCCTACAACAGCGGCAACGGCAACATGTATATCACCGACTCGCGCAATTTCATCAGCAACGGCGACATACACTGCTATTCCCCCACGGGCGTGCGTCGCTACAGCCACGAGTGCGGCATGGGACCAGCCAAAGTGGTGATGTGGTGAGAAAAAAGTGAGAGCGGTAATGCAATAAATAAGAATCAGTTGCGTTTTACTCGAAATCAAATTGATATGGATTATAGCGAGCAACATATTTTCGACAGAATTGCAGACTATTCCAAGTCGCTTTAGCTGCCGATTCGCAACTGATACTTTTTAGCTATCATGCCCGCCACAAGGCCTCAGCCGAATCGGATTGGGATTTGCTGTTGCTTTTGGAAAAAGAGCAGACAACCGACGAGGATTATGGCAGATATGTCTGGCCCTTGGTTAGCATGAGCTGGAGTTTTGAAGAGTATTTCTCGGTTAAGGCCTACACAAACAGCAACTGGGAAGAACGGAGGGGTACACCTTTGTACAAAAATATTGAAAGGGAAGGAGTTGGGCTATGAATTTGTCGGACGAGGAAAGGAAAGCACTGGTTGTGCTCAGGGTGCAAATAAAAATGAATGTTTTTTTGTGGAAATAGCCAAATTAAAATTACCCATTTTTTCGTTGATATGCCATAAACAGAAACTACATTTTATGAAACCATAAAAACATCGTCGGCAACCATACGAACCCGTTTCCGCACTTCGCTGCGTGGCAACACCTTCACTCTACCTAAACTTTTTTTGTTAAAAAACTGTCTCGCAGAGGTATTATAACTATTTTTTTGTATTTTTGCAGAAATCAGATAGTTGATAATTGTAATTCAAACTGTTGAAAACCACCAGATTACCATAAAACCACACATAAAAAAGCATTATGATATACGAGCAGTGCCAGCAATGTGCTACACGCGAAACGTGCATGGAGATACGCAATTACGACGGAACCTCGTGTCCTAACTACCGTGCTGAAGGTGCCAAACAAAACTCCACCGACGAGGTCTCCGACAGCGATTTCGAAAACACCGACTTCTCCGGTCACAACGGCTATACGCCCGCCGAAGGAAAAATCACCCCCGAACACCTCAAAGCCACCACCAACATTCATGGCTGGCTGGTTTTCTTTTTCGTAAGCATACTACTTGGCTCCGTAGTATCACTGAGTTTCAGCATTGTAGAATATGCAGGCGACACATCGGCCGATTCAATTTATTCTTTTATCGACATGGTGGAGGCGCTGCTGGCGCTTGTGGTTGCCGTAAGCACCGTAGTGGCATTTGTGCAGCGCCGTACCGACGCCGTTTTTCTTGGCAAAATGTATGTTATTTATGTGCTTGCCTCCAATGTGCTGCTCATATTTCTGGGCGATTTCGAAGATGAGGGTCTTGGTAGCATAAAGCAGCTTGTTCGTAGCACCATCTGGTCGATAATATGGCTCTGTTACCTCATTTTCTCCGAGCAGGTTGCAGAGGTGATACCCAAAAGTTACCGCCGGGCTACAACATTCTCAAAATGGCTTCTCGGTCTGTTGATAGCGGTGCCCCTGCTTGCCTTTGCCATTGGGATGGGCTCCGCCTACACCGAATATGACGACTCAGATAATTATGTCGAACTTGTGGCCGAAGATGGCGAATTTACCGATGGAATAATCGCATTCCGCTCCCCCGACGGTTTTTCCTGCACCGAAGATGGTGAGGGTTACGATAAATCATTCTTGCTCGAAAACGATAGCACCGTTTACATCACCATATTCGGCTCTCTTGTTCCAGACGGTTTTACAAACGAACAACTTTTCGACACGGTATTCGCCGTAATGTGTGAATCGAACGAGGAACTTGCAGAACTGGACGACTCACCAAACCAAATTATAGACTATGGAATTGCAAACGTCAATGGCAACCGCACTTTTTACAAGGTGAAACGCTGGCAACTCGACGAGGAAGTTTACTACTATTACCGACTTTACATGATTTTCGACTCCGAAACCGATAGGGTGTGCGTGATAGAGTGTAGGGACTTGGACAACGAGGAATATCTGCCCGAAATAATTTCGAGCGTACGTTTTCAATAGCTAAACTGTTGATACATAATGAATAATGCTACTGCCGTAATGGACAATACAGAGACAACCAAATACAGCGTAATCGGGTTGATGTCGGGCACCTCGCTCGATGGGCTCGACGTGGCTTACTGTCAATTTTCCTTTGCCAACGGCTCGTGGAGCTATCAGATAATGTGTGCCACCACCTACGAATACTCCCCCCAATGGCGCCAGCGTCTTTCCACCCTCGAAAATGCCACGGCTTTCGAGTATGCCCTTTGCAATGTCCAGCTGGGGCATTATTTCGGGCAGTGCGTGCGCGAATTCATGGCCGACAACTCTTTGGCTTGCAGCGATGTGGATTTCGTGGCATCGCACGGACACACGGTTTTTCACCGCCCGGAGCTGGCACTCACCACACAGATTGCCGACCCGAATGCCATCGCCGCCGAAATATCGCTGCCGGTGGTGGCCGATTTCCGAACCCTCGACCTTGCCCTTGGCGGACAGGGCGCACCACTTGTGCCCATCGGCGACCGACTGCTGTTCAGCCAATACGACTCGTGCCTCAACCTTGGCGGGATTGCCAACATATCTTTCACCCAAAACAACCGTCGCGTGGCTTTCGACATTTCGCCATACAACATGATTCTCAACCACTTGGCACAGCGGATCGGCATGCCTTTCGACAAGGGTGGGGAAGTGGCAAAAAACGGCACCGTCAACCACGAGCTACTCAATAAACTCAACGCACTGGCTTACTATGACGAACCTTTCCCGAAATCGCTCGGAAAAGAGTGGTTTGTGGCGAATTTCCTGCCCCTTTTCCAACAGTCGGAAAAAAACATCGGCACACTGCTTGCCACAGCCTCGGAACATATTGCCACACAAATTGCCAATGTGCTGAATGCCAACCATCTTCACAATGTCCTTATTACCGGAGGCGGGGCTTTCAACAGCTTTTTGACAGATAGCCTCCGCGCCAAGACAAAATGCCGGATTTCCATTCCCAACGCATTGACCATAAACTACAAAGAGGCGATGGTGTTTGCTTTCTTGGGAGTGCTGCGTGTGCGCGGACAGGCAAACTGCCTCAGCTCTGTAACCGGCGCCAGCTCCGACAACTGCGGCGGGGTGATAACAGGCACCGCGGTAAGCAACTGACTTTCATACCGGCAAATGCATTTCCGCTGTCCATAATGACGACGAAAACGCCCTTAAATTGCTGTAACACATAGTTCACGACAAGGTTGATGATAAAAGTTGCACTTACAATCATTTGGTAATCAGTTGTTTAATTTGTTGTGGCCCAGTTTTTTGGTCAAAATGGGCAAAAACTCGTTTTTTTTTCGTACCTTTGATGTTTGAAAGCATAACGCAACATCGATGGAAAGTTTCATAGTATCAGCAAGAAAATACCGTCCTATCACCTTCAAGTCGGTGGTGGGTCAGGACCATATCACCACCACGTTGAAAAACGCCATAAAAAACAACCAGTTGGCACAGGCTTTTCTTTTCTGTGGACCGCGAGGCGTTGGCAAAACCACATGCGCACGCATATTGGCCAAAACCATCAACTGCACCAACCCCACTGCCGACATGGAAGCCTGCAACGAGTGCGACTCGTGCCGCTCGTTCAACAATTCGTCGTCGTTCAATGTTTTTGAACTCGATGCCGCCTCGAACAACTCGGTGGACGACATCCGCGAGCTTGTGAAACAGGTTTACATACCGCCACAGTATAGCCGATACAAAATATACATCATCGACGAGGTGCACATGCTTTCCGCAGCGGCTTTCAACGCTTTTCTGAAAACTCTCGAGGAGCCGCCGTCGTACGCCAAATTCATACTCGCCACCACCGAGAAACACAAAATTCTGCCCACTATACTCTCGCGCTGCCAGATTTTCGATTTCAAACGCATCAAAAGTGAGGATATAGCAAACCACCTGCAGTTTGTGGCCACCCATGAAGGCATTAAGTTCGAGCCCGAAGCGCTGCATGTCATAGCCCAAAAAGCCGAGGGCGGATTGCGCGACGCTCTGTCGATGTTCGACCAGCTTGTGAATTTTTGCGACGGCAACCTTACTTACCAAAGCTGCATCGACAACCTCAATGTGCTCGACAGCGACTATTTCTTCCGTTTTGTGGACTATTTCCGCTCCGGCGACATAGCAAACAGCCTGTTGCTATATCAGCAGGTGATAGACAAAGGTTTCGACGGACAGCACTTTATCACCGGACTTTCGGAGCACCTGCGCAACCTAATGGTGGCGCTCGACCCGGCCACAACCTCGTTGCTCGAAGTAAGCGACAACGTCCGTGCCAAATTTGTGCAACAGTCGCAACAATGCCGTTTGCCGTTGATACTCAAATATTTGGAGATGGCCTCCGATGCCGAATACCGCTATCGCGACGCCTCCAACAAACGCCTGTTTATCGAAGTTGCCCTGATGAAAATGGCCAAACTCTTGAATGCCAATGCTCAGCTGCCAACCCAAGCAGCACCTGCCCAGCCTGCCCCCAATGCACCTGCTACAGCACAACAACCACAAACCCAACCTCAGCAGGTGCAACATGTGCAGCCACAACCGGTTCAGCAACCTCAGCAACAAACTACCCAGCCACAACCGGCACAGCAGCCCCAGCAGAAAGTATCCCCCCCACAGCCACAGCCCATACAACAGCCACTACAGCAAACTCCCCACCAGCAACCCCAGCCGGCACCAGTTGTTAAGCCAGTTCAGGTGAAAATCCCGACAAACACAAGCAGTTTCATCTCCATCAACACACAAAACCAAACTCAACCGGCATCCAACCCTGTTGAGGAAAAAAAAAATGAACCCATAACTCTTACGCCAGAGGAACTCCAAAAACAATGGAATCAGCTTGCCGAGATTAAAAAGCTCACCAACATGGAGGTGTTCACTCTGATGAACGACAAAGAGCTGAACCTGATAGACAAGAACAATTTTGAGGTGATTGTTACCAACAGCATATTCGAGCAACGGTTCAAACAATATAAGGTGGAAATTGTTGAAGCCCTGCGTTTCCGCACAAACATTCCCAAACTCAATTTTACCGTAAAAGTTGTGCCATTGTACGACGAAAGCGAAGAAAAACTATACACCACCAAGGACAAATTTACAGCCATGGCCAAAGAAAACCCAGCATTGGTGCAGTTTCGGCAATCGCTGTTTCAAGATATTGAATATTAAACACATACCTTATGGCAAATGCAGTGATCTTTCTGGGGCTGATAATATTTCTCGCCCACGTATTTTCGGCCATTTTTAGCCGCAAACGCGTTCCCGATGTCCTGCTTCTTATGATTATCGGCATCATAATTGGCCCTGTGTTCGGTTGGCTTTTGCCTGAGCATCTGGGTGTGGTTGGCTCTGTTTTTGCATCGCTTACACTTATTTTTATTCTTTTTGAAAGTGGTACCGATATAAGTATCAACTCGTTGCGCGACGCGTGGAAAAATCTGGCCAAGGTCAGCCTAACATCTTTTGTGCTTTCGGTGGCTTTGGTTGGGGTGCTGGGACATTTTGTGATAGGCTTGGAATGGAACGCCTCGCTGCTGCTGGGCTCCATACTTGGCGGCACATCATCGGCTGTGGTGATCCCTTTGGTGAAACAGCTTTCCATAAAAAAAGAAAACGAGGTGGTGCTGGTTTTGGAGTCGGCCATAACCGACGTGCTGTGTATCGTATTTGCCCTTGCTTTTATGGAGAGCTACAAAATTGGAGGTGTGCAGCTTGGCAAAATAGTTGGCAATGTAATATCGTCGTTCCTGCTGGCGCTGATGATAGGCGTTGCAGGCGGCATATTGTGGGCCAGTGTTCTGGACCGCATCCGCAAAATACAAAACTCCATGTTCCTTACTCCGGCTTTCGTGTTCATCATTTACGGCATCACCGAGGCCATGGATTTCAGCGGCGCCATTGCAGCGCTGGCTTTCGGCATAGTGATGGGAAACACAGAGTATTTCGAATTCTCGTTCCTGAAAAAATTCAGCCGCGACGGCATGATGAAACTGGAGCCGCAAGAAAAGGCTTTTTTCCGCGAGCTGGTGTTCGTGCTGAAAACACTGTTCTTTGTATATATCGGCATATCAATACCTTTCGACAATGCCACGGCACTGCTTTACGGAGCTCTTATAACCGTTGTGCTCTTTGTCATGCGGCTGTTCCTCATAAAATTTATCATCGGCAAAAAAACGCCTTCGTACGACAAAACCATCATGTCGATGATGATACCCAAGGGACTGGCCGCCGCCGTTTTGGCAACAATGCCCGAACAGCTTAACCTTCAGCGCGGCGAGGAGATTATACCCGGTGCCACAACCATAAAATATGTAACCTATTCGGTGGTGCTGATTTCAATACTTTTCACATCCATACTGATTTTGATGATGGACCATATACCACTGCTCAAGTGGTTCTACTCCTTTTTCTTCGGGCGGTTAAAAGATTCAAGTGCCACTTTAGATGAATCGGCAAAAGAGCCTGAAAAAGAGGAGGCTAAGCAGTCGGATATTTTCCACGAGGTGGCCGGAATTTTCGGCAAAGGCTCGTCGGCACACACTGACAAGAAAGACGAGTCCACACCAAACGACACCGCTTCGTCCGAACCCTCCGAACCGTCCGAAACACAGCCCAGCACACCGGCTGACGAAGGCGGAACCGACAACAATACTGAAAACAATGAAAATCAAATTCAATAAATACCACGGAGCGGGAAACGATTTTGTGATTATCGACAATCGAAAGGGTGATATAACATTGTCTTCCAAGCAAATAGCCTACATCTGCCACCGCAGGTTCGGTGTTGGGGCCGATGGTCTTATGTTGCTTCTGTCATCGCAAAATGCCGATTTCCAGATGGTTTACTACAACAGCGACGGCAACACTGCATCCATGTGCGGCAATGGTGCCCGTTGCATTACAGCCTTTGCCCGACGTCTTGGTATCATCGGCACCGAAACGCATTTTGTGGCTGGCGACGACATGCACACAGCCTCGGTTGTGGCTTGGGACGGCAACAACGGCGTGGTGCGTGTGGCAATGAACGTTGTGGAAAACGTGACTCCTTGTTTGGACGGATATTTCGTCAATACTGGAGTGCCTCATTATGTGTGCCAAGTGCAGGATGTAGAAAATTTCGATGTCCGTTCCAATGGGCGGCGGCTGCGGTTCCATCCCGTTTTCCGCAGACAAGGTGCCAATGTCGATTTTATCGAATGCCTTAACGGAAAGCTCTTTGTCCGCACCTACGAGCGTGGGGTGGAGGACGAAACACTCTCGTGCGGCACAGGCGTAACGGCTTCGGCACTTGTTTGGAACAGGCTGGACCATAATGCTTTGGATAGCGTTTCTGTTCAAACTTTGGGCGGAAATTTTGTTGTGGATTGGAAAAACGACAACGGCGTTGAACGTGATGTTCATCTGCAAGGACCCGCGGCTTTTGTATTCGATGGCGAAATAGGCGTGTGATTTTTTTTTGCAAAAGCAACATCAAAAATGGGTAAAAATTTGCTTTGTAGCCCATTTTTTGCATCGCATTTGTCCGACAATGGCTTTTGTTTAACATTTTGTAATATGCTGAAAATGCTGCTTTTACAATTTGTTTTTAAAAAAAAAGCGGAAAAATTTTGTATATTTGGCAAAAAGTTGTACTTTTGCAAAACCAAATAGTGCGGGGTAGAGCAGTGGTAGCTCGTCGGGCTCATAACCCGGAGGTCGTTGGTTCGAATCCAGCCCCCGCTACCTAAACAAATGCGGATTTTCAATTCCGCATTTTTTTTTGCAACTTAAAAATAATCTATTATGGTAGGAAGGATAATTGGGATAATAATCAGCATTGGTCTTATAATTGGCGGTTTGAGCGGCAAATTGGTTTTGCGTGGCACAAATAGCAGCACACTGCTTGTAGTAGCCGGTTTTTTGTTTTTGGCATACGATGTGTATATGATTTACAAGGACAAAAAGCAGAACGACGAGGACAACACCGAAGAGCAAGACGCCGAAGGACAAGACACCAACACTCCAAGCGATATTCAGTAGTTTTCTGTTTTTTTTTTGTATATCCCAATGTTTTCGGAGTGGTTTTTAGTTGCGGCGCTGCCGATAATCAGTCGTATGTGGCTGTTTTGAAAATCGGCACGACAAAAG
Organism: uncultured Bacteroidales bacterium; assembly: GCA_937915785.1. Taxonomy (GTDB): domain Bacteria; phylum Bacteroidota; class Bacteroidia; order Bacteroidales; family P3; genus UBA1219. Next base: position 12,873 of record CALGGY010000077.1, read on the forward strand.
CTGTGGCCAAAACAATTGCTTAATGAGCATTTTTTTTGCCATTGCACGTTTTATTGTTTCGCAAAACTCCATTTTTTCCCTTGCCAAGTGTTCCGCTCTTCCATCCGTTTTTCCACCATAAGCGGTATGGTTTCGTTTCGGATAAGGCGGCCTTGAGCATCGCGCCAGCTGCGTTCGGGGGTGGCCTGATAGCGTGGCGGCACCTCGCCGGCAAAGCGTTCCACCACTATGTCGGGACGCAGACGCTCAAGGAAATCCACCACAAATTCCACATACTCACCAAGTTCCCAAGCCGGGTACAGCTGAGGCTTTTGGCTATAGTCGTTCTCCATGGCAGTGTCTTTCAGTATCTGCAACTGGTGCAGTTTCAGCGAGTTGAGCGGAAGTTGCGATACCAGTTCGGCTTCGTGCAGCATCATTGCTTTGGTTTCGCCTGGTAAGCCTATTATCAGATGTCCGCCCACATGCAGGCCGCGGCTGGCAGTGGCTTCGATGGCCCGTCGGGTGGTTTCAAAATCGTGGCAGCGGTTTATATATTGCAGCGTGCTGTTGTAGCAGCTTTCTATGCCGTATTCCACTGCAATGTAGTGGTTTGCCGACAAATACTTCAGGTAGTCAAGCTTTGCGGTGTCCACACAGTCGGGACGGGTGCCAATAACCAGTCCCACAACTTTTGGGTGGGCAAGCGCCTCGCTGTAGAGTTTTTTGAGCTCTTGCAATGGTTTGTAAGTATTGCTAAATGCCTGAAAATAAGCAAGGTAATTAACCGATTTGCGGTAGCGCCATTGGTGGAACTCAATACCCTCGTCAAGTTGTTGGGTGATGGACTTTTGCGGATTGCAGTACGAAGGGTTGAAAGCACCGTTGTCGCAAAAAATGCAACCGCCCGTGCCTTTGGATCCGTCGCGGTTGGGACAGGAAAAACCGGCGTTTACCGAAAGTTTTTGCACCCGTTGGCCGAAATGCCGCCTGAAATAGTTGGCATACGAGTTGTAGCAACGGCTGTCGCCCCATGCAAAAGTGGTCATTGTCAGGCGTTTTTGCTTGCCAGTATGTCGATAATATGCATGCAGCGCAGGTTTATCTTGCTTTTGTTGATATGCGACTGCAGGTGCAGCAGGCAGGCGGTGTCGGTGGATGTGATGACTTCGGCGCCCATGTTCAAAGCCGTCTCAATCTTGTGTCGCGCCAGTTTTGTAGATATTGCTTCGAAATCGGACGAAAAAACCACGCTTCCCATGCCGCAACAGGTGTGTTTGGCAAAATCGGGGAACTCCAAAAGTTCCAGCCCATCGGTGTTTTGCAAAAGCAGTCGTGGCTCGTTGTGCAGCCCGTAGTTGTTCATTGTCTGGCAGTTGTCCATAAAAGCCACTTTGTGTGGGAAAACGCTGCCGGTGCTTTTGATGCCGGCAATGTTTACCAAATAGTCGGTAATGTCGTGCACTCTTGCCAAAAACTCGTGGTTTTCGATGTGGTAAGCAGTGTTGAAAAACAGTTTCGGAAAAGCCGTTTTGATGTATGCCACCCACGAGCTTGAGGAGCATACAATAGGGTTGGAGCCCGAAAACTGTTTCATAAGCTTTTCGCCAAGGTCTTTGGCAGTGCCGAAATCGCCGAGGTCGTAAAGCTCCTTGCCGCAGGATGTCTGCTGCAACGGGTAGTTGGTTTCAATGCCGAGGTCGTTGAGAATTTTTATCATGTTGAATCCCGTTTGCGGCGAAAACTGGTCGTCGGCGGTGGAAATCATTATATCTACTTTGGAGCTGCTCATTGTGATAAAAAGTTGATATTTAAATAATTGACAAGCAAAAAGACCTGTGTCATTTAATTGCAAATGTACGCAAAAAAATGCATTTTTAAAACAGCCATAAAAAAAGTGTGCAAAAAAGAATGGCGAAAAATAATGGATATGGCGAAAAAAGTGTTCCATTTTCAACCATTTATTCAAATATGTCGTTTTTTTTTGATGTTTCAAATCGTTGAAATTCGCGGAGTTAAGAAAACGGTTTTGTTAAAAAGTCGAATGTTTGCACCCGATTTTAAAAAAAAAAACTATATTTGCATTACATAAATAATAATAAACAATAACCACAAAAACTTAAACAAAATGAAAAGAATTTTTTATTCGTTAGGAATTGCCCTTATGGCTGTATGCATGGGCATGGCTTTTGTTTCGTGCGGCGACGACGACGAAAAACAAACAAACAACACCCCAAGCGGTACCGAAGACCAAAATCTGGTCAATCTGTCCGATTTCGACCTTGCCGAAACCGGTCACGGTCCTTTTTATGTGACTCTGTGCTATTGCGGCGAATTCTCATCCACAGAGACAACAGATATCACACGGGCCATTGCCAACGGCACACTCTACATGGATTTTTATGTCAATCCATCTACTGTCAATAACTATTATGCAGGCTCCCAGCTGAACCTTGTAAGTGGAAATACGGCGATAGAAGGTTTTACAATAGAAAAATATGACCCTGCCACACAGACACTTTGGCTTTGCGCCGACGATGAGCAAAATACCTATAGCGGCATTGTGGAATTGACACAGGACAATGAAAAAATTTATTTCAAATGGTTCGGTGAAGCAAGATTTCCTCAATATTTCGAAGACGCAAGAATTGAAGCATACATGCTAAAGTCGGATTTGCCACAATAAACAACCGATAATCAGAGCAATAAAAGGACGGGGCTTTATGCCCCGTTTTTTTTGATATTTCGCACAAACGAAAGTTTTTTCTAAAAAAAATACTAAATTCAAAATAAAATCGTATTTTTGCAGATACAAACATAAAAAAATAGCCGTATGTCGAAAAAAAGTATATTGCTCACAGTTTTGTCCATACTTTTTGTGGGATCGGGCGCCATTGCCCAGCCGACCCCCAAACAGAGATTTAACCTTGTTGCAACCAGTGCCGATTCGCTGCAGGGCACTGTGGCCGGCGGGGGCAAATATTCGCCTTTCCAAACCACGGTTATAACCGCTTTCCCAAAAAAAGATCACCGATTCTCTCACTGGAGCGACGGCTCGCAAGAAAACCCACGCACCATAATGGTGAAAAGCGACACCACCATGACCGCGCACTTCGCCTACACCGGTTGCGAAGTGAAGATAAACATCACCCCCAAGGGGGCAGGCACGGTAACGGGTGCCGGCCGCTATTCGCCAGGCGACAGCGTCATTATTGTGGCTCGACCAAATCCGGGATACTCCTTTGCCTGCTCCAAAGACAGCAGCAAAATTGTCCACACCTTCATAGCACGCTACAACACCACTTACAACCTTACCGCAAAGTTCTCTAAATCAGGAGCTAAAATCACTTCCAACACCGACATCGACCAAGAAGTGTCTCTCAACCGCGACATCAACCTATATCCCAACCCTGTGGAAGACGAACTTAACGTTACCGGCACTTACATGTACAAAATTGACTTGTATATGGTTGGCGGTCAGCTTGTCAAATCGTATGCCAACGTCAATGCGCGCTTCTACACCATCGATGTGAGGAAACTGCCTGCTGGCTCCTATTATTTAAGCATAGAGACAGCACGTGGTACTTTTTCGCAAAAATTTATCAAGCGATAGTAGCAGAAAAAAACAGAACGGCATTGAAAATTGTAACCTAAAAATGGTCGGCCCACTTTTTGTTTGCCGTCCATTTTTTTTACAAATAATTGACAATTAGCGACATTTCTCCGAAAATCAATGCTTTATCCCACAAAAAAAAGGCAGATAGGTGCAAAAAACTTGCTTATTTCCGAAAAAAAAACGTATATTTGCAAAACAGAAGTTTATTTGACAAATATTTAAAACAGTAATAATCAGTAAAATACGTAGTAAAATGCAAAAAAAAGGTAATAAATACGGTGTGCACCGTGTAATTGAGCCCAAGGGCGTTCTGCCCCAGCCGGCAAACAAGATCGACAACAACATGGACGAAATTTACGACAACGAAATCCTGATCGACGTTCAGACGCTGAACATTGATTCCGCATCGTTCACCGATATTCACAATTATGCCAAACAACAGGCCAAGGATCCCAACAACGAGGCCGAAGTGATGGAAGAGATAAAGAAAGAGATGCTCCTCAACGTTGAGCTGCAGGGCAAACACCGCAACCGTCGCACCGGTTCGGGCGGTATGCTGCTGGGCAAGGTGGAAAAAATCGGCGACGCCCTGAAAGGCAAAATCGACCTTAAAGAAGGCGACCGCATAGCCACCCTCGTAAGCCTGTCGCTCACCCCTCTGCGCATCGACGAAATACTTGCCATCCGCCCCGACGTGGACCAAGTTGATATCAAAGGCAAGGCCATACTGTTCGAAAGCGGTATCTACGCCAAAATACCCAGCGACATGCCCGAAAAACTGGCCCTCAGCGCATTGGACGTGGCCGGTGCTCCCGCACAAACAGCCAAATTGTGCCACTACGGCCAAACAGTGGTTATACTTGGTGCCGGCGGCAAGAGCGGTATGCTTTGCTGCTACGAAGCCAAAAAACGCGTTGGCGTTACCGGCAAGGTTATAGGCATTGCCAACAGCCCCAAGAGCACACAGCGCATAAAAGACCTCGGTTTCTGCGACGTGGTGGAAAGCGCTGCCGGAATGACCCCCGTTGAAGTTTACGAACTGGTGGAACGCCTCACCAACGGTCAGATGGCCGACGTTACAATCAACTGTGTTAACGTTCCCGACCAAGAAATGACAGCCATCCTCATCACCAAGGACGACGGCGTGGTTTATTTCTTCTCCATGGCCACAAGCTTCACCAAAGCCAGCCTCGGCGCCGAAGGCATTGGCAGCGACGTGAACATGATAATGGGCAACGGCTACACCAAAGGTCACGCCGAATTCACACTTCAGGAACTCCGCGAATGCCCCAAACTGCGCAAAATTTTCGAAGAACTTTACGCATAAAGTAATAATTTTTTTTCATGTTGTGGCGACCTTTTTTACAAAGGTCGCCTTTTTTTTCCTATTCCGGCGTGTGGAGATTAGAAAAAAGTCTGCAACAACAATTGCTACCATGTTTTTTTTGTGAAACATGCATTTTGTGGGCATAATGTGCAGAAAAAATAGTATATTTGCATTGTAATTTTTCAAAGACAAAAAACGTTAGGAAATGAAAAAAGTATTATATATCAGTATGATAGGCCTTGCTGCCATGGTTTTTTGCACAAGTTTTTCGATAAAAAAAGAGATTGTCCAAGGTTCGGCAAATGTTGCAACTGCCACCGATGACAAGGCGCAGGCCTACGTGGACTTGGGACTGAAAAGCGGCACCAAATGGAAAACCGCCAACGAATACGGCTTTTACGATCAAGAGGCAGCCATAAACAAATATGGAACGCAATTGCCAACTTACGCACAGTGGGCCGAATTGTGGAAATACTGCAAATGGCAATGGACCAACAACGGCTATCGCATAACCGGTCCCAGCGGAAGCTCCATTTTCCTGCCAGCCGAGGGCAATACCAACTGCGACGGTGCTGTGAGCGGCATCTGCAAAGAAGGGTGGTACCTTTCATCATCGAAAGACGGCTCAGTAGTTGACATAATGTTCTACACGCCGGGATTTGTCAGCCTCAGCTCGCAACCTAACTGCTACAAAATGTCGGTGCGACTTGTGCAGGCAAAATAATGCTTCAATACTTACACGCTGTTGTGCTAAAAAGAGCACTTAATAAAAAGCTATGAAAAAAAATATTTTAGCTATAGCTTGCGTGGCAATTGCCGTATCGGTGATATGTTTTCTGGTGGGATGCAAAAAAACTTCCGACTATGATGAGGATGAAGAAACGCAGACCCCAGCCGAGACGTTTGTGGATTTGGGATTGCCAAGCGGGACAAAATGGAAAACAGCAACTGAACAGGGATTTTTCACATACGGCGAAGCCATACGCAACTATGGCAATCTTGGAAAATTGCCCACTGCCGATCAGCTCAACGAATTGAAAATCAACTGCATATGGCACTGGACCGGTGATGGCAGAAAAGTTACAGGACCCAACGGAAAAAGCATTACCATACCGGCATCGGGCTTTTGCAGCTGTAGCGGCGATGTTTACAACATAGGTTTGTTTGGCGGACTTTGGTCGTGTACCGAAAAGTACACAGGTGCAGCTACTTACCTGTATTTCGATGCCAATAGTGTTGGAGTCTCAAACAAAGAAAAGTGCTGCGGACTTGGTGTATGTCTTGTAAATGAGAGCCGTGATTTGTACGAAGACGGAAGAGCCAAACGAATAACAGTGCGCTAAACATCTGGTGTACAGCGTGCTATACTTTTTTTTACTGATACTTTAAAAAAGTTTTATTTGTGATTACGGCATTTGCCGCAGTCGCACATCGATATTGTTGTCGCTCAGCTGTTTGGGCAGCTGGGCGATGTCTGTGTCGGTGTAGTGGTAGGGATAAAGAATGGTTGGTTTGATGGCGCGGGCAAGATTCGAAGCCTGCTCCAAAGTCATGGTATAAGGCTGGTTTACAGGCAGAAAAGCCACATCTATATCCTTGATACCGTATGCTTCGGGGGTGTCTTCTGTGTCGCCGGCAATGTATATGCGCAGCCCGCCAAGTACGAGAATGTAGCCGTTGTCGCGATGTGGCGGATGGAATTGCAGATGACCTTCGGTAGTGTTGTAAGCCGCAACGGCCACAATTTTAATGGTGTTGTTGTGAAGTTTCAGAATGTCGCCATTTTGCATAACGGTGGCATTTTCCAATTGTTGGGCAGAAGTGGGGTTGCACACAATGCGTGTGTCGGACGAAAGTATGTCGTCGATGGCGGCAAGGTCGAGATGGTCGTAATGGTCGTGCGATACAAGTATGATGTCGGCTTGGGGCAGCTTTGTGTAGTCGATAGTGCAATCGTCGAAATTGGAAACGGGGTCGGAATAGATGTTCAGCCCGTCGTATTCAAAAAGCAGCGAGGCATGCTGCAGAAAGGTGATTTTTACGTTTTTGCCATCGGGAGTAGGGATTATGTCCTGCTCAAAATTTTTCTTTTCGGGAATTATTGTCATTATTCAAGTGTTTATTTAAATGGTTGTGGTTAATATGTTATCCTGCTGTTATTTGTGTAAACGATTCGGTGGCGAAGTGTTTGCGTGCAAGGGCCATTACGTCGGTGGCATCGGTTTCGTCGATGGCCCTGAGTATGTTTTTGGTGAAAGTGTTGTCGGAGTGTGTCGTATGTAGTGTACGGTCGCGTTCCAGAAGTTCGTAAACGCCATCCACGCTGCGCAAGAAATCGCCAATCATGTAGTTTTTGGAACGTTGTAGCTCGTCGTCGGGAACGGGCTCGGTCTGCAGCCGCTGTATTTCGTTGAAAATCTCTGCAATAGCCGCCTGTGCCACATCGCTGCCTACCTCGGAGGAGATAATCATATAAATGGTGTTGCGCTCCACCTGCATCATCGAGTAGATGCCGTAGCAGTAGCCTTTGTCCTCGCGCACGTTCATCATAAGCCGCGAGCCGAAATAGCCCCCGAGCAAGTTGTTTACAACCATCAGTTTGGCAAATTCGATGCTGTCCCAACGGCAGTCTATTATTTTGCTAATGCGTATGGAGGTCTGAACGGCTCCCGCCATGCTGATGTGTCTTTTAATTGGCTGGCTAATAGTGTCTTGTGGCTCAATCACTTCGGGCGAGGGAGCAACATCTATGTTGCCAAAAGTCCGGTTTATGGCGCTGATATGGTTTGGGGTTACGTTGCCCGCAGCAAAAATCTTGCAGTTTTGCCAGTTGTAGTATTTTTTGAAAAAAGCTTTTACGTCGTTTGTCGTAATATTGTCGAAATCGCTGGCGGCGAGGTATTTGCTGAATGGCCCTCGGTTGCCGAACAGCTCTTTTATGCATGTAACTGAGGCTTGGTAGGAAGTTTTTTTCTGTTGATTTTCAAGCTCTTGTTGCTTTTTATTCAAGTAAATGTCGAACTCGTCTTTAGCGAAAGCAGGCTGCGTAAAAATTTCTTTCAAAAGCGGCAGAAAATCGTTCAGATATTTGTTTTGCAGATAGATGGTGAAACAGGTATTCAGTCCGTCCAAGGTGCGTTCCATGGTTATTCCCCTGAAATTGAGGAAGTCGGCTATTTCTTTGGCCGAATGGGAGGTTGTACCTTCGGTTATCAACGCCATGGCGGCAATGGCTGTGAGCGGGTTTTTGGCGTAAGCCTTGCCGGCCTCGAACACAAAATCCAGACGCATTATCTCCACTGCAGCGGATGGGAATACATCAAGCTGGATCCCGTTGTCCAAGTGGTGTGTTTGTGGCTGTAAGTTGGTGATATCTATATTCTTAGTGTTAAGTTGGGCAACGGTTGGGTTTTTAGTCCTGTCGATATTCATGGTTTTAGAATTTGACGGTTAGTTTTATGTTTATCTGTCGTGCTGTCAGGTAGTTGGGCACGCCATAGTATTTGTTTTCGTAGTCGGCTACCCAGAGGTACGACACTACATTTTTGTAGTTGAAAAGGTTGAACACGTCGATGCTTATCACCACATCGTCCAACTGGCGTAACAGCTTGAGGTTCTTCAGTTTCGAAATTTTTTTAAGGTGCACCGAATTGCCCCAGTCCACGCGGAAATATGAGGGGAGGCGGTGTGTTGTACTGAAATCGGTTTGGAAGGGTTTTGTGAATGGAAATCCCGTTCCATAAACGAAATTGAGGCTCATCTGCCACCACGGCAATTTGGGCAGGTAGTCTTGGAAAAAGAGTTTGAACGAAAGCCGCTGGTCGGTGGGACGGGTTATCCAGCCGCTCCACGTCTGCGTTTCGGGGTCGAAAATGTCCTCTTGTGTCTGCATCAGCGACAGGCTTGCCCACGATTCGATGCCCTCCACAAATTCGCCGTACAGGCGCAGGCTCAGGCCGGTGGCGTACCCCACAGCGTCGTTGTGTGCCAAATAGCGAATTCGCAGATTGTCGATCTGATAGGGGATAAGGTCGGTGATGTATTTGTAATAGATGTCGGCTGTGAATTTGAAGGGCTTGTCCCACAGCCTCAAATTCCAGTCCATGGCGCCTGAAATTTGGTACGATTTTTGCGATTTGATGTCAGGGTTGAGGCTGCCGTCGAGGGTGCGATACTCGCGGTAGAAAGGCGACTGGTAGTACATTCCGCCGGCAAGGCGGAAAAGCATGTCGTTTTTCCAATTGGGCTTGTAGCTGACGCTGACGCGCGGTGTGGCGAAAAATTCGTCGTTGTAGCTCCAGTACTGTCCGCGCATCCCAGCCACAAGCGACAGCTTGTCCTCGCCGATAATGAAATCCCAACTGCGCTGCACGTAAGCCGACAGCCGTCCATTGTGCAGACTGTTCTGCGAACGTACAAAATCCTGAAGCAGAGGTGTGTGCGGCATGTTTGAGGAGTCGCCGGGTATGTCGTTAATGTTGGGAATAGTGTAGTCGGCGGAGTCTATCAGTTTCCATTCGCGAATGCGGTCGCTGATACCCTCGTATTGAGCTTTCAGGCCAAAGTTCCAGTTGCCGTTGCCCGCTATGTAAAGGCCTTTCAGCTCGGTGCTCATCACATTGGTGGTGAGGAAATTGCGGGCATGTTCGAGGTATGTGCCCACGCCGCGGTCGAACAGCTGGTTTTCGCCTATGGTGCTGCCAACGTTCAGCTCGTAGAGCCAGTATTGACCCTGAACGTCGTAAACCTCGCTCTCGTTGTTGTTGTATGCCGAGGTTATCCATTTGAACGACAGTTTGTTGGATGGGTGGTAGTCGAATGTAAGGGCGCCGAGCAAAGTGCGGTACTGGTCTATCTCCTGACCGTCGAAATAAACGCGCAGCTGCATGGATTCGAAGAAGTTGCCGAAATTTGTAACCTGCGATTCGGGAATCAGCCCGTAGCGGTTTTTGGAGTAGATGCCCAAAAGCGAGAGGGACAGCTTTTTGCTAAAAATATAATGAATAATGGATTGAAAGTCGGTGTATGTCGAAGTGTAGGCACCCTCGGTGTCGAGCGATTTAAGCAGGTAATTGTTGGAGTGCCTGCGGAAACCGAGGCTTATGGCAAGGCGCTCGGTTACAGCACTTTCAACGTGTGCCGAGCCGCCGAGCAGACTAATCGACGCCTGTCCGGCCAAGGGCAGGGTAGGGCGGCGGTAGGTGATGTCGAGCACCGACGACATGCGGTCGCCATATTTGGCATCGAAGCCGCCGGGCGAGAACTCTATATTGCTCACCATGTCGGGATTGATGATGCTGAGACCTTCCTGTTGTCCGGAACGCACAAGAAACGGACGGTATATCTCTACCCCGTTAATATACACGAGATTTTCGTCGAAACTGCCGCCACGCACCGAGTATTGCGAGCTCATCTCGTTGTTGGAACTGACGTCGGCAAGGGTTTTGATAAGGCTTTCCACCGTGGAGGCAGGGCCCGCCACATCGCCAACTTTTTCTATTTTAACTGGAGTGAATGTGGTGTTGCGTGTACGCTCGTCGCGTACGGTGAGCGGACCAAGTGTTGTGGAGGTGGCAGTTAGGCCGATGTCGAGCCGTATCCGTTGTTTGCCACGGGCAGGCAGAGTAGTGTCCTTGGTTTGGTATCCCACCGATGAAAAACGCAATGTGAAACTGTTCGACATGGGTACGCTAAGCGTGTACGAACCGTCGTTTTTTGTCACTCCGCCGTGAGATGTGCCTACCACGACAACGTTCACAAATTCAACCGGTTTGCCGTTGTTGTCGGTTACGGTGCCAAAAATCTCGGCACGTTGCGCCAAGGTGGAACCGATGGTGCAAAAGGCTGTCAATAAGGCAATTGTGTAATATGTATATCGTTTCGAAACCAATATGCTATCTGTATAAATAATGTATAACGCACAATGGGTGGAAATAGTATATTTGACGGAGTTTTTTGGCACAAAAAAAAGGTCTCCCCGCAGGGAAACCTATTGCATTGTTGACTATTGAAAAAATCTACCACTCGATGCCAAAGCGCAGCGATATGGTGGAGATGTTGAGGTCTTTTATTGTTTCGTAGGAGCTGTATTCGCCGTAAGTACGCACGTATTTGTCCTTGAGGTTGGAATAGAAAGTGCCTGTGAGCATCACAGTTACGGCAAAATCGCGTTTGGAGCCAAAGCGTACGCCAAAACCGAGGTCGGCGTATGTGCCATGGCCACTGCCCACATACGAGCCGAGACGCATTTTGATAACAGGCGAAATGTTTTTGGTGTTGGAAAACAGGTAGTTGACATTTGCGAAGAAAGGAACAACCACATCGCTGGAGTTGTTGCCGTAGATGTCGCAAAAGTCAAGTCCCATGCCTATGCCAACGTAGGTATGACCGTTGAAATAGAAACCGTGGGTTGTGGAGATACCCGTTGTGGAATTGCCGTCGTTGGCAACCTGAAAACCGGAGTTCATCTCCAAAAAACCTTGGTATCCTCTTGGTACCCATACATTTTCGCTTTGGGCAAACACCATAGTCGAAATGATGAGCATCAAACCTAAAAGAAAACTGATTTTTTTCATGATATAATTGTTTTTGGTTAAGAATCGTATATTTCAGTTGAAAAACGGAACTTATCAAAATAAATTGTCCGACAAATTGATATTTTCCCTTGTTATAATGTGTTGAAGATGCGGTCGCCGGCGTCGCCAAGTCCGGGTATTATGTAGCCCCGGTCGTTGAGCCGTTCGTCGAGTGCGGCGGTGAATATGCGCACATCGGGGTGAGCAGCTTTCAGAGTCTCAATCCCTTGCGGGCACGACACTATGCAGAGGAACGTTATTTGCGAAACTCCATGTTTTTTCAGCTGGTCGATGGCATTCACCGCCGATCCGCCTGTGGCAAGCATGGGGTCGAGCACAATCACCTTGCGTTTCTCTATCTCGGGCGGCATTTTGAAAAAATATTCTACCGGCTCGAGGGTTTCTTCGTTACGGTAAAGTCCTATAAAACCGAAGGTTGCGGTTGGCACCGCCTGCAAAATGCCGTCCATCATACCAAGGCCTGCACGCAGAATGGGGACAAAAACATATTGTCCCAGGTCTATACGTTTCACCGTGGTGCTTGTAATGGGGGTGTCGATGCGGCAGTCAGTGGTTTCGGCATCGCGGAAAGCTTCGTAGCAAAGCTGTGAGGACAACTCTTTCACTATTTCGCGAAATTCCTTGGTGGGGGTGTTTTTGTCGCGAAGAATGCCCATCTTATGGCTCACCAGCGAATTGTTCAGAACTAATTCTTTCATGTGTAGAAAATTGTTTTACAATGGTTTATGTGGCGGTTTGCTGTCAAAAAACATTTGTCAAAAAACATTTTTGCGCAATTGCAAAGTTACGTTTTTTTCATTACATTTGCACAAAAAAAAAGTGTTTGGAATAAAAGTTGGCTTTTAATAGGTATTTTAATTGTCAAAATAACCATTTGTAGTTAGTTGCCAAACAAAATAAAAAATGTAAATTTGCAGGAACAAACAGAAAGTAGTATAATGTGCAAACAACTGTGTTTCTGTTTGTAAAGAGCATATCGTTTTTTTAATGAAATAGTAAATGGCTGAAAAAGACATATACGAAGTAAAAAAACTGTCGGAAATGAGTACCGGTTCGCAGTGCGTTATTGTGAAAATTGGTGGTCATGGCGGACTTCGGCACCGGCTGATGGAAATGGGCTTTGTGCGCGGCGAAACCGTGCTGGTGATAAAAGACGCCCCCCTCAGCGACCCCATCGAATATCAGATACTGCAGTCTCGTGTTTCGTTGCGCCGCAGCGAGGCACAAAAGATTGACGTTGTGGAACTTGCCGACACCAATGCTCATGCCGGGAACCAAGATGTGATGCGGTCTGAATTTTTCGGCACTTTTGTGGAAGAGTACGACAACAACGAACTGCTGTCGAAAAAGATACAGGAGACCAGCCATACAATCACCGTGGCACTGGTGGGCAATCCCAACTGTGGCAAGACATCGTTTTTCAACCACGCCACCGGACTGCACGAAAAAGTGGGCAACTACGGAGGCGTTACCGTCGATGTGAAAACGGGAGTGTTCTACCACAAAGGCTATACCATACGTCTGGTGGACCTGCCAGGCACCTATTCCATCAACGAATATTCGCCCGAAGAGCTGTGTGTGCGCGAATATCTTGGCAAAAACGAACACGACATGATACTGAACATCGTGGATTCGTCGAACCTTGAGCGCAACCTGTACCTCACCACACAGCTTATCGACATGAACACGCCCATGGTGATGGCGCTGAACATGTACGACGAATTTCAGGCTCATGGCGACAAATTCGACTACAAAACGCTGAGCACCATGCTCGGTTTCCCGATAGTGCCCACCGCGGCATCGAAAGGCACAGGTATCCCTCAGGTTTTGCAGGCCATTATTGATGTGTTCGAAAACAAAAAGGACATCACCCACCACATACATATAAACTATGGCAACGACATAGAGAACGCCATTGCCACCATAAAAACCGAGATAGAGAAAAACAAGGACATCATCAACCTTTACCCCTCGCGGTACTTGGCCATCAGCGCATTGGAAAATGTGGGGCATACTGTGGATGAACTCAAGACCCTGCCCAACGGCGAGGCTATCATCAGCGAGGCCAAACATTTTCGCGACAGTCTCGAAAAACATCACGGCGAGGCCATCGACACGCTGGTGAGCAACGCCCGATACGGTTTTATCCGTGGTGCGCTGAAGCAGACGTTCCAGCCCAACAAAGGCAACACCAAACGATGGCGCGCCTATCGTGCTGACGACATTCTTACCAACCGTTGGCTGGGGTTCCCTGTGCTGCTGGTGTTTATGTGGATTATGTTCGAAACCACCTTTATTTTGGGCGCTTATCCTCAGGACTGGCTCGACATGCTTATATCGTGGTTCGGCGGTCTGGTGAAAGGCTGGCTGCCCGAAGGCATGCTCAACGACCTTGTGGTGGACGGCATCATAGGCGGTGTGGGAGCCGTAATTTCGTTCCTGCCCAACATATTGATACTGTTTTTGTTCATCTCCATAATGGAGGACACCGGCTACATGGCACGCGCCGCCTTTATGATGGACAAACTGTTTCACCGCTTTGGGCTTCACGGCCGATCGTTCATACCCTATATAATGGGCTTTGGTTGCGCCGTGCCGGCAATAATGGCCACACGAACCCTCGAAAACCGCAAGGATCGCCTTGTTACGGTGCTTACCATACCGTTTATGTCGTGTTCCGCCCGACTGCCTGTGTATCTGATACTTATAGCGGCTTTCTTCCCCAAGCATCAGGCACTGGTGATGATGAGCTTGTACCTTTTTGGGGTGCTTGTGGCAGTGCTTTCGGCCAAAGTGCTGAGCAAAACGGTGTTCCGAAGCGTTTCCGAAGAGTTTGTGATGGAACTGCCGCCATACAGAGTGCCCACACTCCGCAACGTGCTGATACACATGTGGGACAAGAGTGTGCAGTACCTCAAAAAAATGGGTACCATAATACTTGCCGCCTCCATAGTGATATGGGCGCTGGAGTATTTTCCGCGCAACACTCAGGCCGAACAGCTTGTGGCACAGCAGATAGAGCAGACCGAAAACCGCCCGGTGGATGACCTCTTCACCATCGAAGCAAAAACCGCTGCCATCGACTCGCTTTCGCAAGTGCAGGAGGCCGTGCACAGCGAACAGTCGTTTGTGGGACGTTTCGGCCACCTGATAGAACCCGTTGTGCGCCCGTGCGGATTCGACTGGCACATAGGCGTGGCACTATGCACCGGCATCGCCGCCAAGGAGATAATTGTTTCAACTCTCGGTGTGCTGTATCAGGCCGGCGATGTGGAGAGCGAGGACGGCGAGAGCGCACTGCAGATAAAAATGAAAGAACAGCGTTGGCCCGAAGGCAGCATCTACGCCGGACAACCCATATACACGCCTCTGGTGGCCTACGGACTGATGATTTTTGTGTTGCTCAGTGCCCCATGCATATCGGCACTCGCGGCAATAAAACGCGAAGCCGGCTGGGGATGGGTGCTGTTCACCCTTGTTTACACACTTCTGCTCGCATGGCTGTTCTCAATGCTAACATTCCAAATAGGATCGCTGTTTTAATTTTTGCAAACAATGGATATTCAAACTGTTATAGTAATACTGATAGTGGTTGCGGCTGCCGTACTGCTGTTTTTCAAGCTACGCAGCAAACTTACAAGTTCCGACTGCGGCTGCGGATGTGGGAGCCACTGCTCCAACCGGCACCCCAAAGATGACCAAAAATGCTGCTGTTGCAATAAAAAACAATGACACAGACATAATTGCCAAAATCCCCCAAAAAAATGACCGCCAAAAACCACATTGCACAGCCGTTGATGCCACAATTTGGATAATCTGAAAAAAAAACGTAATTTTGTAAACGCCAAAACAATGAAAAACACATCGGAAATGAAACAACAACTATTTACAAAAGACATGCGTCTGTCCGACCTTATAGTGGCCAACCACCACCTTTTGCCCACCTTGCCGCGCTTTGGCATTTCGCTCGGATTTGGCAACCGCCGCGTGGAGGATGTGTGCCAGAAAAACGGCATTCCCGCCGATTTTTTCATACTGATGTGCAATGCCTACACCTTTGAGTCGTACATCCCCTACGAGGACACCATAATGGAAACCGACATGCGTTTTTTGGTGCCTTTCCTCACCGCGTCGCACCGCTATTATCTCGACACACAAATTCCGCACATCGAACGGCACATGCTCAACCTCATAGCCGACGACAACAGCAACTACTCGCTGGCCCTGCGCAATTTTTTCAACGATTACAAAAAGGACATCACCGAGCATTTCGACTACGAGGAGAAGCACCTTTTCCCCTACATCACCGACATGCAGAGCGGAAAGCCGCGTGCCGACTATAGCATTTTCGACTTTGTGCAGACACATAATTCAAGCATCGAGGACAAGCTCAGCGACCTTACCATCATACTTTTCAAATACCTGCCCGAAAACAAATCCGACAACGACGTTATCGACCTGATACTCGACCTTATTGAGCTGACCTCCGACCTGAGCAAGCACTCTACGATTGAGGACAAAATACTGGTGCCGTACGTCGAAGCCCTTGAGAAAGGAGTCAGCAATGACAAACTATAAGTCGAAAATACTGCTTGTGGAGCCCTCGCGCATTGTGGCCGAAGGCATTACCAAAATCATCACCGAAAGCGGACTGTTCGGGCAGATGTCGCATCTGACATCCATCGCCCATCTCAACGAATACATGCACAGCCTGCCACCCGATGTGCTGATAATAAACCCGTCGCTGCTGTCGGCCGAAAAAATGACCGACTTTTTCAGTCTGCAACAGCGCTACCCGTTGCTGAAAACCATGGCTTTCTGCACTCAGCTGGCCGACAACACCATTGTGTCGAAATTCCATGCCTCGGCAACGATTTTCACCAACCCGTCGCATTTTGTAAAAACTCTGCACGACCTTACCGAACAGCCAAAACAGCAACCAAAAAAGAGAACGGGAAGCGATGCGCTGTCGCGACGCGAGGTGGAAATACTCATTCTTGTAGCCAAAGGCATGATGAACAAGGAGATAGCCGACCAGCTGAACATATCGCTCAACACAGTGATAACGCACCGAAAAAACATCATCAAAAAAACCGGAATAAAATCAGTGGCAGGCCTCACCTCGTATGCACTGATGCACAACTACATCAATATCGAAGGCTGAAGTCCGACGTTTTTTTCAAGACTAAAAATAAGTTGGCACAGAGGACCGGCTCCTTGCTTTTTTCAATAAAAAAACGTACTTTTGCATTGCTCTATTTGCCACACCTTACAGATGCCAAATTTTGCTTTAGACCTTATCCACGCTTTTGCGGAAGCTATATAACTGTATGTGTAAAAAGCAGTCGCAGCGATGTGAGGAACGATGGCGGACGGCATCATTACAGAAAAAAAGATAGACAATGGCCTTTTTGAAAGAATACGAAAAACTGAAAGTGATAGGCAAAGGCAGTTTTGCCAAAATATGGAAAGTGCGGCACCTGAAATACGGATATGTGCGCGCCATAAAAGTGCTGAACGAGATGGTTGACGACGAGGACGACCCGGCTTACCGCACTTTTGTTGAAGAGTGCAAAGTGTTGCTGCAGATAGGCAGCGGCTCGCATCCCAACATTGTGCACATTTATCAGCCACGCCTGATAGAAAACCGTGCCATAGTGGAAATGGACTATGTGGAGGGCGAAACCCTCAACGAGTACCTGAGCAGGGTGCATTTTGTACCCATCGACGAAGTGTACCGCTTTATCAACGAAATTGTCAGCGCTCTGGCCTATTGCCACTACGACATATACAAATTTTTGATGGACCCCGAAAAGGACAACCTTGACACCGACCCTACCGACGGCAGCAAATACATTATCGACGAAAAAACCGAAAAACGTCTGGTTGGCGAATACGGAGTAACACACAACGACCTGCACTCCAACAACGTGATGCGCCGGAGCTACGACGGACATTATGTGCTGCTCGACTTTGGCCTGGCAATACAAAACGGCAAGGCGGTGAAAAGCAGCTCGCGACGAGGCGGCGCATTGGAGTACATGTCGCCCGAAAAATTTGACGACAGCAGTGTAATATCCACACAATCCGACGTTTACAGCCTCGGCATACTGCTCTACGAAATCCTTGCCGGAAGGGTGCCCTTTGTTCTCGACGAAAAGTTGTTCGACAGCAGTCCCACAAACGCCTCGCACCAGCTGATGACAGCCCACAAAACAGCTTTTCCCCCCGACTTGAAGCTGCTGCGTCGCGAGGCTTTCATAACGGCATTTCCCGGACAGGAATATGAGAACGACTGCCCCGACTGGCTCGAAGAAGCGGTTATGAAATGTCTTGCCAAAGATCCCGCCCAGCGCTATGCCAACGCCAAAGAGCTGTACGACGACATTCAGCGGCGGCAGGAAAAACAAAATCGGTTGGGTGCTACACAAGGCAATGTAACAGAAATCATAGAATCGGGCAACATATATTCAAATCATAGCAACAGACAGCATGAGAGTGCGACAGAATCTAAAAATGATCTTGCAAACAACGGAAAAAAACAGCTCATACAGAAAATCCGCATATTAAATGCCCAATATTCAGATTTGCAAAAAGGCATGGAACAAATGCAACGAAATTACTATGCTGCAAACAACAAACTTAACGATGTAAACGAGAAAAACATACAGTTGAATCAGGAATGTGCCAAATTGAGAGCTAATCAGGTGCAATCCAGCAGCAGTAGATGGTGGATTGTGGGCACAATTGTGCTATTTGTTATTTCGCTGGCATTAGCTGCCGGCATGAATAGCTTTGCAGACAAGTACGAGCAAACGGACTGGGAACTGCAACAAATCACGACCCGAACTTCTCATAATTATGATTAGCACTAAAATATGAAACATTCATTCATATTTGCAATTGCCGCTCTGCTCGTTACTTCAGCTATGGCACAGAAACCCGACAGCCTTGGCCGCAGCCGTTTTGAGTTGCGCACCGAGATGATGCATTTTTTCAAGGACAACGAGTTTTCGGCCGAAAAAATGAGCGGCTACACCTTGCCCGGTTTCTATCTGCGTCCGCGCCTTGTGTGGCAGGTGGAAAAACGTGTGCGAGTGGAGGCCGGTGTGCATTGGCTGCACTATTGGGGTGCCACACAGTATCCAAACCGCATTGCGTTCAGCGCTTTTCCCGAAATGGGGGAGGAGCCGCGTCCAAGCCACGTGCTGCCGTGGATTCAGGCTCGTGTGGATGTGTTGCCGCAGCTGTCGCTGGTGTTCGGCAGTTTGGAAAACAATGGCGGACACCGTTTGCCATTGCCGCTCTACGACCCTGAGCTGATATACGCCTCCGACCCCGAAAACGGCATTCAGATGCTGCTGAACACCAGATATTTCGATGCCGACGTGTGGGTGGACTGGAAAGATTTCATTTTCCGCCGCAGCGAAACGCAGGAACGTTTTGTGTTCGGCTTTTCGGGTCTGGTGGATTTCTCAAGACCGGAAACCTTAGGATTTTCGGCCCGACTGCCATTGCACGTGGTGGCTCAACATATTGGCGGCGAAATGCTTGCCGAGGAAAAACTGCCCATTTCGATGTTCAATTTTTCGGGTGGGGTAGATGTCGACTACCGGTTCAGCAAAAAGCTGGGGGTGCAGGCCGGATACCAGTTTGTGGGATTTGCGCATAATGGCAACGTTCCGCGGCTGTGCAAGTATGGCTGGGGTGTGTATCCGCATGTAGGAGCGTGGTTCAAGCGCTTTTCGTTGGATGTGGCCTACTGGGTTGGCGAAGATTATTTGCCGTTGCTCGGAAGCCCGCATTTCTCCAACTATTCCGCAAACACCCCAGAACTTACGTTCGACCTCCTGGACATGCTTTGCATAAGGACAAAGTGGGAATACGCCCGTCTGCGCCACACCACACTTTCGTTCGAAGCCATGTCGTACATTTATTTTCCCTACACCGGCGACCGCCCGTGTTATCCCAAAGTAGAGAGGGGTGCAGCGGCAAGTTTTTCGTTCGGACTGTTCCTCAACGTAAATCCCAAAATCAATCTTGTGCCGTTTGCCAAGAAAAAAGGCCGGCGCAAATAAAAAAGGCATGGCTGCGAAAAAATGCCTTCATGCCAAAATTTGAATAACTAATTGTTTTTTAGCTGAAAATATCTTTCATTTTGTTGAAAAAGCCTTTCTCCTGTTTCGAGGGGTTGGGCTGGAAGTTTGGCGAGATGCGTAGTTTTTCGAGCAGTTCTCGTTCCACCTTGGTGGTTGATTTGGGAATCCAGACGTTTACGCTCACCAGCAAGTCGCCAGTGCCGTAGCCGTTCACATCGGGCAGGCCTTTTCCTCTGAGCCTCAGTATTTTACCCGAAGGGGTTCCGGGTTCTATCTTCATTTTCACCTTGCCTTGCAGGGTGGGTATTTCAAGGTTGTTGCCAAGAGTGGCGTCCACAATGCTGATGTAGGCAGTGTACAGCAGGTTATTGTCATGGCGTTCGAACTGTTCGTGGGGCGCTTCCTCAATCTGCACAATAAGATCGCCGGGCACGCCGTTGTGGGCGCCGGCATTGCCTTTGCCGTGCACCGCAAACTGCATGCCTTCGGCCACTCCGCGGGGTATAGGAACGGTAACAACTTCTTCGGCAAGGGTTACGCCCTCGCCGTTGCACTCCGGACATTTGTTTTTCACCACCTTGCCCAGACCGTTGCAGTAGGGGCAGGTGCTTTGTGTCTGCATCTGTCCCAGAATGGTGCGGCGCACTTCCACCACCACGCCGGCACCGTGGCAGTGGCTGCAAGTATTCATCTGTCCGTCCTTGGAACCGGAGCCGTTGCAGCTTTTGCAAGGCACGTATTTTTTCACTTTGTACTTTTTTTCAACGCCGTTGGCGATGTCCTCGAGGGTAACTTTGGCTTTTATGCGCAGGTCCTTGCCGCGCAGCACGCGCTGTTGCGAGCGTCTGCCGCCGCCGAATCCGCTAAAGCCGCTGAACCGGCCTCCTCCTCCGAAAAGGTCGCCCAGGTCGCCGAAAATGTTGCCGAACTGCGAGAAAATATCGTCCATGCTCATTCCTTGTCCGCCAAAGCCACCGGCGGAGCCATCTACACCGGCATGGCCGAACTGGTCGTAACGGGCTTTTTTGTCGGGGTCGCTGAGCACGGAGTAGGCCTCGGCGGCCTCTTTAAATTTATCCTCGGCTTCCTTGTCGCCCGGATTGCGGTCGGGGTGGTATTTCAACGCCAGTTTGCGGTAGGCTTTTTTAAGCTCTTCCGCCGAAGCGTTTTTGTCCACGCCCAGTACTTCGTAATAATCTCTTTTGTTAGCCATGTTTAAAAATCACCTTTCTGTTATATTGCCACAACAACTTTCGGGAAACGCAACACTTTCTCGTTCAGGAAGTAGCCTTTTTCCACCACGTCGATTACGGTGCCTTTCTGCGATTCGTCGCTGGCGGGGAACTGGGTTACGGCTTCGTGCAGCTCTTCGCTGAATTTCTGTCCTTTGGCATCTATTTCTTTAAGACCTTTCTGCTGCAGTATGTTCATCATTTTGTTGTAGATAAGCTGCACGCCTTCGCGCGAGGCCTCGTCGGTCATCGACTGTAGGGCGCGTTCCATGTCGTCGATGATGGGAAGTATGGCTTTGATAGTGTCGGCGGCACCGTTTATCAGCAGGTCGGATTTTTCTTTGTTGGTGCGTTTGCGGTAGTTCTCAAATTCAGCGTAGGTGCGCTGGTATTTGTCGTTGAGTTCGGCAAGTTTTTCGCCAAGCTCCTGAAATTTTGTCTCGCTGTCGTTTTTATGGTGTTTTTTGTCTTTCTTGTCGTTCTCGTCAGCGTCATTGTGTTGCCCCGCTGGGGTATTTTCCTTTTCTTCAGTGGGTTCGGCGGCGTTTTGTTCTATGTCCTTAGGGTTGTTATTGTTTGTGTTTTCGTCCATTTTGTTGTTGGTTTTGTTTTTTTTGAATATCATTTCGTATGACAGATTTAAGTGTTTCAAAAACTTTGCCAAAGGGCTGATTTATGACAAAATGTCATTTTTCGGCTTCGTTTTTTTTGTCGTCGGGAGTGTTCCAGATGTAGATGTCAGTTTTGTTGTTTGGCCTGATGGAGCCGTGCCAACGAAAACCTTTGATGAATTTCTCCTCTTCGGGCAACTGTTTCACCGGATAGGCTTTCATGTCGGGATTGGTGTAGGTGGCCACGCGGTAGGGTTTGCGGTTGCGTATGTATATGCGCATGTCGGAGCCAACTCCAACGTTCACGCCTATCAGCTCCTGCGTTTTGTTGGGACGTTCCTCGGTGAGGTAATACACCGACTGGGCGTTGCCGAGCACATCGGCGTACGACGGCTCACCTTCGTTGAAAACCACCACTCCGCGTTTGCCTTTCACTTGGTTGTACTGCGTTTCGGCCACTTTCTGCACCACAAAGGCCGAACCGTTCAGATAAACGGTTTTCACACCCGATGTGTCCATTTTCATCACTATGGTGTCGGCGGTGCACTGGTTGCTGTCGTACCATGCAATTGGGTTGCTATAAAGCGTTAGCAACGAGTCGGTTACGTTGTAGAAAGCGGAGTCGCACTGTCCTTGCACATCGGTGCGGAACAGGCGCACGCGGTGGTATGCGCTAACGGTGCTGAACTGGTTGCTGTCGGTAGTGGTGGAGTAAATGGTGTCGCTGTGCATGAAAAGTGTGTCGTTCTGGTCGTTTACGAAATGCGCTGTGGCACTGTCGGTTATGAAATTGTAGTGCCGTTGCCCGTCGGTTTCGCCATAGTGTCCGGTGCAGAAAATGTTGTTGGCTGAGTCCCAGATGTTCACATTGTGCCGGGCCAGCCCGAATTTCGTTTTTCGGTAATAGTCGAGGGTGTCGCACGTTAGTCGCTGGTTACCGTTGTATATCGACGATTTTTTCACCGAGGTGGCATAGCCTTGGTCGGTGTTGTAGGTGCCGTTTTCGCTATATAATATAGTACTGTCGTTGGTAAAAATGTGTGTTGGCCCACGGAAAACAGCCAGTTTGCTGACGGTGTTGTAAGTCATTGTGTCGGAGGTGAGTACGGTTGTGGAGTCGGTCAGCATCACGTCGTCGTAGATAAAAAACTCCTTTTGGTTGGCAAAGTATAGGCCGTTGTAGCTGTCGAGGGTTTTGTCGCCGTTCATGGCGTGGCCGTGGTAGGTGTATTTGGCTGTGGCGGTGTTTCGGTTGTACGATATGTAAGTGGTTGAAAGCGAGGTGGCTCCATCGACAAGCAGCACTTCTTCGCCCCAAATTTCCACCACGCGCTTGTTGCCGTCATAAAACAGTTCGTCGCCGAAAATGGTGGTGGTGTCCGATATTTCGATAACAATGCTGCCAAAGGCCGTGAAGTTGTTCCGTTTGGTGTCGTAGTGTGCCGAGTCGGAGTTCAGAACCATGCCTTCGTGGGTGGCTTTCACCGTTTTGTAAAGTATCCACACGTCGGGATTTTCGGCTTTGCGCGCGCCCATGCCCGATTGGTACTCAATCATTTTCTGGGCGTTGGCTCCGAAACCGAAAATCAGCGCTATCAATGTGGTTACAAGTGTTTTACGTAGCATTAGCCTTAAGGTTTTGACTTTGCAAAAATACAAAATTATTACGAGATTTTTCCGTAAAAATGCACTTGTAGTAAAAATAGCGGTTTTTATACCTGTATTATTTACCAAAAAACACCCGTTGCAATCTGTCGCCACGCCATATTTATCGACTTGAAACAATATTTAATTTGTTACATAAGATATTGATTTAAAATATTTTATTATGTTTATTGTTTAAAATATTTTGCCAAATGGAAAAAAGTTTGTACCTTTGCAGTCGAATTTGGTTCGTTCCGAGGCATTTATTTTGCCGCCGAGCGATTAAAAGGGAATCGGGTGCAAGTCCCGGACAGTCCCGCTGCTGTAAGCCCCGCCAAAGTCGTTTCCAAATCCCCCGCCACTGTCCACAAGGATGGGAAGGCCGCGAAACGACGGGGTAAGTCAGAAGACCTGCCAAGTCCGGTTTTGAAAAGCTTTCGAGGAAAGAGCTTGAAAAAGACAACAATTCACAACTGTTCGAATTTTCGCATTTTTTTGAAAGCTATTTTGAGTAAGAAAGTCAAAATAGTAGTATGTTGTTGCCAAACAAACAGACACATAATCCGCTTAGGTATGGCTCCAACCGTGGAAAGGGTTGGGCAGAGGAGGCTTTTTGCTTGTGGCATAACAAACGGCGCGACTTTGTTACCGGTAGTTTTTTTTGAAAAAAAACTGTGTTAAACATTTAAATATCATTTATTTATGGTAAAAAAAATATTATTGTTCTGCTTTTCGCTGGCTTTTAGTGCCAGACTTTTTGCACAAAGCACCGATGCCACAATTTCGGCATCCCAGATAAGATATTGGATTGGAAGCGGTTCCCACGAAGTGGTGTTTGCCGTCAATTTTGGCAGCCCCGACACCTGCTTGGCATGGGGATTCCGTTTCACCGCCGACAGCGTAACCGTTGAGGAGATGATGGACTCCATACAGGCCAACGACACCCGTTTCAGCTACACAGGCTCTTCCGGCGTGTTGAACAACATAACTTTCACACCCACAACTGGCATCACATTCACTTCGCAAGCCAACAACTGGATGTACAACCTGAATGGCTCCTTGGCCAATAGGGGATACTCCTTGCAATATGTTTATGACGGCGACTTTGTGAAATGGGGCGATGCCGATGTGGCTACATATACCGAAACATCGGGCTGGCCATGGGTTTACGAATGGTCGCAGACCGTAACCCCCGTAGATCCTCCGGCCGGTGCCGGCAATACTGCCACCGACGCCACCATCAACCCCGCAAGTATCAGATACTGGGTGGGCTCCGGCGGCAACGAGGTTGTGTTTGCCGTAAACTGGGCCAATCCCGACACCTGCCTTGCTTGGGGCTACCGTTTCAGCACCGACAGCGTAACGGTTTTCGACATCATCGACGCCATTGCCACCACCGACTACCGTTTCGATTACGACAGCAGCATGTCAGCCTATGGAGCCTATATCAACGACCTGCGCTATGCCGTGAACGCCAACGACACACTGAAACTTGCCGGCATGTGGTGGTCTTTCAACGTAAACGGACTGATGGCTCCAATGAGCTGCGACTACATGTATGTTAAAAACGGCGATTTTGTGAAATTTGGCGACGAAAGTATTGCCATTGTCAACGACACCGACCAATGGGGCTATCCCTCCGAACTGGCTTGGACAAACGCCGTAACGCCTGTGAAAGCTCCCGAGGCCACCATCAGCGCAAGCCGCATCAAATACTGGGTGGGCAACGGAAGCAACGAAGTGGTGTTTGCCGTAAACTGGGCCAATCCCGACACCTGCCTGGCTTGGGGCTACCGTTTCAGCACCGACAGCGTAACGGTTTTCGACATCATCGACG
>CALGGY010000078.1 GCA_937915785.1 uncultured Bacteroidales bacterium
ACTTTGGCGGCATACGCATCGAAGACGACATACTGGTTACCAACGACGGCTGCCGTGTGCTTGGCAAACCCATCCCAAAAACAGTAAAAGAAATTGAAGAAACCATGGCGCAGTAACACGCTGCACCACGGCAAATGCCGGCATGCAACCTTTTCGAGTCCTGTTGTATCGTTGGTATAAATAATTAGGACTCAGCAAATTAAAATCTTTTACAATATGGAAGAATTCAACCAAAACGAAATGCAGAACCAACAGATGTACAACGAAGTTCCGCAACCCGGATCCCAAGCTCCGCAGAGCAACGGCGGCATCGACTGGGGTGGCGACATTGTCCGCTTTTTCACCCACGACCTTTTGGAGATGCTCCTTGCCGTGATTAAACGCCCGGCCACCGGAGCGCAGAAATGGCTCGACGAAACCAAGTCGAAATCTATAGTTATGCCTATCTGCATGACTGTGTTGTCTTTTGTGCTTGTAACATTTCTCTCGTTTCTGATTGCACGAATCAAGTTGGGTGAGTATATGGGCTTTATGGGTTTCAAGTTTGGTACATTTTTGGCTTTGGGCACTATGCCAGTGTTCTTTGCCTGTTTTGTTGCAGCGGCAATGTTCGGTCTTTTTGCAATAAAGAAAAATCCCGATTATATTTTGGCAATACGTCATGCTGGAGTGCATGTTTTCCTTTTCACACTTGCTGTGATAGCCATGCTTACTGTAGTGATTGTTTTTGGAGGCAGTAAATTTGGAATTTTGATTATGGCTCTGGCGCTGATATGTGCCATTTCGATGGGATTTAGTATTGCCCGTACCGCCATTAAACAGTATGAACCTGAAGGCAAAGAGTGTTTTTCTTGGTATCTTGCCCCCCTGGCAATTATCATATCGTTGTGGCTGGCCTACCTCATTTCATCCGCAATGATGCCCAAAACGATACTTTCGTTGTTTATGTGATTTTTGTCGGGTACAATAGCATAAACAAAAAAAGAGAGCTTACGGGCTCTCTTTTTTTATGCCATTACTGCTCGTGGCGTTGCGAATAAACACATCCGCAATAGTCTTGCCGGTAAAGTCCGTGTTGCCGCGCGGCAGCGAGAAAAAGTAGAGGCGATGTGCGCATAGACCAAAAGACAAAACGCATAGCCTGAAAATCGGGAACTTGCGCCGCCGGCGCGAATTGGGTCTGCACTCTTCCAATCAGTAATATACATCCTTTAAAAATCTCCCCCAGACAAGACTGTCTGTTTTTTTGCTTCCCGCATATGCTTTTATGAGGTTTTTCAAAAAGTTTTCCCTGACACAAAAAAAAATATGTATATTTGCAAACAACAGTGTCGCACATTTTGGCGCGATAATGCCTTGTAAACGTGAATATTAACTTCGAGGATGCAAATAAAGGGATGAAAAATGGGAAAATTATCATCCGTCATGATTGCCATTTTGGGTGTTGTGGCCATGATTTTTGCCGCCGTCCGCGACCACGAGGGGAACTGGTGGAGGAGATGGTAGGGAGTTGGGTTTTTGGTAGTCTTTTTGTGTGCCAATATCGTCACTTAATTCCGTGAAAGCAATATGCAACTGTAAATTTAGGTATTATGAAGAAGTTTTTGTCGAAAATTATCCTGCTTTTGCTCGTAGCTCCGTCGTATTATGCGGTGTCGCGTACTATGGAGCTTCGTTTTTCGGGCGTTGACGCTTACGGCGCCTACGTCAGAATGGATTCGGTGCTTGCAGAAAACCTTGTGCGTGGCTGGAGCGAAACGTTGCTCTTTCCCGACACGGTGCTTACCTTCGCAGAAAACGGTTTGCAGCAGGCTTTCTGCGGCAATGTGGTGATTAAGGCCTATCCCAATCCTTTCATGGGCAGTGCAAGGGCCATGATTTCCGCCATCGAGGACGTAATGGCCGATGTGCGTTTGTACAGCATTGACGGACAGCGCGTTCTGCAAAGCAACCAACTGCTTGTCCAAGGCGATAATCTTTTCGACATATCGTTGCAAAAACTGGGTGTTTATGTGTTGGCAGTCCGCACTAATAGCGGCAAAGCCGTGGTAAAACTCCTCAACCGCGGGGGTGGCTCTGCAAATGCTATCACCCGTTGTGGCACGATACCGAGTGTGGACAAACGCCAGTCGGCGCAGCCATTCCAGCCGGGCGACACCATGCGTTTTACCGGCTATGCCAGCATCGGTGGGGCTCGGATAGAAAGCCGCTGGGTGGTTCAGCCTCAGCGTGTTAGCCAAAGCGTTGAACTGGTTTTTAGTGCCGGTACCGAGGGCACGCTGAAAGGTTTGTTCTCCGTCTCACCTACCAAAAGGGTGCGTTTTTCGCGGGGAAATCTGCAATACAGCAACGTGGGCACACATGCCGTGGCTGTCGACACCATTATGCCCGGCTCTTGGCGTTTTGCCGGCAATCAGTGGGACACCCTTGGATTTTCCAACGACAGGGCTGACTCCGCATACACTGGCTGGATAGACCTTTTTGGCTGGGGTACAAGCGGTTACAACAACAAATGTCCTTACATGAGAGACCCAAACCCGACGCATTACGGCAACGGTATGAATCCCATTGCCGGCACCAACTACGACTGGGGGGTGTTCAATGCAATAATCAACGGCGGCAATGTGCCGGGGCTATGGCGTACCCTCACTTTCGACGAATGGCGATATGTGCTTGACCAACGGCCGGGCGCACAGCAAAAGTTCTCCTACGCCCTTATCGACGGGATAGGAGGTGTGGTGCTCTTGCCCGACTACTGGGTGTTGCCGCAAGGGATCACCTTTGTGCCGCGAAGTGGAGGGGCTAACAGCTACTCTGCCGGCCAATGGACTGAAATGGAGAAAGCCGGCGCCGTTTTCCTGCCTGCCAACGGCTTCTGCACCGGTAATCCCGTAAGAGCTTTTCAGGTGAATATAGTGGGAAGCTATTGGTCGTCAACGCGAAACGTAAACGACACGTCAAGCCTAAATGCCTCTTGTGTGTCTTTTTCGCATCATATAATAAGTTATGATACAACAAGCGCCCGCTACAATGGCCATTGTGTGCGCCTTGTGCAGGAAGAGTAGCGGTAATCCGGAGTTCGGAATTAGGAGTTGGGAGTTGGGAGTTGGGAATTATTTGGATGATGTGTTATATCGTTTAATGAAATGTTTAGGATAAAAAAATGGAGATATGACAAAACGTTTTTTTTCTTTGCTTTTGACAGTTTGTGTCCTGTCGTTTGCCAAAGCGCAGGACTACTATTGGGTGTTTTTTGCCGACAAGGCTGGCAGCACTTTCAATCCCTGCGAGTATTTCGACGGCAAGGCCATAGAACGCTACCGCATGAACGGCGTTTCGCTGTACGACAGCACCAATTTTCCGCTCAACGGCGGATATGTGGCTCAGGTTCAGGACGTTTGTGATGAGTACGTTGGTGAGTCGCGATGGCTCAATGCCGTTGGGGTAGGGGCTACCCCCGAACAAATTTCCGCAATAGCGGCGATGCCTTTTGTAACGGGAGTCCTGCCCATATCCCAACCGATGGAATATGCTCAGCGCGAAACCGATTTGTCACTTCGCGACAGCAATTTATGGTCGGAGGGCGTAACTCCGCAGCTGCGCCGCATGAAAGGGGAGCGGTTTGTGGCCAATGGCATCGACGGTACGGGCATACGCATTGCCGTGTTCGACGGCGGTTTCCCCAAGGTTGACGAGCATCCTGCCTTTGCACATCTGCGTGCCGGTGGACAAATCAAAGCCACATGGAATTTCCCTAAAAAGAAAGCCGATGTGTATGGATGGAACAAGCATGGCACCATGGTGCTTAGCTGCATTGCCGGCAAGGTGGGCGACACCCTGCTGGGACTGGCCACCGGCGCCGAATTCCTGCTGGCACGCACCGAGGTGAACACCGAACCCAAGAAAGAGGAGATTTGGTGGACCATGGCCGTGGAATGGGCCGACAAAAACGGCGCCGACATCATAAACAGCTCCCTCGGCTACGGCAAGGACCGCCATTACACTAAGGATATGGACGGCACCTCCATTGTGGCCAAAGCCGCCAACCTTGCCGCACGTAAGGGAATGCTGGTGTGCAACGCCGCCGGCAACGAAGGCTCCGACCGCTGGACAACCATCATAACCCCGGCCGATGCCGACAGCGTTCTGGCCGTTGGCGGAGTGGAAGCAAGTCTTAACAAATACCAGCACATAAACTTTAGCTCTTTCGGCCCCACCGCCGACGGACGCCTGAAACCCAACGTGTGCAATTTCGGGCACACCCTTTGTGCCACGGTTTCGGGCAGCAGAGCGGTCAACGAAGCCTACGGAACATCATTTGCCAGTCCGCTCACCGCCGGCTTTGCCGCCTGCGCATGGCAGTGCCGCAAAGGCTACACGGCCATGCAGATGAAAGCCGAGATAGAACGTTCGGCTGACCTTTATCCTTATTTCGACTACGCCTATGGCTACGGAGTGCCGCAAGCCACCTGTTTCCTTGACGAAAAGGCGCGGCAGCAGCCCACCTTCCATTTCGAGGAGGATGCCGAAAATCTCTATCTTGTGCCAAACAAAATGATTTCCAAGACTCACCTTTTCTGCAACCTGCAAAATCCCGCAGGACGATTGCTGCAGTACCGGCAGTTTGCTCTCGACTGCGACACCGTGCGTACCCTCACAATGAGCAAGGAGCAGTGTGCCGGATATACGGCCAATTTCTCGCTCGACGGTTATTACGCATCATACACTTTCAAAGGTCAGATGCGCGACAGTGCGCTGATTGACAATGTGTTCGATATGAAAGGCGGAGCAGGCAAATTCCCATACATTGGCAAACGGAGTGTGCTGCTGTCGCGCAATCAGGGCAACGAGCCATTCGGCAAGGACAAACGTGCGCAGTGGGATGTGTTTGTGCAGATGGGCTCCGTGGTGAACGACGGCAACGCCGACCTCCGCAACTGGTTGCCGACTTTCACCTTGGGCGGTGCCGTGGTGTTCCCCATCTCCAAAGTGTACAAAATAGGCGTGGGGCTGGACTACCACCGCCGCAACTACAAGGCGGTGAAGGATGAGCTTACCCGTTTCGACGCCGCTCTCGGCCAGCAGGAAGAGGCTATGGCCGATGTGGAGAGGAAAAATCTGGTGGAACGCGGTTTCAATCTGGAGCTGTTCCAAAGGGTGCGGTTCGTGTCGTTCGGCGAGTTGGGCGATGTGCATTGGGATTTGGGTGTGTATGGAACACTGAAATGGCAGTCGTACCGGCTTAGATACGACGGGCACGGCAACTACCGTTCGCAAACGCTGCGTTTCAACCGGCTGAGTTTCGCCTCGCCACTCGACTGGGGCGTGGTTACCCGTCTCAACGTTTCGTTTTTCGGCATCTACGGACGTTACAGCCTGAAAGGACTGAACACGACCTACAACGCCCCCGACAAATATTTCGAAGAACTGCCACGCTTGGAAGTGGGAGTGGAGCTGAGATTTTGAATAATTAGGAATCTGGAAGTTAAGGAGTTAATGAGTTAAGGCATAAGTATTGACCATTGTTCATTGTTCATCGTCCATTGACCCATGAAATGAATGAGTTAAGAATAGATATACACGGATTGTTTGTTGACGAGGCGTTGGGCCGTGTGCGGAGTTTTGTTGCCATGGCGCCGGCGGGCACGGAGCGTATTGTGGTGGTGCACGGCTACAACCGCGGCACCGCCCTTCGCGACGCCATTCGACACCGACTGTACTCCCCCCGCATACGCATGGTGGAACCCGCCTTCTTCAACGACGGCGAGACTTACCTGTGGCTGAAGAGGTGATTAGCTACCAGCATCCAATCTCCCCCTCCCGACGTCGAGTGAAGCAAGATGGAAAAAAAGCAAAACCGCAGCGAACATCGTTTGTCGGCATTAAGTGAAAATCTGACAAGACTTGAAAGTTTTTGCAAAACTTTCAAGTCTTTTTTCTTTGTGCAAAAGGGGATGTTTTTTTTTGTTTGTTATCATTATTCTCTAATTGTCAATAATTTGTCACGGGCTGTTGGAGAGTGCAACGATTGGTGGACAATCGTATATTCCGGCCATTGCCCTAATGTCTTTGACAATTTTTCCATTACCAAAGGTAGAAAAGTTGAAGTCGGGTGGGGGAGATTTGTTTTTTTTTTCGTACCTTTGTTTTTTCGAATAAATAACCATTATAAACATAACTTGCAATGAAACAGTCAATAGCAATACTTACGGGCGGCGGTCCCGCACCGGGAATGAACACCGTTGTGGGCAGCGTGGCCAAGGCCTTTCTGCGCGACGGCTACCGTGTGATAGGTCTCCACGGCGGTTATTCGGCACTTTTTACCAACAATCCGCGTACCGTGGACATCGACTTCCTTATGGCTGACGACATATTCAACCGTGGCGGCTCCATGCTCAAAATGAGCCGTTTCAAACCCTCCGACGCCGATTTCGAGAACAACTTCAACTTGTCGTTCTTCACCGAAAACAACGTTAAACTGCTGGTTACCGTGGGCGGCGACGACACCGCGTCCACCGCCAACCGCATAGCCAAGTTCCTCGAAACCAAGCACTATCCCATAGCCAACATTCATGTGCCCAAAACCATCGACAACGACCTGCCCCTGCCCGAATCCACACCTACATTCGGGTTCAACTCCGCCAAGGCGCAGGGCACCATCATCGGCACCACGGTGATGGGCGACGCCCGCACCAGCGAAAACTGGTTTGTGGTCTGCGCCATGGGACGCTCCGCCGGACATCTGGCCTTCGGCATTGCCAGCGCCTGCCACTACCCAATGGTGATAGTACCCGAATTTTTCGACAAAACCGAGATAACCATCGACAAAATCGTCAACATGGTAATCTCCTGCATACTCAAACGCAAGATAGTGGGTGTGGATTACGGCGCCGTGATGATTTCCGAAGGCGTTTTCCACTCGCTCAGCGACGAGGAATTGGCCAAGACCAAGGTCAATTTCACCTACGACGCACACGGCCATCCCGAACTGGGCAAGGTGTCCAAAGCCAATATTTTCAACAACCTGCTCGAAGAACGTGCCAAAGAGCTGAAAATCAAGCTAAAATGCCGTCCAGTGGAGATTGGATACGAAGTGCGTTGCAACACCCCCATAGCCTACGACCTCACCTATTGCACCCGTCTGGGAATAGGGGTGAAGACCCTCTACAAACAGGGCTGCACCGGATGTATGGTGTACGCCGACGCCAACGGCTCGGTGAAACCGCTTTACCTCAAGGATTTGCAAGACCCCGCCACCGGCAAAATCCCTCCTCGCCAGCTCAACGTGCACACCGACGAAGTGACGACCTACATCGAAAACATCATGGACTACATCACCCCCGCCGACTACGACGAAGCTCGCAAGCTCGTCCCCACCCCCGAAATGTTCGATTTCTATAAGATTTTAAATTGGTAGAACGATAGTTGAAAATTGATTTAGATATTCTGGCATTCCGACTTTCAGATATTCGGAAAACCGGAAAATCTGTTAATCCGAAAATCCACACATCACTAATCACAAAAAAATAATGAAAAAAATACTTTACAGCACAATTATGGCAGCAACACTGATGGCCGCCTGCGGCAACAAAAACGAAACCCCGGAGCTCACTTCCGGTATCGACCTCAACAACATGGACACCACCGCCAACCCGGTGGACGATTTCTATCAATACGCTTGCGGCGGATGGATGAAAAACAACCCCCTCACCGCCGAGTACTCGCGCTACGGCTCTTTCGACAAACTGGCCGAACAAAACCGCCAGCAGCTTAAAGAGCTCATCGAAGACATCGCCAAAGCCAAAAACGAAAAAGGCTCCAACGCCGAAAAAATTGCCACCATCTACAACATGGGCATGGACAGCGTAACCCTGCAGAAACAGGGTGCCGAACCCATCAAACCATGGCTCGACGAGATAATGGCAATAAAGGACGCCGCCGGCATCAACGCCGAAATTATCAAACTGCACCAAAACGGTATCGACCCGTTCTTCGGCATCTTCGCCGAACCTGACCACGATGACAGCAAAATGACCATCGCATGGATGTGGCAGGCCGGTCTGGGTATGGACCGCGACTACTACGTTGGCACCACCGCCCGCACCCAGGAACTCCGCAACAAATACGCGCAGATGATTGCCAACATGTTCCAGCTTGCCGGTTTCGACAAACTCTACGACGCCGACGCCAAATTCCTCGCCGACAAGGTGATGGGCATCGAAATGCGTCTGGCAAAAGCCCAGTACGACAAGGAAACTCTCCGCAATCCTCACAAGACTTTCCACAAAAAGACCTTGGAGGAGACACAGGCACTGGCCAAGAATTTCCCCTTCGGCGAATATTTCAAAGCCATCGGCTTGCCCGAGATGAAATCCCTCAACGTGGCTCAG
This sequence comes from uncultured Bacteroidales bacterium, assembly GCA_937915785.1. Lineage (GTDB taxonomy): Bacteria > Bacteroidota > Bacteroidia > Bacteroidales > P3 > UBA1219. Next base: position 8,391 of record CALGGY010000078.1, read on the forward strand.
CCCGAATTTATTCAGGAAGTGGGCCGTGTGCTCGCCTCCACCAAAATCGACGACCTCAAATGCTATCTGGCTTGGAACGTTATCCGCGATGCCGCCGGCTACCTCAGCGACGATTTCGTTAACGAAAGTTTCGAGTTCTACGGCCGCACCCTTTCGGGAAGAGAAGAGCAGCGCCCCCGCTGGAAACGCGTTACCGGCACTGTGGAAGGCATTATGGGCGAAGCCGTAGGTCAGCTCTATGTGGAGAAATATTTCCCCGCCGCCGCCAAAGAACGTATGATAACCCTTGTGAACAACCTCAAAGAGGCTTTCAAAGTGCGTATCAACGGCTCCACTTGGATGAACGACACCACCAAACAGAAAGCCCTCGAAAAACTCGACGCCATATATATCAAAATAGGCTATCCCGACAAATGGCGCGACTACTCGTCGCTGAAAGTGGAAAACGACAGCTATTTTGCCAACATACTGCGTTCCAACCAGTTCGACCTTGCCTACATGGTAAGTAAAATCGACAAACCCACCGACCGCGACGAATGGCTGATGACACCACAGACCATCAACGCCTACTACAATCCCGCCACCAACGAGATATGCTTCCCCGCTGGCATTCTGCAACCCCCGTTCTTCGACATGAATGCCGACGACGCTGTCAACTACGGCGCCATTGGAGTTGTGATAGGACACGAGATGACCCACGGTTTCGACGACCAAGGCCGTCAGTACGACAAGGACGGAAACCTTAGCGACTGGTGGCTGCCCGCCGACGCACAGAACTTCAAAGACCACGCTCAGGTGCTTGTCGATTGGTTCAGCGCCATCAAAGTGCTCGACAACCCCGAAACCTATGCCAACGGCACTATCACCCTTGGCGAGAACATCGCCGACAACGGTGGTCTGCAAATATCCTTCGTGGCAATGCAAAACGCCATCAAAGCCGGACAGGTGAACGCCGACAAAATGGATGGTTTCACCCCCGAACAGCGTTTCTTCATAGCCTACGCCACCGTTTGGGCAAGCAACATACGCGACGAGGAGATACAGCGTCTCACCACCGAGGACGTGCACTCGCTCGGACGCTGGCGCGTAAACGGCACACTGCCGCACATAGAAGCCTTCATCAAAGCCTTCAACATCAAAGAAGGCGACAAAATGTACCTCGCACCCGAAAAACAGGCACAACTGTGGTAATAGCCACTTTGTACAATGCGTAAAAGATGCCACCCCTGCGGGTGGCATTTTTTTTTGTGTCTTGCTTTGTGTTGATTGATAGTGTTTTGTAAGTGTCAAGAGTGAAATAGTTGAAATATGGTTTGCGATTTCAAAAAAAACGTGTATCTTTGCATAGTTGTTTTCGATTACTTGCTTTTACGCAATTGCACAAGCCGAAATTATAAAACAATCAATTTTGGAATCAGTTATGAAAAAAAACGTACAATCAAAGGTGTAAATGGTTGCGGCAAATGAGTGTTTGCTGCAACTTGCTGATTGTTAACTTGTTACCCCCCCCTAATTGATTTTTTTGCTAATTGCGCTTCACACATTTGCGGAAACACCAAAAACGATACTGCATTTTTTTATAGGGGTTTAGATTGCCCTTTTTTATGCCCTTGTTACAATTCATTTTGCAGTACAATATTGTTTGGCTTCTGCCGGTTGGGAACAATCGCGGATATCCAAACAGTTATCAGGGGCAAGAGGTACAGCCTCACCTGACCACGCCCCGCCAATGGATTTATTATTCTTTTGGTGGGGCAAAACGGAAAAAAGCGAATGAAAAAAGACCACAAAGTTATTGAAACTACAAAACATGGACATAATGAAAAAAACATATTTAATTGGCTCAATAGCCATCGCCATAATAGCCGCAGCAAGCATTTTCTTTGCCTGCACCAAGGAAAAAGAGAGTAACGGCTTGTTGTCATACAAAAGTGGAACAAAAATAGAAGTGGGAAAATACGACAGAAGTCAAAAGTCAACCGATAACACAATAGAGATGACGTTTGACAAGGAAAAGTATTTAAGCCGTTTGGAGCAAATTTTAAAAGTAACTCTAAGTAGTGATGTCGTTGTCGAGGATGTTGAACTTTATTTCGATAGCGTTGGACAGGACAGAGTGTATCCTATGATGAAGGTGTCTTTTTTTGATATAACAAACGACTATGGATACACTAACTTTTTCCAGTTGCAGCAGCATTGCGAAAAATCTGCAAGCCTTTTTGGAGGCATGGCAAGTCTGTATGTGTCCGACGATGTGGAAGGCTATGCGGTTTGTAGGGGCAAGAATTGCGGAGGAGGATGTTTTGTGCTTCGCGATGAAAGGGACAGACCCTATGGCTGTTCCGAGTGTCCAACACGCAAAGGCGAATGCGACTCCCACATAAGAGTTCCAACCGTAGTAGCGTCAATATTGTCAGCGTTTTAATTTTTTTTGTTGTGGATTGCCTATTGTAATTGGCAATCCACAACCTTTTTTAGATTTTATTCTCACTATGCAGAAAGTATCAGCAATCGTGGCCTTATTACTGTTTTTTATACAATCAGTGTTTGCGCAAAATGTGGAATTAAGTTTCGATACAAACGGACTCCCGTTTGTAAAAAGTAGTAATAACATGGTGTCGAGTAACATTAAACATGTATGTTATGAAAACGGTCAGGTGAATTATACATTCAATTATAGGATTTGTTCCTCAGCCGAAGGCACATATATAAGGAAATACGGCGACTATTACAACAGATATCTCTATTATGCCAAGGATACCATGGTGATAACCGATTTTGTTAACGGGAACTTTATATTTGGAAGACTGTCAAACAAACCGAAATATGAACTGAACAAAAGCATTTTGACACAATATGTCTCAGGCATAGAATCAAATCTTTCTTTTCTTTTTTACAATGCAAAAGGCTGTTCGGTTTTTGTGAAAGAAACAGACACCGTCTTAGCTGGTGAGGAATATAAACTGATATGTTACAAAAACCTTGTTGGTTACGATTATGATTTTGAAAAACAAATCAGAGGCAACCCAATATACAGTCATGTGTCAATTTTTTTTCCAAAAGGCATTAAACTGTCCTTTAAAGCAGTTGTCAAAGAAGATGGTTTTGAAGATTATGAGGATGTTTATGAAGTGAAAATCATAGACGCATACACCTCTTCCATTCCCGAATGGGCTAAGAATGTGTTTGACAAAAAAAAGTCAGTCTATAAAACATTCACATTTTTCGACCTTGATAAAAAGCAGATACCAGCCTCCGAAATGGGGAAAATAAGCACCGACACGATGACAGAAAAATTGTTGCACTACCCACTGGTCAACAGCAGGGGCGACACCACAAGCCTCAACGATTTTGACGGATGGGTTTTACTCGATTTTTGGATATTTGGATGCCGGCCGTGCACAGAGTTCCATAAGAGAATTCAACAAGAACGGGAAAAGACAGGGAAAATACTTTTTAAGGACATGGGAATTGATATTTTGACTGTTTACATTCTTGGAGGCAACACTCAGACATTCAGAGATTATGTTTCAGCGTACAATATAGCTGACATATCTTATGCGGCAAGAGACATATCAACCTTGATAAACACACCATCATATCCTCGTTATTTCCTGATTTCGCCCGAAAAAAAAATAGTATATGCTTCCGAGAAAATCAACGACTACACAGAACTGATAAAAGCAAAGAACGATTATGAACAAAAGAAAAAGTCGCACGGCAAAGGCAATTAATATCATTACCGCAATGCATTTGCTACTATTGATGTTGTTTTGCGCAACCACCGTGGCAGGAAAAAAATATTTCCATGGTGCCATGATAAAATTCAGTTGCGAGACCTGCGACTACCATAATATCGCCCAAGTCTGCAGCGGTATATGCTATTTCGTTTACACCAACACAGGCACAGAGCCGCTAGTTCTCAGCTCGGTATCGACAAGCTGCGGGTGCACCGTTCCCTATTGGTCCAAAAAACCGCTCCTTCCCGGCAAGTCGGCCCGGATAAAAGTGGTGTATAACACCTCTCACCTCGGCACTTTCCGCAAAGTGATTTCTGTAAAGTCCAACGCCGCCAACAACCCCTCGGCTGTGTTGCGCATAAAAGGCAAGGTCGTCCCAGCAAAACCAACTAAGCCCACTGCGTAAAATGCAAACAGCAGCGTAGCCAATCGGTCCCTCCGCTTTTTTTAATCCTCTGAAAAATGAGCATATTATATGTCAAATAATGGTTAAAAGATAGTTAATCTTTGGGGAAAGACTTCGTTTTTTCAAGAAAAAAACATATATTTGCAACTTCAAAAAATAGTAATTATTTGGACAATAATAAAGAATAAAGTACTAAATATTAGTTTGATATGAAAAAAGCATTTTTGATTGCGGCCTTGCTTTTTGCAGTGGTAACCAATTCTTTTGCGGTGATAGCCTATCCGGGCGTCATCAAATTCAAACAACCCGACAACAAAACCTTCCTTCAGATTTATCTGTTTGGCGATGAGCGTTTTAACTGGGGCGAAACCCTCGATGGCTATTCGTTGGTGCACGACGACGAAGGCTATTTTGTGTATGCCACACAGGACGCCAGAGGCGACATGCAGCCCACACAGTACCGTGCCACCGAGATAGCCGACCGTCCCGCCGAAGTGGTGGCTTTTCTGGAACGCACCCCCAAACACCTGCGCTACAGCGACGAACAGCGTACCACCATGCGCGCATTGTGGAACATGCTGAACGACAACCCCGAATACAACAAAAACAAAATTGGCGAAAAAGTGGCGCCGGTAACCATCGGAAGCGTGAAACTCCTCGTTATTCTGGTCAATTTCTCAAACAAAACCTTCACCAAGGATGCCAATTCCATAGCCAAGCTGTTCAATCAGGTGAACTACCGCAACATACAGATGCGTGGCAGCGTTCACGACTTCTATTTCGAAAACTCTTACGGCCAGATGGACCTCACCTTCGACGTGGTGGGCCCATACACCCTGCCGCAAAACATAGCCTACTACGGCAGTTCGTCGGGAGCCGGCGGAAGCCAAGCCTTCGGACGCACAGCCATTCAGCTCGCTGTTTCCGATAGCGTAAATCTCTCGGACTACGACAACAATAACGACAACATTGTTGACGGCATACATATAATGTTTGCCGGATACGGCGAAGAAAGCTCCGGAGTGGAGGAACAGATTTGGTCGCACAAAGGCACCCTCTCCTTGCCCATCAGCAGCAACGGCGTTGTTGCCCGCACATACTCCTGCTCCCCCGAATTCCGTGGTTCGAGCGGAACCACTCTCACAGCCATTGGCGTTATCTGCCACGAACTGGGTCATGTGTTCGGTGCCCCCGACTACTACGACACCGACAACAACCACGGCGGTTCGGGTACTGAAGGTTTCTCTGGCAACGGCAAATGGGACATCATGTCGTCGGGCTCGTGGAACGGTACCTCAAGCTCCCTTACCGGCAACCAGCCATCGCACCACAACCCATACACCAAGTGCTACACCTATTCGTGGGCCACTCCCACCGACCTTACCTCGCCCCGCAACGTGGTGATGTACCCAACATCCTCCGACTCATCGGCAATTTATAAACTCTCCACCACCACTTCCAACGAATACTATCTTATCGAAAACCGCCAGAATGTGGGCTTCGACCAGTCGCTACCCGGACATGGTATGATAGTTTTCCACGTGCACTCGGCATTCTCGCCATCAAGCCAGACCAACAACGTGTCGCACCAGCAACGTTTCTATCCTGTTTGTTCCGGTCTCAGCACTCCTCATCCCACAGGTACACCAAGCTCCTATGGCAACATAAACTCCAACGGCTGCCCGTTCCCCGGAACCTATCGCAAAACATCGTTCACCGACAACACCACCCCGGCAGCTACTTCGTGGTCGGGACAAAACACCAACAAGCCTATCACCAACATCACCGAAAACACCACCCTCAACACCATAAGCTTCACTTTCATGGGCGCTGCCACCGAGGCTTGCGATGTGAAAGCTGTGGCCCACAACAAAAACCAGATAAATATTAAATGGCGCCCCTTCGGCACTACCGAGGTGATGCTCGCCTATTCGGCCAATGGCGTTTTCGGCACCCCATCGGGCAACTATTCTGTTGGACAGACCATCAGCGGCGGCGGCACAGTGCTTTACATCGGCGATACCGACAACTTCGCCCATACCGGCCTCACCCCAGGCACCAACTACAAATACAAAGTGTTCACTAAACTCACCAGCACCCCCACTTGGTCGACAGGCCTTACATGCAATGCCACCACACCAACCTGCAACGCCACCCCTCTGCCATACAGCCAGAACTTTGCCTCCACATCGTGGCCATCGTGCTGGTCCACCTCAACCACCAACAGCTCCGTGAACTGGCAGATTGGCTCAGGCAACGGCGCCTCCAACCCGTCGTCGGCTTACTCGGCCCCGTACAACGCCTATTGCAAAATTACCGACGCCAATCTTATCGGCGAACAGGCATTCCTGATATCCGAACCTCTCGACCTCTCGTCAACATCGGAGGCAAACATTTCGTTCGCCTATTGCAACACACGTTTCTCCGGCTACCTCGACGTGCTTACAGTGGTTTATCGCTCGTCCTACGGCGACGACTGGTCGCCTCTGGCAACATTCTCCAAAAGCGTCAGCGACTGGACCGAAGTTTCCATCAACCTGCCCAACCTCTCCGATTATTATCAGATTGCTTTTATAGCAACAACAAACAAGGGTAGGGGCGTTTGCGTGGACAATATTCAGATAAACAACGGCAACGCAATAACACCGGTAACTGTGGACAACCCCAAAATATCCATCTACCCCAACCCCGCAAAATCTTCGGTAACCTTCAGCATCGAAGGCAACGACGAACAAAACTCGTTCAGCATCTACGACCTTAAAGGAACCCAGATGATAAGCGGCACAATGCAGGGCGGCGAAAACAAAACCATCTCCGTGTCGAAACTCCAGTCGGGAATGTATTTTGTCCGTTTCCAAAACGACAAATTCCAAAAAACCGAAACACTTATCATAAAATAACAACCAAATCGGAAACAAAAAGGGAAGAGGTGTCCGAGGCGATGCCCTTCCCTTTTTTAGTAAAAAATATAAAGAGATGAAAAAAATATTTGCCATAGCTCTGTTCTCCCTTGTTTTGTTGCAAACGGCAACCGCCGTAACTGCCTACCCCGAGCTGATAAAATTTATGCAGCCCGACAAAACCACCACGCTGATGCTTTACCTCAAGGGCGACGAGCGTGTGCACTGGGCCGAAACGGTTGACGGATACTCGCTTGTAACCAACGACGGCGGATTTTTTGTTTATGCCACCACCGACGAGATGGGCAATATGGTGCCTTCCTCTTTTGTCGCCACCGATGTGGACCAACGCCCACAGCAGGTGCGCCAATTCCTTGAAAGAACTCCCAAACATCTGTTTTTTAGTAAAATGCAAGTGGATGCGCTGAAATCTATCTGGCGCATTCGCGACAATATCGAAAACCGCGCTGACAAGGTCAATTCCAGCATCTCCGGCAACCGCAAAATCCTTGTCATACTGATGGGATTCCGAGACAAACGGTTCATTACCTTGCGCTCAATGGTGAACTCGCTTTTCAACAACGTAAATTACACCACCGCCGGCGTTTATGGCAGTGTACACGACTATTATTACGAAAACTCGTACGGCAAGCTCAATCTCACTGCCGACGTGAAAGGACCTTATACCTGCGACAGCAACGCTGCTTTCTACGGTCGTAACGATAACGAAAGCATTGGCTATCAGTCGTTTGCTACTGAGGCCATAATGGCTGCGGCACCCCATGTCGATTTCTCCGACTACGATGGCGATGGCGATGGAGTGGTGGATTGCGTGCATATACTTTTTGCCGGCTATGGCGAAGAGGCCGGTGGCGGTGCCGACTGCATCTGGTCGCACAAATGGAATCTGTTCCAGCCGCTAAACTACAACAATACCGTGATAAACGCCTACTCCTGCTCCCCCGAATTTGGAGGAAACTCCAACCAGTCGCTCACCAAAATAGGCGTGGTGTGCCACGAAATAGGACATGTGTTCGGCGCCCCGGATTTCTACGACACAGACTACGAAGGCTCTGGCGGACAGTATCCGGGCACAGGCAAGTGGGACCTTATGGCCAGCGGCAGCTGGAATGTTGGCGGAGCTTCGCCAGCTCACCACAACCCTTATACAAAAAGCGAAATATACGGATGGACAAACCTTAAGACTTTGTCAACGCCATCGTGTTACACCCTGCTGCCATCAAGCACCGACTCCGCATCGTTCTACAAACTGAACACCACCACCCCGGGCGAATACTATATCGTGGAAAACCGTCAGCAGATAAACTTCGACCGCGCCCTGCCCGGACATGGCATGATACTTTATCACCGCAACTCGCAAACATGGTCTAACACCACACACCCGCAATTCCTTTATGTGGTGTCGGCCACCCAAAGCACCCACATACCGGCGGG
>CALGGY010000079.1 GCA_937915785.1 uncultured Bacteroidales bacterium
GCCTTTTTACACATCGGAAAGTGGTGGTTTGGTCTTGCAAAGATACGATTTTTTTTTGAGAGTTGTTGTTTGTTATGTCTGTTAAAAATGTAGTTCTTGAGCTATCGAAAAGTTGTAGTCCTTAGCAGAATAATATTTTGGTTGCCGTTGTTATTCGGCGAGCATGGCCTCTATGGCTTCTTCCATCTTTTCGGGCTCCGTGGTGGGGGGGAAGCGTTTCACGGTTTTTCCGTCGAGGGCTACAAGAAATTTGGTGAAATTCCATTTTATGTCGCTGTCTTTTTCCACGCTTTTGCTGATGGTTTTGAACATGGTGGCGGCGGCTTTGGCTTTCAGGCCGTGGTACTCTTCGGTGGGCGCTTGAGCCTTGAGGAACTCAAAAATCGGGTGGGCGTCTTTGCCGTTCACGTCTATCTTTTTCATTATCTGGAAAGTAACGCCGTAGTTCAGCCGGCAGAAACCTTCAATTTCGCTGTCGCTGCCTGGATCCTGATGGGCAAACTGGTCGCAGGGAAAACCTATGGTAACCAGTCCTTTGTCCTTGTATTTTTCGTTCAGCTTTTCCAATCCGTCGAACTGGGGGGTGAAACCGCATTTGCTGGCGGTGTTTATTATAAGCATCACTTTGCCTTGGAATTGTGCGAAATCGAGCTCTTCGCCTTTGCTTGTCAGAGCTTTGAATTGGTGTATTGTATCCATTGTGTCAGGGTTTTGGGTGAAAACTTTTTTAGTGTTTTGGTTTTGCAAAGATACGTTTTTTTTTGAAATTTGTATGATTGGTAAAAAAAATGTAGTTTTGCAAAAAAGTTTTTCTGTATGACAAATTTGGAATATGCCGACAAGGCATTGGAATACAAGCACAAAGGCTATAATTGCTGTCAGGCTGTTTCGTTGGCTTTGGCCGATGAAATTGGTGTGGACAGCGAAAAGATAGAGGAGCTTTCGGCTGGTTTTGGTGCAGGCATGGGCAATATGGAGGGCACTTGCGGAGCACTTGTGGGTGCTGTGCTGGCGGCTGGTGGCGTAACCCGCGGCAATGGCAGTATGCGTGTGGCACGGCAGATTTTGGAGCTTTTCGCCCGGCAGTGCGGCTCTATCCGCTGCAAGGATATAAAAGGTGTGGAGACAGGTCGTGCGCTTTGTTCGTGCGACGACTGTGTGCGCAATGCCGTGCTTTGTTTTTGCGAAGCGGTGGGGAAATAGTTCTCAGTGCTATTTGGCCAACCCAAATGCGTGGGAAAGCTCCTGCATCTGAGCTTCGGTCATACCTTCGGGTTCAAACCCCATGTTGCGCGAGCTTATGTAAATCTGTGCGGCCTTGTTCAGCACGTCCACTTGGTCAAAAGCCGACATTATGTCGGTATCTACTGCAAAGACTCCGTGTTTTTCCCACATCACCACATCGTAGCCTTCGTCGATGGTTTGTATGGTGGCGTTGGCCAGCTCCACGCTGGAGGGCAGCATGTAGGGCACTATGCCCAAGCCGCGCGGACAGAAAGCGCGTGTTTCGGGTATCATCGACCACAGCAGTTTGGTAATCACGTCTTTTTGCAAAAATTCCCTTTTGTGGGTCATTGCCACCAGCTCTATGGGGTGTGTGTGCAGTGTGGCTTTGTAGGGCGAGCCTTTGGCAATAAGGTAGTTGTGCACGCTGAGGTGCGATGGCAGCTCGCTGGTGGGCTTTACATAATGCGGTCCGATGATGGCGTAGTGCTCGCAGTCGTCGAGTATGCGGATGATGGCGGCGTTGTGCAGCGGTTCGCGAGAGAGGTCGCGCATGCGGCGGTTGGTGCCTTTGCAGAGAAAGAGGCAGCCTTTCAGATGGGGCAGGCGGGTGCCTATGGGTATGCCGCGTTGCATGGTGCCGTCGGCGTTTTCGAAAGTCGGGTTTTCCGTCATGGGCGGCAGGCTATGCCATGGCTTGTCGGCACAGTGGGTGATGTTTATCACTATGTTGCCGCCGTTGCGTTCGGCCCAGCCTTTCTGCCACAGGTATCCGGCCACTTCGGCCATCTGCGATGTAATTTCCGCAAGTTGTTCTTTTTTGTTCATTGTTTTTTTTATATGGAGGAGGTGAGGCCTCCGCCGAGTTCTTTGTCAATAAGTATTTTAAAAATTGTCGCCGTAGCGTTCCTTGGTAATCTGCGCCAGCGATTTGCCGCGGGTTTTGGGACTGCCCGCCACGCCTACTATCAGCGATATTAGCAACAGGGCTATCATGCAGAAAGCCGCAATGGTGAATCCCTCACCGTTTTCGCCGTAGATGTAGGTGAAGGTGAGTCCCCACACTGCCGACAAGCCTCTAACGATGAAGAACATAAGTCCTTGTGCGCCGGCGCGGAACTTGGTTGGGAAAAGTTCGGAACCCCAAAGAGCGTAGAAAATTTGTACGGACAAACCTCCTTCTATGCCCCACAGTATGGTGAAAAGCCATAGTCCGGCCATGCCATTTACGCCAACGGTAACCACAATAACCCATGCGCTGATGGCAAAAAGCAGTCCAAGTATGTATATCATCATGTGGTTTACTTTGTCGATAAAGGTGGAAGTGATTAGTGTAACTGCCACAATTATAGCCCATTGTATGCAGTTCATCCAGTTGGATATTTCGTTGCTTACCCCACCGGCGGTTTCGTAGATGTGCGGTTGGAAAAATCCCAATACCGACGCCACCATGTTCCAAGTGAGGTATATTATGGCAAGGAAACAAACGGTTTTTATGGCGGTGCCGTTGGTGAGCAAAACCGAGAACGCCTGTGCCAGTCCCGATTTGCGGTTGTCGTCTTTGCTGTTGGCAGATGTGGCTTTGCTGGCTTTCCACTCGTTGCTCTCCTCCAGTTTGCGTTGCAGGTTCCAAGCCACAAATGCCACTACCAGAAGCGAAAAGAACACTATACGCGAGCTGAACACATTCACCGCTTCGGCCGAAATGCCCTCTCCACCGATGGCGTGGGCTATTTTCTCCACCCAGCCGAAGAGGTATCCGTCGGGAGCGAAGAACATGCCGAGCAGGAGTATTATCATCGGGCCGAACCCCCACGACATCTGCGATATGCATATATTGCGCCCGCGGTTGTTGGTCTCCGAGCTTTCGGAAATGTAAGTCCACGATGCCGGAACGCCGATGCCTACTGATATGCCGGTGATGAGAAATCCCGCAAGGAGCATGGGAAAATTCACAGAGCACATAATGGTAAGAACGCCAAGCATATATACCAGCAGGTTGTAGGTGTAGATGAACTTGCGCCCGTAGCGGTCGGCCAAAAAACCGCCGATGATGGCACCTATGGCGGCACCCAAGCAGTTGGCACTGATAAAGTTGAGCCATCCGAGGTGCATCTCGGTAAGACCCAAATAGTTCTGCCACAGCGTCAAACCGCTTGCTCCGGCTACGATGGCACCGGCATCCAAGTAGTTCGTCAACGAGACGGCGATGGTGCTTTTCAGACTTCCTTTGTTCATGGTTTTTCTGTATTAGTTTGTCATATTTTGCATTTCTTTATTTCAATGACGTTTATATCCGTTTCATTATTTTTCCAGTTATCATATTCCCTTGCTATAGTATGTGTGTTTATTTCAGCACCTCCCAATGTCCATCTTTGCGCCCGCCTATACGGATAATGATGCCGACGGATTGCAGATACTCTATGTCTCGTTTGATGGTTCTTGTCGCAACTCCCGTTTTTAGTGACATTTTTGGGATGGTCACGAAAGCATCTTTATCAATCATCTCAAGAATAAGTCGCTGTCTTTCTGATAGTTCTTTGGTAACATCTTTGGTGACATCTTTGGTGTCACCTTGAGTGCCTTTCGTCTTTATCGTCAGCACGAGTTTCACTTGCATCAGATCCCGTTGCTCAATGAGTTCCGGCCTTATCCAGCGCTTTTCGTTCCATGCACTCAGTATCAGCGGGAACCCAGACCCAAGGTTTTCGCCAAATCCAATCATGCGGAACATGCTTTGTATGCGTTGGTTGCGTGCCCTCGTCTCTTCACCGGCATAGATTTGTTCGACAGGTAATTTCAAAAGGCCGGGGTTTGTGAATACAAACTTATCATCATATTTTTCGACTTTCAGCACATTGTTCAGCATTAGGTCGGCATGAATGATACAATTCGTCATGGCTTCACGTAAAGCCTTGTGCTGTGGTGTGTCATCATCACGTTCTATGCCAACCATCTTAAATGGACGGGGCAGTTCCCTTGTCAACCTTGGCAACACCATCGTCACAAAGTTGAAGAGGTTGTTTTCCCACATCCCGTCGTATGTCAGACGGTCGCTGTAACGTTGGTCACCTATCAAATGCGATTTGTCGATATAATCCAGACGAAGATTGTCAAAACGGTCGCGAACAGGAAGTCCTTTGCCGAACATTAGCAGTCCTGCCATATTCAGACATTCCTCTCCAC
>CALGGY010000080.1 GCA_937915785.1 uncultured Bacteroidales bacterium
ATCAAATCTAAAAAACGGATACTTTTGCAAAAGATTCATCGGACACCAATAAAAATGGAAAACCATTGTTTTACCACCCCACCCTTCGGGCACCCCTTCCACAATAGAAGGGAAAGGTTTTTTTGTGATTCTTGGCGGATTTGAACCGCCGACCTCTTGCCTGTCAAGCAAGCGCTCTAAACCAACTGAGCTAAAGAATCGTATTCCCGTTTGGTTTTGCAAAGATACAATTAATTTTTGGATTTTCAAAAAAACACGTTATTTTTCAACTGCCTCGGCGAGGCTGAATCTCAATAACCCCACATGAATAAAGGCCCGATGAACCTTTCGATAGCCGATGGCAAAGAACAGAAAAGGAATTATGGGGATTCCTGTTGCAACGGAAAAAACACTCACACTTTACACTGAAGCGTTAGCAATAAACCAACAAAAAACATATCATAAAAGCACTCCATTGCTTTGGAATAAAAAAAATTTGACATTATTTTTCATTTTTATTATAAAAAAAAAACGTATCTTTGCAAAACAAAAACAATTGCACAAGGCAATGACAAAATTATATAACTCATTGATAATCACCCCCCCCCACTGCGTTAGCCACACGCAGACGTGCAGTTTGTAGCACAGCCACACTCACGGGCTCTGCCACAACAGAAATCGCCCAACACCACTTTTTCATCACCCAACGGAACAACTCCCACTGTAAAAAAAAACATTGGAAGTAGCAAACGTATTACCCTGTAATTCAATTTATTAACAACCAAAAAAACAATACACATCATGAAAAAAGTATTTTTATTAGTGTTGTCGATGGCCGTGGTGGCCATGACCACAATGGTGGCTTGCGACAAAAAGACCACCGACAGCAACAAACCCGGCGGCACGGAGCAACCCGCCGGCGGCGACGAGCTTAACATCTCCGGCCAAAACTGGATGACGGATTATGCGCAAGGTCCTGTGTACGGAGTAAATTTCACATCTACCAACGGCACACACTCGCCGATTTTGGTGGACGATGTATGGCTGCGCCGCATCGAGGTGCTGCCCAACGGCGACGAAACCGAGCCTCAGGACTGGCTGGGCAAGTTCACCTACAGCGGAACAGCCACACAAGGCAGCGGCGAAATGACCCTGAAGGTGCAGGGCAGCGGAGAGGACGCCGGCAAAGCCACCTTCAGCATCAACGGCCGCACACTGACGCTGAACTACAACGGCGAAACGAGCATTCTGAATAAAACAAATTAAACCATAAAAAAGCGCCATTATCATGAAAAAAGTAACAATCTTTTTCGCAGCTGCAGCCCTTATGGCCATGACTGCAATTGCGGCCTGTGGCAACAATGACGACGACACCAACGCCACACAAAACAACAACGGAAACACCAATCCGCCAGCCCAGCAAGGGCACGGAACGGTAACACGCGGCGACAAAACCGCCACCCTGACAAAAGGCGATAGAGCGCATAACCAAAAGGGCATAACACTCACCGACGAGTATGCAACCGCCGAAGCGGGCTTCAGCGCCGCCGACGAAATACGCACTTTCACCTACACCATCTCCACCTTTTCCGACGAACATCTGCTGGACGGCGGCAAGGCATGGGGCCAGGTAAGAATTCCTAACGAAGCGCAGTCAACTCTTGTTTCCGGCACTATCGATGTTGTGAAAAACGGCGACAACTACAAAATAACTATCAACGCCATCGATGAGCAAGGCCGCGAGGTAACTGTGGATTGGGATGGACCATGCCCCGAAACAGACTCACCCTACGACTACTAAAAACCAGACTATTACAAACACAAGCAAGCCACGGTGGGAGGAGTTTCCTGCCGTGGCTTCGTTTCTTCTACATCTGACAAACAGAAATTCGTGACTAAAAATCATCCGCCCCCAACTCTTAACTCCTTAACTCTTAACTTCTTAACTCCGAATTAGATCCGCCAGCTCCCGTTAGTGGGATTCAAACTTCGACAACAACGTAAATTTCACAGGATTGCAAATCCAAAAAAACGCTGCTGTTGCGGATTGCAAATCCGCAACAAAGGAAGACGCCTGTACTGACGTTCCTTTTTCTGTTTCATTCAATCTATTTATTTATTTAGTTTTCAATAAATTACGTGCATTATTCAGCACTTCGGCATCGAAATGCAGCATTTCGGCAATGCGCAAAGCCTCGTGCGGCACATTACCGGCGTTGTCGTCGGTGAGGGTGTAGTCGATAAGGCCAACGATGTTTTCGGGCGTTATCATGGCCGGCATCTCCACATCGGGACGCAAGCCCTTCACCCTAAGCCGTTTGCAAGGAGCACCCAAACCGCTGTAGTGGGTGGTGATGAGCGAAAACGACGCTTGTGCATTGAGGAACTCCACAAGTGCATCCACAATGGCCATACCCTCGTAGGGATTGGTGGTGCGGGCCGGCTCATCGATGAGCACCAGCAGGCTGCGGGTCTTTGTCTGCTGTATTATATTATTGATTTTCAGCATTTCCGATGCAAACGACGAAAGTCCGCTCATTTCGTCCTGCTCGTCGCCAATGCACAGTAGCACGTCGTCCACAGGTACAATCTGCGCACTGCTGGCGGGCACGTAAAAACCGAACTGTGCCATCAGCTGGGCCACGCCCAACGACTTGAGCAGCACCGTTTTACCAGCCATATTGGCACCCGTTATCACACATGCACCATGCCCGAAACTGATGTCCACCGGCTGGCAAAGTCCCCCTTTTTCAGTTAGCACGTCGTGCAGACGGATGTTGAGCAAACCCATGTAACTCACTGTTTCGCCGATGGTTGGCTTGCAAAGCGAGTAGCGTTGGTTCAGGCGGCATTTGGCCAGAAGTATGTCGAAGCAGGCAATGGTATTCAGTGCCGAAATCATATTGTCGGCAAAGGGCGACAATCTGTGCGACAGCGAGTTGCGCACTTCGTTTTCCACTTCGGCATTTTGTTGCCACAGCTCGGCAATACGTTTTTCGGTTACGGCATCAGGTTGCTGTTTTGTCTGCAAAGCCCGCAACTCCTTGCGCAATTGCGGCAAGCGCGGGTCGTAGCTGTCGTACACGTAGAAATGCGGCACACCGCTGCGGTCGGGGTCGAGCAGGACCACCACATGCGAAAGGTCGGGTAACGGGGCTATCGCGGCAATGCCCAAAGCCGACACCTGCTTGGCGATGTCGCCTGCAAGCATGGCAAAGTTCTTTATTTCAAACAGTTGAATATCGTCGAGGATCACTTTTTTCTGGCAGTTGGCAAGGGTTGTGAAAATGTCGCGCACCTGCATAAGGTCGTGGGCGAGGTCGGCAACAGCCTGAGCGTTAGCCACTTCCGCCACAGCGGACTGCACGGTGGCCACCTCCTGCCATTGCTGTTGCAGAGCCTCTGCCGAGGTGCAGAAAGGCGTTTGGTTAAGCATCGGCCTCGACACGCCGGAGAGTAGCTCCAGCTGCTCCACCACGTAACGGAAACCGGCGTCTTGGGTTGTATAGTCTTTCAGGGTCATATCGTTACAAGGTTTTATTGCTTCATTACGTCGTTAAATGAGAGAAACAATTATTTATACAATGCTTTGGCGATTTTTTGGGGCAATCAACTATGAATTTCCAAAAATTTGTAACCATTAAAGTGTATCATGTGTTCCGGACTTTCTGCAATCCAAACTTCGGTTTCCCAAGCAATATCATTTACCCATTTGCGGAAGTCTTTCTTATTTAGAAAAGATGTTATGAACACGGGGGTTGCAACACATTTCTCCAATTGTTTTTTCAATTTACTCACACGGATCTCACTCATTGGTCCAGCACTATGAACAGCCTCTATTAAAAACAAAAGATTGTTTTTCTGACAATAGGCAACAACATCGGGCAATTCTTCGTGTACCAATGCAAAAAAACCTATTTTAGCAAGCATTTCATCATTCCTGAAAAGGAACTTATCTGACGTGTCGCCAATATACAAGACTTCTGCTCCCATACCAAATCTTGGCAAGAAATCCTCCACTACCTTTTTCTGCAACACATTATGCTCACCTGCTGACAGTTCCAATTTCACACCTGTAGGCAACTGCACCAGAATCTTTTCCAAATTTCTTTTACGCGCAAGTTCATCCTTGAGAGATTTCTGTTTTTTTTGGTATTTAGCCAGCTTTCTTTTCCATCCAACTGAACCATAAAACTTTATCAAATCGGCAAATAGCGGATTTAATGCATAACCACGTGTTGGGTTATTTGTTGCCTGAGTATCAAAAAAAGACGAATTAAGTACTATTTGAGCTTGTACTGGAAGAAGCAAATCCTTTCTTCGGATATCGTCATACGAGCCGGACGAGATGTTTTCGCCATAATTAGCGTTCTCATATGCAATTATTTCACGCGTGGTCAAAAAACGATTGTCTGCGGCTGACATAGCTTCTGCTAAAGTCGTTTTGATGCCACCAACTGCTAGACAAGCCATCGCCATTTTTTCTAATCTTCTTGGTGTTCCATTTATTGGAAGCCCCACTGCTTCTAATATATCCAGCATTGAGAATATCAACAGCCTGACATTATCAGTTTTATTTCCAGTCAATGATATTTCCATAATTAATCAAATAATGATAAAGCAACTTTTTTCGATTTCATTTCATCTGGACTCGCCACCGGCAAACTATAAGTTTCCTTGATTTGCAAAGCAATTTTATAAGCCATCAAGGGCGGCACGGCATTTCCAATCTGGTTATATTGCTTTGTTTCAGTTCCTGTAAACTCAAACCAGTCCGGGAAACTCTGAAGCCGAGCAGCCTCTCGCACAACCAGACGCCTTCTCCTGCCATCTTTGAGCCTAACACGTTGCATATCGCTTGTACATCCGGCAAGATTTCGACAAGTCAACGTTCTTGCGGGGCGGTCCGTATATAAATCACGAGGGTTCACGCAAGATGATTTTTTTTCGTATGCGGATATATACTCGTCCATTCGTGGAGTAAGTATCTTGCTTTCATCAATAACAGTGTCTATCAAATCTCCTATCGCCTCCCCCACTGTAACTTTTTCAAATTGAATTTTGGGAAAACGAAAAGAGGATTTGTGTCCAACCACAATCATTCTTTCTCTATTTTGTGGCACTCCATAATTCACAGCATTAACGCACTTGAAATCAATAAAATACCCTAAATCAACCAAAGATTTTCTTATCAAATCGAAATACCACCTATGAGAATATGCTAAATTTCGCACATTTTCAAACATAAACACTTTCGGCTGAACTCGTTTTATCGCATCTATAAAGATTGGAAAACCATCCCTTGCGTCTTCCATCCCCTTTTGGTTCCCAAACACACTAAAAGGCTGACACGGTGGTCCTCCAATAACAATATCCGCTTCTGGATAATCAAAACCCACCTCTAATTTCTGCAAATAGCATCTTCCTTTAAGGTTTTTATTGTAGGTATTAACCGCATTCTCTTCAAACTCATAACCTATAGTTTCGTACCCAGCCGCCTCGAATCCCAATGACAACCCTCCACAACCAGCAAAAAGATCAATAACTCGAGCTGGTTCAGTAATTTTCGGACACAGCACTTCGTTAATCAAGTTCGGATATGAATTGTTTATAATCATTTTTAATATAATGGAGTTGAATAATATTTAGTTTTGCAAAGATACACATTTCCCATCTTACTCACAAGTCAAAGAGAAACCTTTTTATCAACAGCACAACCTAAATATCTCATTTTTATTGCTTCATCACGTCGTAAACGGGTATGTGCAGCCTGTCTTCGAGGGCGTGGCAGATGTCGTCGGAGTAGAGCCTGTAGCCCTGCGGCGAAGTGGGGTTCACCGTAACGGCGATGAGCGACGAGCGTTGCAGCACCTCCACCCTGCCCCCTTGCTTGCAGAAAGCGCGGTAGATTTCGGGCGTTACGAAAATCTTGGTAAAGTCCTTCACAACAAGCACAACATCGGTCTTGCCCTGCGCCATCAAGTATTTGAGAAACACATCGTTGAGGGCTCCGGCCACAAACACTTTGCTGCAGTGCCGCAGAAAATCGCCTTTTAGTGAGTTTATCATAAACGCAGACTGTAAGGCAAGGTCGTGGAGCTGGCCGTCGGTGTCCACATACCACACTCCCGAATGTATGGGCGAGAGCATCTGTTTGGTGGCAGCGCCGGTCTCGCCAAGGTTGATAAGGTCGAACACAAAAGCCGTTTTGCTCACTATCTGCTGGATACTTGGCGACAAGGCGCCCCCCGTGGCCAGAATCATGGCTTCGGTAACGGTGGGCGATGCCAGGCTCAGCCGCGACAGTGCCCCGTCAACAATGGTGAGGTCGGTAGTGGGCGCAAGGTGGGCTATCTGCCGGCGCAGTTTGTCGGTGGTGGCAGCGCCGGAGAGTAGGGCCTTGCCTGTGCACAGCACCTTGGCGGTAACCAGCCGGCCAAGCGAGGTGCGGTAGCTGTCGATGAAAGTGATTTCGGAAAGGAGCTGCCGCTGCAGGTAATGCTTTTCGGAAGTGATGAACTGCATGCCCTCGTAGAGCACTATCTCCGGCTTGGCACTGCCGTACACTTGGTCGGTGCGCTCGCCGTCGATGCCTATGGAGGTTACGGCTACCCTTGTGCCCTCGTCGTGCAAACGCCGCAGCACATAGTTCAGACACACGGTTTTGCCGGTGTTTTTCTCCATACCAACGATGGACAAGCTGCGATGTTCCAGAATCTGGTTTATAAAAGGCATAATTAAAAATAACGGCAAAACAGTGCTTTTGTTGTGCCAACGGCAGGTAAAAGTTGCTTTATCCGCAAAGGACATATTGCAAAACCGTGTACCCAAAGTCATCATTTGCATGACAAAAATAACAGAAAACCCACATCCTCAAGACTTTGGACAAGTACTTCGGACATCTTCACAGTTTTCAAAACCATAATTTTCAAAATAAATCGTATATTTGCACGTTGAACTTTTTCATCTTTTTATTTGAATAACGAAGTATAAATCTGAAACACAAATATTTATGACCCTCAAAGAATTTCAAGACGAACTGCGGCAGGGCATCCCACCGGAACTGCCCCAGCCCCAACCCTACGACACAACGGTAAACCACGCCCCCAAGCGCAAGGACATACTTACCACGGCCGAAAAGGAACTGGCCATCCGCAACGCTCTGCGCTATTTCGAGCCGCGCCACCACGCTATGCTGGCCAAGGAGTTTGCCGACGAGCTGAAGAAATACGGACGCATATACATGTACCGCCTGCGTCCCACCTACCCCATGTACGCCCGTCCCATCGACGAATATCCCGCCCGTTGCCGTCAGGCCGCGGCAATAATGCTGATGATTCAGAACAACCTCGACCCCGCCGTGGCTCAGCACCCGCACGAGCTTATCACCTACGGTGGCAACGGCGCCGTGTTCCAAAACTGGGCCCAATACCGTCTTGTGATGAAATACCTAAGCGAGATGACCGACGAGCAGACCCTTGTGATGTACAGCGGCCATCCCATGGGACTCTATCCCAGCCACAAAGACGCCCCACGCGTGGTTGTAACCAACGGCATGATGATACCCAACTACAGCAAACCCGACGACTGGGAACGCTATAATGCCCTTGGCGTAACGCAATACGGCCAGATGACCGCCGGCAGCTACATGTACATCGGTCCGCAGGGCATAGTGCACGGCACCACCATCACCGTGCTCAACGCCGCACGTAAGCTCGGCGGCGGAACGGCAGGCAAGCTATTCATCACCGCCGGACTTGGCGGCATGAGCGGCGCACAGCCAAAAGCCGGCGACATAGCGGGTGTGGTGTCCATCACCGCCGAAATAAACCCAGCCGCCACGCAGAAACGTTACACACAAGGCTGGGTTGACGAGGTGCACGCCGACCTCGACGAGCTCTTCACCGCTGTGAACAAAGCCCGCACCGAAAAGATAGCCCGCAGCTTCGCCTATCAGGGCAACGTGGTGGACCTTTGGGAATACTGCGCCGAAAAAGGCATACAGGTGGACCTCGGCTCCGACCAGACCTCGCTGCACAACCCGTGGGCAGGCGGTTACTACCCCGTGGGAGTAACTTTCGAGGACGCCAAAGTGATGATGGCCGAAAAACCTGAACTTTTCAAGGAAAAAGTGCAGGAAAGCCTGCGCCGCCACGTGACAGCCATCAACAAACTCACTGCCAAAGGCATGTATTTCTTCGACTACGGCAACGCCTTCCTGCTGGAGAGCAGCCGCGCCGGCGCCGACATCTGGAACGCCGACCACACAGCTTTCCGCTACCCATCTTACGTTCAGGATATTATGGGACCCATGTGTTTCGACTACGGTTTCGGACCTTTCCGTTGGGTATGCACCAGCGGCAAGCCCGAAGACCTCGACAAGAGCGACCACATTGCCATGGAAGTGCTGGCCGAGATAGCTGCCACGGCTCCCACCGAAACACAGCAGCAGATGCACGACAACATTCAGTGGATACGCGGTGCCAAGGAAAACCACCTTGTGGTGGGAAGTCAAGCCCGCATACTCTACGCCGACTGCGAAGGCCGCACCAAGATAGCGGCACGTTTCAACGAAGCTATCCGCAAAGGCGAAATCTCCGCTCCTATCGTGCTCGGCCGCGACCACCACGACGTTTCGGGCACCGACAGCCCGTTCCGTGAAACCAGCAACATCTACGACGGCAGCAACCGCTGTGCCGACATGGCTGTGCAGAACGTAATAGGCGACAGTTTCCGCGGCGCCACATGGGTGAGCATACACAACGGCGGCGGCGTTGGCTGGGGCGAGGTGATGAACGGCGGCTTCGGCATGGTGCTCGACGGCAGCGAAGCCTGCGACCGTCGTCTGCGCATGATGCTCCACTGGGACGTGAACAACGGCATAAGCCGCCGCAGCTGGGCACGCAACGAAGGCGCCATGTTTGCCATACGGCGCGCCATGGACATCTGTCCCGAACTGAAAGTTACAATGCCCAACCTTGTGGACGACAGCGTTTTGGAAGGACTTTTCTAATTAGTTTGGAGTTGGCAGTTTGGAGTTGGCAGTTAGTTGTAGAGACAATGTGTACGTCGTCTAACGAGTTAGGAGTTAGAAATTATAAATTTACATATTAAATAAAGGTTGCTGTGAATTGGTTATCTGCCGCAACATTAAAAAAAAACACAATACAATGAAAGCTCGTTTTTTTTGCCTTTGGCGGCATTGGCCATGACGGTGATTTGCAGTTGCAACCATAACTCAGGCAATACGATAGAAGACAAGCCCTTGGGCTGTAACATAGTCTCCTCCGAGGTTTTGGGTGGCAACTACACCGCCGCCGACCTCAAGTTATACCGTATAGTGGATTCGCAGGACGAAGTGTGGGATATGTATCTACGCTGTGTAGGCCAACTACCTGACAGCCTTCTCATTACAGTTTCAGAACAGGGCATAATCAGCACCCATGCGAGCGACACCGCAGCCTTTGCCGAACACTCCAGAAACATCTGTAACCAGATGTGCAACGACGCCAACGAATACATCGCCCTGTGGCAACCCTTCCAAGTAGATGGCGATACCATTTTCGAGCTTGTTATGATGAACCGCAAGCCGCTACCCGCAGGTGGCAACGACGTGGCGGAAGTCTATGCCTTGGAGTCGGCATACAACGGCGAACCTATATTGAATATGACTTTCAACGATGAAACCGCTAAAACGTGGGCAAAGATAACCGATGAGAACATCGGCCGCAGGATTGCTTTTGTTTTCGCCGGAAAGGTGATTAGCTCGCCGATGGTGAACGGGAAAATCGAAGGCGGAAGATGTTCCGTATACGGACTTAGCACCGAAGAGACCTGCGCTCTGGCGAAAGTGCTGGGGAAAGAGTAAGGAGATAGTTGGCAGCATTCATTTGTCAGTAGCGACGCCAGCAGTGCGTCCGAACTATTTATGATTGAAAAAAAACTTAGAGCCGCAAGTGTTGTGGCTCTAATTTATAGCCAAATGCCGTTTTTCAAAATGGCCACTCCGATTATTGACAAAAAAAACGTACCTTTGCAAAAGTTTTTTTACGCAGACAAAACATTATAACACATTATAAAACAATAAGAAAGATACAAAAATAATCATGAGCATAATCAGCACAAAAAACCTTAAAGGAGATATTTTTGGAGGCATCACCGCGGGAGTGGTGGCGTTGCCTCTGGCTTTGGCTTTCGGCATACAGGCTTTCGGCGGCATCAACGACCCGGCAGCCAACTCGATAGGGGCTTTGGCAGGACTGGTGGGTGCCACCATGCTGGGATTTTTTGCGGCCATTTTTGGCGGTACGCACTCGCAAATCAGCGGCCCCACCGGCCCGATGACCGTTATCACCGCCGGCCTCACCGCCGGGGCTTGGGCTTCGATGGAGCACCCGTCGTTTTCGATGGTACTGCTTACCATGTCGCTGGCGGGAGTGTTCTGCGGACTGTTCCAGATACTGTTCGGCGTCATCAAAATAGGCAAATACGTGCGCTACATCCCCTACCCCGTGCTGTCGGGATTTATGAGCGGCATAGGCATCATCATCATCTTGCAGCAGATTTACCCGCTGATAGGCCTCAAATCGCCGGTGCTGGTGGTGGACATGATACTGAAATTCCCCGAAAGGGTGGCCGATGGCATCAGCGTTGCCGCACTGCTCATCGGACTTGGCACAATTGCCATTATTGCCCTTTTTCCGCTGATTACCAAAAAGATACCCGCCACCCTTGTGGCCCTTGTGGTGATGACGGTGGTGTCGCTCTTTATCAGCTACCCCGAAAAACTTACCATCGGCGACATACCTGCCGGTTTTCCCATGCCTTTCTTTGCCAAGGAGGGCATCTCGCTTGCCGGAATCGACTGGCTTGCAATGCTTAAGATGTCCATCATTCCCGGCCTAACCCTTGCTGGACTGGGCTCGATAGACACCCTGCTCACCTCCGTGGTGGCCGACAATATCACCAAAACGCACCACAACAGCAACCGCGAGCTTGTGGGACAGGGCATTGGCAACCTTGTGTCGGGACTTTTCTGCGGCATATCGGGCGCCGGCGCTACCATGCGGACCGTGGTGAACGTAAAAAGCGGCGGACGCACACAGCTCTCAGGCGTGGTGCACTCGCTGTTCCTTCTGGCTGTATTGCTTGGATTGGGCAGCTTGGTGAAATACGTGCCGCTGAGCGTGCTGGCCGGCATACTTATCTCCGTGGGCTGGGGCATCATCGATTTCAAAGGACTGAAAGACCTGCTCAAAATACCGCGCGCCGACGCCTTTGTTTTGGTTGTTGTGCTGCTACTCACCGTTTTCGTGGACCTGCTCACCGCCGTGGGCATCGGCATGATAATAGCCTGTGTGCTGTTTATGAAACGCGCCGGAGACCTTGTGGAAGGCAGCTATCAGGCAGGCGAGATAAGCAATTTCGACAAGGAGTCGCCGTGGGCCGACGAAGGCGGCGTACCCGAAGAGATAAAGCACAAAATCTACATCCAACGTCTGAACGGACCCATTTTCTTCGGCTCCATCACTCGTTTTCAGGAAGTTATGCACGACATTCCTAAAGATGTGAAACTTGTGATAATACGTATGAAACTGGTGTCGTTTATGGACCAGTCGGGACTGTACGCCATGGAAACCGCCATAAAAGACCTTCAGGCTCAAGGCATTGCGGTGTATATGACTATAATCCAGCCACAGCCGATGTATATGCTCAAGACTATGAACCTGATACCCAACGTGGTACCCGAAGAAAACACTTTCAAAACCTTCGAGGACTGCACCGACCGCTTGCGCAACATTGCGGCAACGCTGTAGGCACCGCCTCTCATTTACATAATACAAACACACTATGGACTGCGCAACACGGATAATCTGTCGCTTATTGCGAAGGAGACTATCGTTAGTCAGTGTTTTGGCAATGCTTATTGGCAATTTATGCCTTGCGCAGAACGCCGGCCGTGTTATCGACGCCAGCACCAAAGAGCCGATGCCTTTTGTAAACGTGTCGTTCTACACCGGCGGACGGTTTGGCGGCACCACCACCGACGCCGAAGGCAACTACGTGCTTGGCCCGCTTTCGCAAATCGATGACACTGTTACCTTTCAATGCGTTGGTTATCAAACTGTCAAAAAACACAAAAACGAGCTGAAAGGTGCACGGAAAACGGTAGTGATGACGCAGACGACAACCACGCTGAGCGAGTTCCGAGTTGTGGACAAACGCTCACGCTACCGCCGAAAAAGCAATCCTGCCGTGGAGCTGATGCGCAACGCCATACGCCACAAGGGAAGCAACAGCATACAAAACGCCGACAGCTACAGCTACCGCAAACACGACAAAATGGAGGTGTCGCTCTCCAATCTGCACGACAGCATGCGCTACCACAGGCCTTTCCGCAAGATAGGCTTTATGTTCGACAATCTGCAAGAGTCGGAGCTCAACGGCAAAGGCTATGTGCCAATGTATTTTATGGAAACGCTGAGCGAAACCTCGTTCGACAAGTCGCAGAGTGCGCCGCGCACAACCATCACCGCCAACCGCGACGTGGAGCTTAACAAATTCCTCGACCAATACAGCCTTGAGCAGGTGATGGACGAGGTGTTCGGCGACATCGACATATACGATGACCGCATTCCACTGCTCAGCAACGAGTTTATCTCGCCCCTGTCGGAATACGGCATCCTTTTCTACCATTACCACATCACCGACACAGTTTTTTTCGACGGCGACACCTGCATCACAGTCCTATTCTCGCCCGCCAACCCGCAGGACTACGGCTTTTACGGCAAGATGGCCATAACCAAGGACACCAATTTCGCGGTGCGCCGTGTGCAGCTCAACCTGCCGCACAACAACTCGGTGAATTTTGTGGAGCAGATCCGGTTCGAACAAGACTACGAACGCATTGGCGGCCGGCTGCTGGTGTCGTTAAAAAACATTGTGGTGGATTTCAGCGTTCCAGGGGTGTCGATGCACGGACGCAAACGCACGTTGTACGCCGGCTACCAGTTCGACAGCGCCACCACCTCCAATCTACGTCCCACAGCCACCAACACCGATTTCGCCCCTGGGTTCAACACCCGTTCCGACGAATATTGGGCCGAGAACCGGATAGAGCCCCTTACCCCCAACGAGGAGTCCGTTTACACCGACGCGCGACGGCTGGAAAACGTTACCCCATACCGCATTCTGATGAAGACTGTGATGGCCATTGCCGGCGGATACGTAGATGTGGGAGCGGTGGACCTTGGGCCAGTGGAGAACACCATCAGCTGGAACGATGTGGAAGGCATTCGTCTGCGATTGGGCGGAAAAACCAACATGCAGTTCCACAAACATTTCTTCCTTTCGGGATTTGTGGCATACGCAACCAAGTCCAACGCACTGAGGTGCGGTCTGAAAGCCATGTACTCGTTTGCCGAAAACAAATATCACCAATACGAGTTCCCGCACAACCTGCTTTCGGTGGCATACGAGGAGAACACAGCCATTCCCGGGCAGGAGCTGATGATGGGCACCCACGACAGGTTTTTCCAGTCGTTTAGCCGCTCAAGCATACAGCGCATGACTTTCGACCGAAAAACCACCCTGCAATACGACTACGAAAACCATCACCATTTTTCCATTGTAGCCAAAATGGAGCACCTCGAGCAATGGCCGCTTGCCAAACTCAGCTTTGCCAGCCACGACGGAGCCACCACCTACAGCCCACTGCAGAGCGACATTGTGGAGGTGAGCCTGCGCTACGCTCCGCGCGAACGGTTTTACCAGAGTTACCAATACCGCATGCCGATAAACAACACCTCGCCCATATACACGCTCACCTACACCTACGGCACACGGCTGCTGGGCTCCGGTTTTGAGTTCCACAAACTGGAAGCCGAATGGCAGAAACGCTGGTTTGTGCTCTCCATCGGGTTTCTCGACGTTGACGTGCAGGCAGGCAAAATTTTCGGACAAGTGCCATACCCGCTGCTTTTTGTACACCACGCCAACCAAAACTACACTTATCAGGACCGGTCGTTCAACATGATGAACTACTTTGAGTTTGCCAGCGACCAGTACATCCAGCTGATAGCCAACTACAATTTCAACGGGTTTATTTTCAACCGCATACCGCTGATAAAAAAGCTGAAACTGCGCGAGGTGATGGGTGCCAAAACAGTGTGGGGCAGCGTTTCCAACCGCAATGTGCCGTCGGCCGACAATCCGCACCTCATACCCTTCCCCACCGAAACCGAAAGCTCCGGCGGAACTTTCACACTGCAAGAAAAACCTTACGTGGAACTGAGTGCGGGTGTGGACAACATTCTGAAACTGCTGCGCCTCGAATACGTGTGGCGCCTCACCTACCTCGACAACCCCAACGCGCCTCGCCACGGCCTGCGTTTTGGCATACACATCGCTTTCTAACGTAGGGAGGAATAACAAAAAATCTCAAAAAACCTTGATTAGCAACGGATTACCCCTTTCGTTGCCTCAGCACTTCGTACATAAACACACCGGCCGCCACCGAAACGTTGAGCGACTGCACCGCGCCCACAATAGGCAGTTTGGCACGATGGTCGCAGAGTTTCAGCAGGTCGTTGGAAACGCCCGTTTCTTCGGCACCCATAATAAGCAGTGTGGGCTTGCAGAAATCCACGTCGGTGTACAAGCTGTTGCCTTTCTCGGTGGCGGCGCACACCTGTAATCCCGACTGTTTGGCGAAGTTCACCACCGTTTTCAGGTTGTCCTCGCGGCACACCGGCACCCTGAGCAGCGCCCCCGACGAAGTCTTGATGGCATCCTCGTTTATCTGCGCACTGCCGTGGGCCGGCACTATTATCGCATCCACACTCGTGCATTCGGCAGTGCGGGCTATGGCACCGAGGTTGCGCACGTCGGTAACGCGGTCGAGCATAAGCAGCATAGGGGTGCGTCCCTGCTCGAAAACGTATGGCACTATGTCGTAAACGCTCTGGTATTCGATGGCCGAGATTAGCGCCACCACACCTTGATGGTTGACATCACGAACAGTGCGGTTCAGTTTTTCCACGGGCACAAACTGGAACGTCAGTCCATGGGCTTTGATAAGCGCCCGCAGTTCGCCGATAAGGCTGCCCGAAAGGCCGTTCTGCAAAAGTATTTTGTCTATCTGTTTGCCCGATTCTATGGTCTCCATCACCGGACGGATGCCGTAAACGGCCTGCTGTTTATTGCTCTGTGCTTTGCCCATCTTTCATAACTATTTTACGGTCAGCCATCTGTGCGAGGCTTTCGTTGTGGGTAACAATGATAAAAGTTTGGTTGAACTGCTTGCGGAGGTCGAAGAAAAGCTGGTGCAGCTCCTTGGCGTTGTTAGAGTCGAGGTTGCCCGAAGGCTCGTCGGCAAGCACCACTTTAGGCCTGTTTATCAGTGCCCGTGCCACTGCCACGCGCTGCTGCTCGCCCCCCGAAAGCTCGGAAGGCTTATGGTGGGCACGGTTGGCAAGATTCAAAAAATCAAGCATCTGCACAGCTTTGGGAGTAACATCCTTTAAACTGCGGCCGCCTATAAGGGCGGGCATACAAACATTCTCCAGCGCTGTAAATTCCGGCAGCAGATGGTGGAACTGAAACACGAAACCGATATGGGTGTTGCGGAACTGCGCCAGTTTGTTGCCCGAAAGGGTTCCAACATCGGTGCCATCGATAAAAACCGTGCCGCTGTCGGCCTTGTCCAAGGTGCCGATTATCTGCAGCAGGGTGGTTTTGCCCGCTCCCGACGCACCAACTATCGACACCACTTCGCCCTCGGCCACATGCAGGTTTATGCCCTTGAGCACCTCCAAATTGGCAAACGATTTATGTACGTTCTCGACCTTTATCATCTTTGAATTTGAAAATTGAAAGTTGTTTTTATTTTGTAGTTTGGAACAGATTATTACATATCGATTATTGCAAATTACTAGCTACCAATTTCTAACTACCAACTCCTAACTCCAAACTCCAAACTACTAATTACTAACTTAATAGTTTTCCGTTCAGGAACATTTTTTCCACTTTGTTGCTGCCGTAGGAGTAGGGCATAAACTCGCAGGTTGGTATTGGTTTGGTTATGAAGAAGTTGGCTTTTTTTCCAACGGCAATGCTTCCCAGTTGGTCCACCACATCCATTGCGTAGGCACTGTTTATGGTGGTAGCGTTGATGGCCTCTTCGGGGAGCATTCGGTAATTTACGCAGGCCATGCTCAGTATCAGCTGCATGTTGCCCGACGGCGACGAGCCCGGGTTGCAGTCGCTGGCCATAGCCACCGGCAGACCGGCATCCATCATTTTGCGCACCGGAGCATGCACCATGTTGAGGAAGAAAGCCGCTCCGGGCAACACCGTGGGCATTGTTTCGGAACCTTTAAGGGACTCTATCTCGGCATCGCCGGTATATTCCAGATGGTCGCAGCTGAGGGCGTTGTGCCGCACGGCGCACTGTATGCCGCCGCTGTACGCCAGCTCGTTGGCATGAATTTTGGCACGAAGGCCGTATTTGGCACCGGCTTCGAGCATGCGGTCGGTATCCTCGACGGTGAAAAAGCCTTGGTCGCAGAACACGTCGACGAAATCGGCCAAGCCCTCGGCGGCAGCCTGCGGTATCATCTCGCTCACCACAAGGTCGACAAACTTATCCTGCCGGCCGCGGTACTCCATTGGTATGCCGTGAGCGCCCAGCAGAGTGGCTTTTATCGTAAGCGGGCTGGTCTCTTTCAGGCGGCGTATCACACGAAGCATTTTAAGCTCCGCCTCGGTGGTCATGCCGTAGCCGCTTTTTATCTCCACGGCTCCCGTGCCGTAGGCGGCCATCTCGTCGAGGCGCTGCATGGCATCGGTGTAGAGTTCATCTTCGGTGGCCTCCTGCACGCGTTTGGCGGAGTTGAGGATGCCGCCGCCGCGTTTGGCAATTTCCTCGTACGACAGTCCGCGAATTTTGTCGCAATATTCAATCTCCCGGCTGCCGGCGTAAACAAGGTGCGTGTGCGAGTCGCAGAAAGCGGGGAACACCATGCGTCCGGCGGCGTCTATCTCGCTGTCGAAAGTACCTTCGGGCAGTTCCGACATAGGGCCGAAAGCGACGAACCTACCGTTTTCTACCACAAGGTATGCGTCCTTAACGGACTCTATCTTAGACATTTCCGCACCTTTCACCATGCGGCGCGGCGTGCGTTCCACCTGCACAAGCTCTTTTATGTTTTTTATCAGTGTTTTCATCTGTAAAAAGGGGGCGTTTTTCCGAAATCCAAACAAATATAACGTAGTTCGGGTGCAATTATTGCCTTTGCCGACGTTCTGACTGTTTTTTTTCGGTCATATCCCAATAGTGTCCAAAACGTTTTTTCTAAAATATAGTTGATAAAATAAAATGGG
>CALGGY010000081.1 GCA_937915785.1 uncultured Bacteroidales bacterium
AACATTCTCTGTCTATTCACAAAAATCTCCCAAAATTATTTTGGACACTATTGCTTGTATTCATACTTTTCTTTTCCTTACGTTCTTGAAATTCTCCGCTTCGCTATCGAAACGGCCACTGTCAGATTCTTCATCTTAACGCTTATTTCTCAATGCCTTTAGGCTGCCGCCAAACTATTCGTCGACTTTTTTTATCGGACACTGATAAAAAATTACCACGATCGCAAAATAGCCCTTCGCATAACAACATTTGGCTGCGGACAGGGGGCTTCTGATCATTGCGGATACTCCTATTTCACTGTGGATTACGGCAATTTGTCGTTCATCACACAGCCCGTTGTGACCAAGAGCAACAGCATCATTTTTTTTTTGGCGCCTGAGGGCTATATGTCGTACGTGTGGACCCTCAATTCCGACCCTTCTACAGTTTTCGGCGCCGACAATGTTGCCAATATACCAATTGGCGAGTCGTTTTCGTGTGTCATCACCGACTATTACGGCAACACCATGACATTGCGTTCAAAATCGATTCATGGCCGCCCGCTGGCCGATTTTTCGCACACTTTTGAGCTCGACCCCCAACCCGTCGGGCTACATACTGCACCTTACCAATCTTGCCAAGCTGATAGACACCACTACCGGCACTCCCCTGCCCGACCTCGGAGAATTCCACCGGATTATCTACAGCACAAGCCTCTGCTGCCAGCGCGCCCCTGTGCTTGTAGCGGATTCTGGCCGGCACACTGTTTCACTTGTTGTTAGAAGCCGTACAACCGTCCTTAGCGACACCATGACACGCCGCTTTCTGCTGTCCGACGAGGGTCGTGCCATATCCACTGCCGACGAGGTACCACTGCGCATATACCCCAACCCGGCACACAACAGATTTACCGTGGATGGCGGCACTATAGCCGATGTTACTGTTGCCGACCTTACAGGCCGCATTGCAAAAGTGGTGGCCACGGGCTCCGCCATCGACATTTCGGCTTTGAAAAACGGCGTGTACACGCTGCGCATAACCACCACCAACGGCAAGACGGCAGTGCGCAAATTTGTAAAGAGATAGAACAAGTTAAGGCAATGTTTATAAATGCAATAGCGGCAGCCCATGGGCTGCCGCTAATTGTTTTATGCTATGGGTGCAAGAAAAAAAAAACGATAGCACCGGCACCTACCGGCGCGAAACGGGAACAATGGTTATTTTTCGAGTTACTTCGGCCTTGGCCGCCAAAATGCCGAGTCCTCCGTCGATGTTGGTGAAAACCTGCACCGGTTCGGAGAACGGACTGTTGCGGCTTTCGTAGTAGCTGTTGAGCGTGGAGCCGTATTTGTACATGCTTTCGCTAATATTCTGAAACACAACATAATAATTATTTTCCAGTTGCAACGAGCTCAGGAAATCTATTTTTAGCTTGCAGGTGTCGGTAGAAAAATGTATGTCGCTGAAAAGCAGGTCGGTACCCAAGTTGACGCTTGGAAAATCGGCGTCCATCACCACGGTGCGCGTGTCGTAGCAGCTGATATACTCGTAGTTTTCGGAGGTGATGGCCGAGGTGTCGGCGGCGGTGTGGTACACCAGAATGCGATAGTAGTTGCGCTGGGCACGGTTGTCGCAGAAAGTGAGGGTGAGGAAAGCATTGCCGGTTTCCACATTATGTTCGGCAACGGCATCCACCACAATGGGTTGCGACGGCACCACCACAGTTTGCGACACCAGTGTTCCGTGGTTCGGAATTGTTGCCGAAAGGCTTATCTCATCACCGGCGTAAAAAATGCGGTGCATGGTGTACACCGAGTCGTGGACAAGGGCAAGAGGATAATCGGTGCCGTTGCAGTGCAGGGTAACGCCGGCATCGGTAACAAAGGGGAAAGTGCCATGGCGCAGAAAGAACATGCTGTTGGTAATCTGCACGTTGCACAGCGTGTCGCCTTCGGCAACAAGGGCGTTGACAACGGGCTGCGGAGACGTTTCCTCGCCGGTGAACTCCACCTCCTTGACGCAGGAGCACATCAGCAACAAAGCGCTAACAGCCAAAGCGATATGTAAAAATCTTTTGTTCATCCGATTTAAAATTTATATGTGTAGGCAATGGAAGGGATAAGCTGGAACACCGACAGTTGCTTGAGTTTGGTGCCGCTGCCGTTTTGGTAAAGCATGTATGGATTTTGCCGGTTGTAAACATTGTAGATGCTGATGTTGATGGTGCGGCTACCATGTTTGAACTGCCTGTTGAAATTGGCACTTACGTCGAGGCGGTGGTAGTTGGGCATGCGGTAGTTGTTGCGGCTTTCGATATAGGTAAGGTAGTCGATGTTGAAATCGGCAAGAGGTTTGTAGTTCTGCAGTCCGAGTGTCATGGCGTTGCCTGTGCTGAACACCCAAGTGGCGGAGAGGTCTATTTTTGGGTTGATTTTGTACGAAAGCACCACTGAGACATCGTGCCGGCGGTCGTATTTGGCAGGGAACACCTTGCCGCCGTTGAGCGTCTGTCCCTCGCGGTCGAATAGGCGTTCGGTTTTGGACCACGTGTAAGCCACCCAGCCGGTGATTTTGCCCACGGTACGGCGGGCCATCAGCTCGAAGCCGTAGGACCATCCGTTGCCGCTGCACACCATATTGTCCCAAGTTTCGTCGGCAAACATAAAGGAGGCACCGTCCTTGTATTCCACAAGGTTGGTCATATACTTGTAGTATGCCTCTGCCGAGAGTTCGGCCACGTTGGGAATATTGTAGAAAGCTCCGGTTGCCACTTGGTCGGAGGTCATGGGTTGCACTTTTTCGGTGGCAGGCACCCAAAGGTCGTTGGGCATGCTTACGTTGCTTGTGGAGAGCAGATGTATGTACTGCGTCATGTGCGCATAGCCGGCTTTGAAAGAGAGGTGGTCGTTGGCAAGGAAACGCAGTCCCACCCGTGGCTGTAGCGATGAGTAGGTGGTACCGTTTACGTGGAACAGTGTGCCGTTGAGCCCGATATTGGCCTTGAGCCACGAGGTTATCTCCCAGTTGTCCTCGGCATAGGCATTGAGCTCATGAGCTCTGGTGGGTTCGGCGCCCATGTTGGTGTCGAAATCGGTGCTTTGCAGCACAAGCACATCGGGAATGAATGTGTGGAAAGTGTATGTGATGCCGAACTTGATGTTGTGGCGGTCGGTGGGCAGGTAGTCGAAATCGGCGCGCAGAGCCAAGTCCTGAATGCCCGATTTATACTGGAACTCGATGGTGTTGGCCCCGTAGTTGTCCTTGAAATCGAAAATGATATTGTTTTTGTAGCGGGTGTACGACGCCGTAAGGTTGCTGAAAAGTTTGGGATTTATCATATAGTTCCACCTGAGCGACCCCACTATGTTGCCCCACACATAACGCATGTCCATGTTGCTGAAGGAGCCTTCGTCGAGGCCGATGCTCACCACGTCGTTGCCGAGATAGAAATTGGCGAACAGCCGGCTGCGGTCGTTGAACTTGTGTGTTATTTTGCCGTTGATGTCGTAGAAATTGTAGCCGGCGTCGATGTCGGATTCGGAGATGATATTAATGGCCGGACGTGTGAAAATGTCGAGGTAAGTGCGTCGGGCGGAGAAGTTGAAAGTGGTTTTTTCCTTGATGATGGGTCCTTCGACACTTATTTTGGCTGCGATGGCGCCGATGCTGGCGGAGCCGTGGTAGCTTTTGTCGTTGCCATTGTTGGTATAAACGTCGAGGATGCTGGAGAGTCGTCCGCTGAAGCGTGCGGGGAAACTGCCTTTGTAGAGTGTTATGTTTTTGATGGCGTCGGGGTTGAAAGCCGAGAAGAACCCGAAAGCGTGGTCGACGTTGTACATCGGTATTCCGTCGAGGAGATAGAGGTTTTCATCGGGGCCGCCGCCACGCACGTACATGCCTGTGGTGCCTTCTCCCCCCGACTGCACTCCGGGCATCAGCTGCACGGTTTTCACCACGTCGGCTTCGCCAAAGAGCACGGGCATGGATTTGATGTGTTCGAGGGGTATGTCCACGGTGCTCATCTGCACCCCTTTGAGATCGTGTTCGCGCTCGGCGGTGATGACCACGGTTTTCAGACTTAGCGAGCCTTGGAGTTTTACATTGATAATTGTGTCGCGGTTGGCGCGGAAAGTGAAGCTCTGCGACTGGTAACCCACATACGACACCCTGATGGCCACATTGCCACTGGGCACAGCCAACGAAAAGAAACCATAGACGTTAGACGTGGTGCCCTTACGGGAGATACTGTCCCAAACGGTGGCTCCCACCATGGTTTCGCCGCTGGTGGCGTCTGTTATGGTTCCGCTTACGTGGATTAGCCGTGGCGCCGCCTCAACTGCTCCGCGGGCAGCCGAAAGTAGCATGACCGAGAGCAAAACAATGGCAGAGATATGGAAAATACGGTGTTTATGTATTTGTTTAAATAACATTCGTTAAATTCATGTGTATCAATCGAAAGAAATATCATTTACCAATGCAAAACCGACTGAAAATGGTGCCCAGAATTTCATCGGAGGCCACTTGGCCGGTGATAAGCCCGATGTAATAAAGCGCCTGTCGGATATCCACCATGAGCAAATCGCCCGGGGTGCCGTTGTCGAGCCCTTCGCGCACGGGTTTCAGCGACTCCAGTATTTTGCACATGGCCTCGTAGTGGCGCAGGTTGGTAAGCACGGTAGTGTCGGCTTGCACGCCATCTTTGAAAAACTGCGTTATCTCGCCAACAAGCGATGATATATGATCGGCATTGCGGGCCGAAATGCGTACTATAGGCAATTCGCAGCCGGGCAGGTCGAAACTCTGCGCCAGATCCATTTTGTTGACAACCACGATGATATGCTTGTCGCGAGAGTCGATTTGCCTACGGAAGTCGTCCAGTTCGTGCAACAAGGCTTGTGGCGAGGTTTGCGAAGCGTCGGCCACATAAAGCACCACCATGGCTTTCTGCGCTGCGGCGAAGGAGCGTTCGATGCCGTGGCGTTCGATGGCGTCGTTGCTGTTGCGGATGCCGGCGGTATCGATAAATCGGAACTCGATGCCGTCGAAAACGGTGGTGTCCTCCACGGTGTCGCGTGTGGTGCCCGGCATGTCGGAAACTATGGCGCGATCGTCGCCGAGCAGAGCGTTGAGCAAGGTGGATTTGCCCACGTTGGGTTTGCCCACAATGGCCACTGGCACCCCATTTTTGATGGCGGCCCCCACGCGGAAAGAGCCGGCCAGGTCGCTGACCTCGTTTTGTATGGACTGCACGAGGGTTTTGAAGTTGGAGCGGTCTGCAAACTCCACGTCCTCGTCGCTGAAATCGAGCTCGAGCTCGATCAGCGAGGCGAGTTCCACCAGCTGTTGGCGCAGCTGCGACAGTTTTTTGGAAAATCCGCCCCGCAGCTGGTTCACTGCCATGCGGTGCGCCGCCTCCGACTTGGAGTCGATAAGGTCGGCTACAGCCTCGGCCTGCATGAGGTCGAGTTTTCCGCCAAGGAAAGCCCTCTGGGTGAACTCGCCCGGTTCGGCAAGGCGGGCACCGTTTTTCAGAAGGGTTTCCATTATTTTTTTCTGCACATAGAGCGAGCCGTGGCACGACAATTCCACGATATGGTCGCCGGTGTACGAGTGCGGCGCTGCGAAATAGGTTGCCACCACGTCGTCGACAAGCTGCTGGCCATCGAAGAACTGGCAAACCGTGGCTGTGTTTGGCTTGAGGCTCATCTCCTGCCCCACCCTGCCACGCAACATTTTGGCACACAGTGATTTGGCATTTTCACCACAAATTCTTACAACGGCAATGCCGCCAATGCCGGGAGCGGTGGAGACTGCGCAGATGGTATCGTTGGTTTTCACGTTGGTAGGTTTTGTGTTAATGGTTCCAGTTTTCGCCGTAAATGGCGGCAATGTCGGCATCGGCAAGATGGAGGTCGGTTTTCAGGCGGTATGCACTAGGTTTCAGCAACATAACAGCAAACACCGCCACCAAAGCTTCAAGGCAAAGAAGCATGCTGTTGTCCACAAAAAAAGCTATTGCCGTTATGGCCATCAGCGAAAAGGCTGTAAGGTAGAAACTTGTGAGCATCAGCTTGTAGTATTGCGACACTTTTTCGGTGGCCGAATCGAGGTTTACGAGGTTTAAAATGCGGTGCTTCAGCACATTGCGCGTAAACACATACTGAAACACAGCCACGCCGACCGCCACAATGGCCAGCGCTATCTGGATTTTGGGCGATGAGGGACGTATGGCAGCGGTGTTGCATATCTGGCTAACGATACACAGTGAAATGGCCACGATGCCAAGCGCCAAGGCAACAAAAGCGTGGAGGTTTATCCGTTTGCGATAGTGTGTGATGTTCATATTCTTTGCAAAAAAAAAATTATTCTGATAAACGCCGAGCGCCGTTTTTTATTGTGGAACAGATGATAATTGGCTGCAAGGTTGAGCAAAGGAACAAAGGATATAGTACAAAGTGAGTCTGTTTTTTTTTGCATATCGGCTCTATGTCGCGTCTCTCCGAGACGCTGGGTTGTGGGGACTTTGTCGCCCCGCACAAGGAACTCTGTGTGAGGTTATTAAAATTCGGCCTCTTCGAGGCTGTTGAAATACAAGTCAAACACGAAAATATAGCCAAATAAAAAAAGGGCAGTGCCTGC
Organism: uncultured Bacteroidales bacterium; assembly: GCA_937915785.1. Classification (GTDB taxonomy): domain Bacteria; phylum Bacteroidota; class Bacteroidia; order Bacteroidales; family P3; genus UBA1219. The sequence goes on from CALGGY010000081.1 coordinate 6,620, forward strand.
ATACCGGTTGCCCTCGCCTTAAGGTTTGCTACCGCCGATACGAATATGCTGCAACTGCTGCCCTGCAAGCGCACATTTGCCAAGCAAATGATACTGCAAAGTTACAAAAAAAAACTGAAACAACCAAATAAAATCGAAAAAAAACAGATATGGGCGAAAGAAAGACAAAACCGCAGACAGCCGAAACGCTGTCTAAATACTACACTTCGCAGAACGTGGAGATGCTACGCTCGCAGATAGATTTTGCCATTCTCCACATAGCCATACTCTTTGCCGTTTGGCAGACGTAGAGGCTGACGGGAGGACGGGGTTTCTGAAGGTAAGACATCGGCGGACGGTGGGATTTGGGATTTCCGTTTCTGGAATTCCTCGTCCCACCGTTTGCCGGCTTCGTTCGCGGCGGTTATTCTTCGGCTGTCTTGCTCTGCTGCTCGCTTGGCGAAGTCTGCTTCTGATTCTCCGTCTCGTCTTTCGGCGAGGGGGAATTCTGCTGCTGCCTCTGCAATACTAAGCGCCTTGGAGCAGGCATTATACAGGCTCCGGTTTTGTTGCCCTCTCTTGGAGTTAAGCCAGCTTTGATAAGCATTTCTTCTATACTCATTGTCCAAGTATCTGCTGTTTTGAGCATTGTGTTCTTTGTAGTCATATTCAGTATCTTTTAATTTGTTAATAACTTCATTTGTTTCGTCTTCACTAAATGTAGTGATAGTAAGGGTGTTGGTTCTGAAATTCAAACTGCTTCCTTCTATTCCTGCATCGGCAAGTGTTTTTTCGATATTTTCGATTGAGGTGTTTTCAGGTATTTTATAGACAATTTCTATTGCTTTGTTTTCGTCCGGTAATTTGTCCCATTCATCTTTTGTTACGTAATTGGCGGCAATGGTAGCGTCTTGATATTCAAAGCTGAGGTCGCCCATGAGAGAGGCAAAGAGGTCTATCTTTTCTTGGTCGGCTGATTTTAGTTTGTACTGGTAAGTTATCTCAGAGCTTCCGAGGTAGGTTCCTCCTATGGTTTCAATATCCTCTATAACAAGCCCAATTTGTGCGGCGAGTTTCTGTGCTTTTTCCTTTACTTCTTGTGTGGCTTTCTCCAATTCGGTTTTATTGAGTGAGTTCAGTTTCTGACGGAAGTATGGCGCGACAGTAACCAATTGGTAATCCTTATTTGGATTGGCCACAATGTCAGAACGTGTCTGCTTTTGATTTATTGTGTCCAACAACAAATTTTTGTGATGGACAAAATATCCTATTATCGTTGCATGGCTTGGGCGATATAGTTCTGTGCAATTAGTATTAGCGCTTGTTTTAGTGGAATTTTTGTGCAAGCCGAACGCAGTCGGGCCACGCACGAACTACTGAATATGTCGGGCAGTTTCAAACCATTGCGGCGCATCTGCTCCAGCAGCGGCTCGACAGTGTGTCCGTCGTTGGGGTTGC
>CALGGY010000082.1 GCA_937915785.1 uncultured Bacteroidales bacterium
CAACATTCTCTGTCTATTCACAAAAATCTCCCAAAATTATTTTGGACACTATTGCTCTAATTCAACAATTTGGCATCACAGAATGATGTTTTCGCTTTTTTATCGGACACCAATAAAAACAAGCTTTTTTAATGAAACGTCCTATGGGCGGTGCCGTGCATCGTCAATGGATGCGTGAACTTAGGCTATATATGCTTGTTGGAGGTATGCCTCAAGCTGTGGCCACATATATAAAACACAATAATATGCAGGAGGTGGACAACGTCAAACGAGACATCCTTGCTCTTTATGAGAACGATCTGATGCGCATCGATGCTTCGGGGCGGATATCTAAACTATTTTTCAACATACCAAGCCAACTGAATAGCAATGCGTTTTGATATAAAATTGGTAGTGCCGTTGAGGGCGAGACATCAGAACGCCTGTCGGGACTTATTGCAGAACTCGAGGATAGACATACAGTGATTTTGGCCTGCCAAGTGAACGACCTTGGAGCGGCGATGGGTATGTTCAAGGACAGCAAGCGATACAAGTTGTTTTTGGCCGACACCGGGCTTTTTGTAACCCTTGCTTTCAGAAACAAAAGCTATACAGACAACGTCATATATCAAAAGTTGCTAAGCGACAAATTGTCGGCCAATATGGGATATGTATATGAAAACCTTGTGGCTCAGATGCTTTACACGGCAGTGCATTCGCTTTTCTACCACACATTCCCTTCCAACAAAGGCGGCTACAACTACGAGGTGGATTTTCTGCTGTCCGAAGGCGATAAAACCATGCCCATTGAAGTGAAATCGTCAGGATACCTTTCGCGCAAGTCTCTTGACGAATTCTGCTGCAAATACTCGGACCGTATTGGCAGACGCATTCTGCTATACACAAAAGACTTCCGCCAAGAAGGTCAAACAATCTGTTTGCCAGTCTATTACACGGGTTTGCCGTGGCTTAAGACCGTTACTTACTGCACTCGATAAGATATACGAATGTTTTTACGCGTTTCACCTTTTCCGATAGAGACATATCCGACATGTTTTTCACAGAAGGCATGGTTATCTTGAGCCCGCTACTTTCTATCAAATTCAAAAGATTTGTTGTTTTTATGGCATATCCCGCATTTTCCGCACCGGCGTGATGTGCAACAATCACACCCACAATCTTTCCTTTGTTATCGAACATTGGACCGCCACTATTTCCAGGCTGTATTGGAGCCGTCATTTGATAAAGGGCGGCATCGCCCTGATAGCCGGTACGCGAGCTTATTATGCCATTTGTGAGTTTTATCTCGTTGCCCATGGTTTGGGTTAGCGGATAACCAAGGACAAAGACATCTTCGCCGACTTCGGCCATTCGGGTAGTAACATTATATGGTATTGCTCCAAAGCCTGCAAAACGACTGTCAGTGATTTTTAATATGGCCAAATCGTTTTTTTTGTCGGTAGCCACCACCTCGGCGGTGTAATCGGAGTATATATCATCTCCAATTCCTTTTATAATTATTTTGTTCGCTCCGTCAATGACATGGTGGTTTGTGACCAAGTAATTATTGCCTATTGCAAAACCTGTGCCAGACCATCTGTCTGCCACTTTTCCATCCGATGAAGCGTTGGGATACATTTTTAAGTAAAGAGCTTTCCAGTTTGGCTGAGAAACATACATTTGAACACCATCAAAAGTAATAATGCAATTGTCGTTTCTTTTATAATTAGGTGTGAACCATGAGGCTTTGAACAAACCTGGTGTGGCAGTAGGGCGTAATGTCGCCTTATAATCGCCGTATTTCCAACATTCATTATCACCTCCCGACAAGTATATTATTTTGTATGAGCCATCGGATAATCTAATGACACCAAGTCTATACCCTTCCGAATACACATCTTCATATATTCCAACAATACCGTCGTTGTGCTCGTCGATATTTTTTGCTAAAGACGTATCGTTGTAATAATATGATGATTCATGGTAAGGACATGGTTTCGGCCGACTAACTCTATATGTTGTTTTAGAGTAATCTGCTCGGCCGGCGTTTTGTTCTTTATATTGTAGTAATTTGTAATCCCAATATTTAGAGGAGCGAAAATTGTAACAAAAGCCAAAACTAACGTCATAGTCATATCCATGAAATGAAGGAATATCAATGCTTGGACATTTTATATCAAAATTTTTTATAGAGAATACAAGGGCATAACCACTGCTCAAACCTATTTGCGGATAACTGATGCCATGTTTGAATTCGATGCCCAGCCCCCACTTATAGCCACCGACCAATCTTGTGCGATAACCAATATTAGCGTACCAATTGTTAGTAACAAATCCATAACCAAGATGAGTAAAAATTTGGTATATGCCACCATACCCTATATATACTGATGGCATGATTGAAAGCTCTGCCCTCGCAAAAAACATCCCTTGCTTAGTTAGTTTTTTCTGCATTGGATAATTAGAAGTCGCCGATTTGCTTAATGGATAAGCTTTGTTTGGCGACAAACTGTCAACAATGCCATTAGCGACAACTACTGTTTTTGGTACCAATAAAACAGAAATAATCAATAAAAAAAGTTTTTTTTTCATTGCCATCTTTTTAGTTTTTACTATGTTTTTTTACAATTGCCAGTTTCGTCAGATTGTGAGTTTCAACGTGCTTTTCTATGAAGGAATTGTTTGTCGGATGAATACTTACAAAAAAATCTGTTTATGAAAAACAATTGAGTGTTATCGGCCGCACTCGATGAGACAAACGAAAGGTTTCACCCGTTTTACCATTTCGGAAAGAGAGAGGTTGGACAGGTTTTTGCCCGATGGCAGCAAAATGCTGAGCCCAGCGCTTTCTATCAAGTTTTTCAGATATGACGTTTTAATGGCGTATCCGGCATTTTCCGCTCCGGCGTGGTGTGCCACCACAATCCCGACAACATTACCTTTGCTGTCGAACATTGGACCGCCACTATTGCCAGGCTGTATTGGAGCCGTCATTTGATAAAGTGCGGCATCGCCCTGATAGCCGGTACGCGAGCTTATTATGCCATTTGTGAGTTTTATCTCGTTGCCCATGGTTTGGGTTAGCGGATAACCAAGGACAAAGACATCTTCGCCGACTTCGGCCATACGGGTAGTAACATTATATGGTATTGCTCCAAAGCCAGTAAAGCGACTGTCGGTTATGCGCAGAATTGCGATGTCGTTCGCCATGTCGGCGGTTACAACCGAAGCGGAGTACGACGTATAGCTGTTGCCACCAACGCCTTTCACTGAAATTGAACCAGCTTCTTCTACCACATGGTAATTAGTAACAAGATAGCCATTGCCCAATGTGAAGCCGGTTCCCGACCAAGTCTTAGGTTTAGTTTCCTCTTCAACAATTCTCCTTACATAACTCTCATACATGCTATTAGTCGGATAGATTCTGCTGAAATTCATTGTTTCACGAATCTGAATCTGTGGTTTTATCCTCATACGCTTTAGAACATTTAAATCAACGAATTCCTTTGCCTCATCCCATGGCAGTATCAAAGAATGTTCAAATTCGAACAATGACTGCAATGAGAATGTTGTAGAATATACAATTTTACCATTGCGCCAACGTTGATATTCATATTTGTCAGTGTTTCCAATTCGTCTGTATATGTATATAAAATGATCGCCATTATATTTGCTATAATCAGCAACATCAAAATCTTCAAAAAAAGAATGGGGATCTGTTCCATCCCAATCGTTAATGACGGTGTTAACAGAACTGATTGAGGTTAATGTGAACCAGCCGTTTCCTAATGGCAATATAGCACCCACATAGGTGTATCCGTCTTGCCAATAATCTTTATTGCTAAACGTCTCTTTTACACTATATACACCTTCAATAGGGTCTAATTTTTCAAAGAATTTGTCATAATAATCTTTAAAGGTATATTGTGCCATCAAATTATAGCTGAAAAAGCAAAGAAATATTGTTAGATAAGATTGTTTTTTCATTCCATTGTTGCCCTTTTCTCCCCCAAGCCTCCAACAGGGGATTAAACACAATAAAAAAAGAAAGGCATGAGACTTATGTGCTCATGTCCGTTTTCCTGAAGGTATCGCCAAATACCCGTGCTGGAACGGCCTGTATGGAACAAATCTCACGCCTGATGGATATACATCAAGCGAAAGCAAATATGCTCCGTCCTCCAGCTTGGAATTTTGGCGAAATTTACAAGAATGGACAGTTATTGCAATGCTTTTCTTGTCGCTTACTTTTCTCGCGTAAGCATCTGCAAAATTACAATTTATTTTTTAATCGGCAAAATTTTTTTCTCGGTCATATAAATGCCCAATTATTATCAATGTGCTGGCAAAACCTTTTTGGGGGACAAATACCAACTATCAATTCTCAACTATCAATTTTCACCTACTCCAACCTAATTCTCTCCGCCAGTTGAACAAAATAGTCGTTGCTCCAGATGCCGGGTTGGTGGTTGTGTTGCCGGCCAGGTCGGTCTGCTGCAGGCCGTACTGCTGTATCTTGCCCCACGGGCCGTAGGTTACGCTCATGGCGTAGGTCTGCGGGTTGGCGGCGCTTACCAGCTGGTTGGTGCTGTCGTAGCTGAATGTCTCGGCAAAGGTCTGCCCCGGCAGCCACGGGTAGCTGCTCACGGCCTGCGTTATGTTGCCCGCGGGGTCGTAGCTGTAGGCGGTGTGGGAGAGCTGCGTGGCTCCGTTGTAGGTGCTTGTCGCCGTCAGTCGGCGGTTCTGCGGGTGGTAGGCGTACTGCATCTTAAGGCCGTTGCCGTACTTGCGGCTGGTTACGGCACCAAATTTGTCGTACAATACACTGTCCAAATAACTGTAAACTCCAAACTGCAAACTGCAAACTTTCTGGAGTTGTCCTCCACGGTCGTAGTCGTAGCTCACCACTTCGCCGTCGGGGTAGGTTATGGCGGTGGTGCGTCCCCAGCTGTCGTATTCGTACTGCGTGGTAAGCGCAAGGTCGGTGGCAAGGAAAGGCAGCGCGTAGGTGCGGGTCTCGGCGGTTACTTCGCCCATGCTGCCGTAGGCGTAGTCCATGCGTCCGCTCTCGTCCAGCACCGAGGCCACGCGTCCGGCGTTGTCGTAGCTGTACACCGTGGGCAGGGTGCTGTCGCTGTAGATAACGCTGTCCAGTCGGTGGGCTGTGTAGCGGTAAGTTATGTCCTTGTGCCTCGGTTGTGTGCCGCCATCAAGCCACGAGCTGCGTTTCACGGCAAGGTTGTAGCCGTCGTAAAAATAGTTCTCGCCAAGGTTGTCCTCGCTGTACGAGGTTCGGCGGCCCAGCCAGTCGTACTCGTATGCGCGGCTCCAGTCGCCGGTGGAGCTATATACCGCTGTAAGGTCGCCCACGGGGCTGTAGTCGTAGTAGAGCCACGGTTGCCCCGCCACTTTTGTGGCCCACTGTCTGCTTTCGGCGTCCTTCAGCGTGGTGGAGGTGTGGCCGTTGGGGTCGGTAACGGCGGTGCGGAACAGCATTTTGTTCAGGTGGCCGCCGCTGAAGCCGTAGGCTGTGCGTGTGGCGCTGCCGTCGGGGGCCGTCTGCAGCAGCGGGCGGTCCATAACGTCGTAAACCGCTGTGGCGGGTGGTGTGGCGTCCACCACAAAGGCGAAGCGTGTGCTGTCGCGGTGCGCCTCGGTGGGGTGGTAGGTGGCCACGGCCCGGCCGAGGCCGTCGAAGACGGTGTGCCCGCTCACCACCAGTTTCTCCACGCCTTGCACCTCGGCTTCGACGCGGGTCTGCACCGCGCGCCCGAGGCCGTCGCAGTAGGTGTGGGTCTTTATGGGGTTTGCGGGGTGCTGTGGGTCGTAGTTCTCCGTGGTGGCCGAGGACACGTTGCGCGCCGTCTCCTTGCCGCGGTAGGTGTAGCGTATGGTGTATGGCGCGCCGTCGGCTATCTCCTTGGGGCCGCGTATGGTAAGGGGGCGTCCCCAGCTGTCGAGGGTGTACTCCATGCTGTTGCCGGCACGGTCTATAACCGTCAGCGGCACGCCGTAGCGCAGGTCGTAGTTCTGCATCTGCGAGCTTGTGCCGAAGGTGTCCGTAACGCTCTCGGGATAGGAGTGGGCAATGTTTTCGTAGGTGTAGTAGGTGGCGGTGTTGGGGCCGCGCACATCGGTGATGTTGCCGTAAATGTCGAACACATAACGGGTTGCGAGGGTGTTCTGCCCGTCGTAGTCCATTATTGCGGTGTAGCGTCCCAATGTGTCTATATCTGTGGTTCTCAGTCGCATACCTTGTATCTCCACCCGTTGTACTTTATTAACGATGTGGTTGCCGTTATATTGCGGGTGGTACGAAATATCCACAACCACCGTCGGCTGGTCGGTGCTGCCGTGTCGCTGTTGCACCACGTTTCCGTTGCCGAAATCGTAGTCGCTTTCCTCCCACCGCACTATGCCCGCCGTGGGCTGGCCTTCGTAATAGCATGTCTGCGTGCGTGTTATGTGCGGAAATACCCTGTCCGTGCCTTGTGTGGTGTCAATCACCTCTTTCTGCAGGGTGTTGGCGGTCTGCACAAAAAGTCTGCCGCGGGAGTCGCGCAAAAAGCTGGCCACAGGCATGCCCTTGGTATGTATGTCGCTGTTGCTGAAATAGTTGTCGGCTGTGCTGTGCGCGGTGTCGCCGTTCCAGCGGGTTTCCGTCACCTTGGCGAACCCGAGGAAGGCTTTCTCGTCGCGGTCGTAGTATCCGTGGCTGTAGCTGTAGGTGGCGCGCAGGGTGTCGCGCCCGTCGCCGGGCAGGCCGTCGCATATCTTCAGCTCTTTCACCACCCAGCGGCGCCGGTGATATACCGTTGGGGCCGTAAGCTCATAGTCGGCGTAGGTGGCGCCGCCCAGAGGGTTGGTGATGCTTTTCAGCAGACCGGTGCGTCCCATGCGCGAGTGCCTCACTTTAAGCTCCGTGCCGCTCTCCGACACTATCAGGTCGGCCGCGCCGTCGCCGTCCATGTCGCTTATCTGCACTTTCTCGTTGCTCAGGCTCATGGAGCCCTTGAGGCCGGCGCTGCCGCCAGCTTTGATTCCCCAGAATGTCCATCCGCCTGTGCCTTCGATGTTTGTCGAGGCGCTGGTGGAGGTGCCGTATTCCATAAGGTTGTCCACTATGTCGGGGGTGCGCCACGCCGTCCATCCCGCGGCGAAGGCGCTGCCGGTGTTGCGGCGGTATTTTATCTCGCCGTTGGCGAAATTTCTCCTCACAAGGTCGGGCAGTCCGTCGCCGTCCATGTCATGCAGGAACACCGTCTGCGTGTTGCGGGCCGTGGTAACGCCCACGCCTCCGCTTATGGCGTTGCTCCAGATGCTGAAAGTGCCCGTGACGCTTGCCGAGACGCTCAGCGAGGCGCTCACCGTCTCCAACCCCGGCCATTGCTGTTGCGGCAGGTATCCGTAGCCGGTGCCGAGGCGCACGGTGCCGTCGGAGCACACTATGTCGGGCAGTCCGTCGCCGTTGAGGTCGGCAAGGGTGCTGTAAACGCTGTCGGTGGCGTAGCTGGCTCCGGGGCTGAGCACAAAGTCCCTGCCCCGTCCCGAGGACGCGGTTTGTTTGGAGGTGTTCAGAAACTGTCCCGGCAGCACCGCGGAACGGCTCTTGTACGTCCCGCTGTAGGGGTGCCCGCCGCCGAAGGGCTGGTACGCCGCGCTTTCGTAACTTAATATATGGTAGGGCTTGGTGTAATATACTCCGCCGCCGTCTATTATGTCGGGGCGGCCGTCGCCGTTGAGGTCCATAACGTCGCTCTCCATCCATGTCCTGCCGTTGCCGGCGGAATGCAGGGCCACGGTGTGGGAGAAATTCTTGCTCTTGCTTATCTTGCCCAGTTTGCCGCCTCCGGCCGCCGCCGCGCGGCTGCCCGATGTGCCTCCGGATGCGCGGTCTGCACGGTCGTCTCCGCCGGCGCTCTGGCCGCATGGCATGGTGTTGCCCGCCACATCGGGAAGCAGGGTGTCCGTCATCACTCCGAGGCTTATCGCGGGGCCGCTCACGTAGGAGTTGGGGTATATGCCCTCCATGCGGCCGCGCTCGCCGTTGCCGGTCAGGGGCATGCAGCCGAACAGCGAAAGCACGTCCCCTACGGCGCCTGTCGTGGTGGTGTCCGACAGCTGTTTCAGGTAGTTGCTGTCGGTGAGGTCGCCGTAATGGGCGTTCAGCTCGGTTGTATTGCCATGTATATTGCTTATACTGAACAACTTGGCAAGATTTGTCTTGAGACTGTCGTCGTGGCGGTACTGCACGGCGTGCCAGCCGCCGAAACCGTGGCCGAAGGGCAGCGACGCACCGGCGACGCTGTATCTTGGCTGGCCTGCCCTGTAGCAGCGGTAGTTCGGCACTATGTGGTATTCCAGCGTCTTTACGGTGTCCACCGCACCGCCGGCAAGGGTGTCGAAATACAATGTCGTGAAACTCTCGTTGCCGACGGTAAGGGTCTTATAATACAGGTACGGGTGCCACTGGTTGTCTTTCCATATTGTCGAGGTGTCGCCCTCGGCGTAGAAAAACAGGCTGTCGTCAGTGGCAAGGTTGAGCACGGTGTCCCATACGGCGTTGCCGCCGGGGGTCAGTGTCCGCATCAGCGTGTTGTTGCGGCGTATCTCCAGCCGCACAGCGTCGGCGAAGTCGGCCGCAGCGGTGGGGACGCTGAGTGCCGCCTGACCGTTGCCCGGCGACACAAACCTGCCGCCGCCCATGGCGAAACCGGCCACATCGCTGCGCTGCCCGTGGGTGGGATAGCGGTAGGCTTGGTCCACAGTAACAAGTGGGTTCCAGTGCAGCTCGCGGCTCACATCACGGCCGCCTTTGCTACGGGCGCGGAACAGCAGCATGCCGTCGCCGTAATCGGGAGGCTCCGTGCCTACGCACTGCTCCAAAATCCTTTCTATATATTCGCGGCTCAGGTAGCCGTTGGCGGGATCGAGCAGGTTGCCGCGCCACAGGGTGTCGCCCGGCACAAGGGTGTCGATGGCTATAAGCACATGCACGGGCGCGCCCGTGCCCTCGGGGATATGGGTTTGTCCGTAGTACTCCACGCTGAGCACCACGGTGTCGGGACGCTCCTCGGCATTGCGCACAAGGCCGCCCAGCCACGCCTTGGCGTCGATGGACTGTATGGTGGTGCCGGGGATGTCCTCGCTCTCCCATATCTTTATTATGTCGTAATGAGGCACTTCCGCATCTATGGAGTTCTCCGCGTCGGGTATCTCGTCGAGGCCGAGGGGCTCCACGCAGGGATATTTGGGGGTGGAGTCGGGGGTTACGGTGGGTGTGCCGCAGCCGCCGGGCATGGTCAGACCCGGGGCATTGTAGCGGCCTCCGATACGGCTTATCCGGCTGTTGTCCACTATGTCGGGCAGTCCGTCGCCGTCCATGTCGCTCAGATAGGTGCCGGTGGTGGTGGTGCTGGTGCTCCAGCTTAGGCCGCCGGTAACGCCCGCCACATTCAGAACGGGCCCGTGGCTGACGCTTACACGGCTGTCTCTCAGATAGTTGCCCGCGCCGCTTATCGGCGACGGGGAAAGGAAGGCGCCGCCCTGCTGACGCTGCCAGTGCAGTCCGCCGTTCATCACCAAAAGGCGGTCGGGAAGGCCGTCGCCGTCCACATCGCAAAGGGTGCTGCGCCCGAAGCCAAGGCCGTAGTCGGCGCCAAGGCTGTACGACACGCTGTTTATCTTCGACGAAGGGTTGGCGCCCACACCGGCATACACTCCGGCGTCGCCGCCAAAACTGAGGCTTGCATTGCCGCCTATCACAGTCCTCGTGCCCAACAGTCCGGACAGGGATCGCTCTATGGGCTTGCGTAGCTTGCCGTGGGCGCCGCCCGGCAGTCCGTCCAAGCCGTAGTCGGCTGTGGTCATGGTGGTCGCGGTTGTGCCCAGAAGGCTGTCGGCATCTATCTCACGGTAGTATTCTATGTCGTGGTCGCGGCTGCCGTCGCTGTAGTCGCGGCCCCACTGACGTATCTTCCTCAGCTGGGGCATGCCGTGGATGTCCTCGCCGTAGCAGAAACTGTAGCTTCGCACTATCTCGTCGCCGTAATAGACAAGGATGCGCCGCAGCTTGTCGCGCCGGCTCTGCAGATGGCCGCCGCGGGCCTCGTTGCGACCGGTTTTGGGATACTCCCTGTCACAGTCGCAGAAATCCATGTCGAGATAGAAATCCGGAACTTCCTTGCCGCCTATATATATGTTCTCTATGCTGTCGGCGTTTATGCTGCCGCTGCCTCCGCCCTGCCCCTGCTTGCTTATGTTGCTGACATACAGCGTAATCCCGTTTTGTGACACATACTTCACGCTGTCTATCCCGCGCATCTCTTTTATGAATATTTGGCAGGTGCTGTCTTTTGCATAGAAATAGCAGTAAACATCGCCGGTTTCGTACCCTTCGGGAGCGTTGAGCTCGGTTATGGAGTATGCCTGCCCTATGGGCGCGTAGAACCATGTGGAAATCTCTCCGTTGTCGTTGGTTATATGCTCGTAACTGTTGGTGGTGCTGCATTCATTTATGTTGAACTTTGCATTTGGAAGACGTGCACCTGTCAGCCTGTCGGTCTTTATTATGTTTACAAGCAGGTCGCAGTGGGTGGCCAAGCGGTCGGCGGCTTTCCGCGATGCGTTTCTCCGCGGGTTCTGGCTGCAAGGATTGTTGGCGCTCCCGAAAAAGACGTTGTACACTCCTTTCTCCCCTGTGCGGCTGTTGCCCGTGTACTCGATGCTTTCCAGCCATAGCTGCACACCAAGGTGCACGCCGTCGGCGTCGTACTGACGGCGCTTGGAGTAATGGTAGCTTGTGTAGTTGCCGTCGGCGTCCTCCACACGGCACAGCGGCCACCGGCTTATGTTGCCGGAGGCGTCCCGCAGAAGCACGGTGTCGGCCAAGGCGTAACCGGCGTAGGTGCCGTAATAGTATTTGGTGCCGCCTTTGTCGGTTACTATCCAATAATAGTTTGTGGGGCCGGTGCCGTGGCGCTCTATCTTGTCGTAGCTGCTCTCCGTCCTCCGCCAGAAAACTTTTGCTCCCGTGGTGTGGCGGGGCTCCCACCGCTGCTGGTAGCGCGGCGAGGGCAGCAGCTCGTCGCCGTCGATGACGTAGCTCTCGGTCTCGCTGGCCCTGTCGTAGCGCGGGGAGCCCCAGCGGCTGTCCACGCTTATGGCGGATATGCGCATGTCCCAGCCCGCGCCCAGCAACCCGTCGCCTCCGCCGCTGCTGTAGCCTACAGTAAGGTTGGGCCGCATGCCGCGACGTCCCTGAGGCAGCTCCAGTGTGTAGCTCGCCGACAACTCGCCTTGGCTGTTGCCCGCCGACACCTCGGCAAGCGTAACTCCCGCTGCGGGGTCGGCGGCCTTGAGCTCTTTCAGACCCGTGGGTGTGAACTCCTGACCCTCCGGCATCTCGGGATGGCTCACCACGGCGTTTATCATGTCGGTGAAATGGGTGGTGCGGGAATATACTATACCTCCGGATACGGAATCGCGCTCCAGACGTTTCCACACTTTCATGCCCTCGTCATAATAATAGGTGTAAATGTCCTTGTGGCTGCAGCCTTTGGGCAGCTTGGCGCCGTCGTAGCCTATCTGTATCCCCGCCGCCTTGCGGAAATGCTCGCCGTGAGGCAGAAACCGGTAGCCGCTGTGCCCCGACGTGACATTGACCATGCCCGCGCCCAACGGAGGCAAATCACTGTCTATGCCGCTGACACTCAGCTTTGAGGCACGGACAAGGCTGCCGCTCTCGCAAACAAGCAGGGCGTCGCCGTAACGCATCTCGAAGGCCTCGCCGCAGCTGGCGTAATGCTCCGATACCGCGGACTTTTCTGTGGCTACAACCGCATTGTCGTCACCGTCAGCGGGCACTTCACCACGCTGGCCTGAGCCAACATGGTAATAGCCATAGACGCTGGCGCTGGCAAGCAGCACCAGTGCCCACGCCAGCAGGCGTATGGCTATGCTATGGAGTTTTCTGTCCACGGTTTGCTATATCCTGATACAAAAGCTTGTTATTTAACTTTGCACGATGAAGCAGTACGAAACCGAAAAAGTCAAATCTTTGCCTCGCAATGTTTCATGCCTGCAAAGTTACACATTGTTTTTAATAATTCCAAATAATTTGGATGTTTTTTTGGGGAGAAGTTCTGTGTCGTCGCATTCCTTTTGAGAGTGATGTCTTGTTTCAATGTCGCATTTTCCTAAAGTCGGGTAGGTATAAGGCAATCCGTGTGCACACCACAATGAGGGTTGGATGTTGCCGCATTCGGCGGGCAATCCGCTTTCAGTCTCTGAAAATGAAATACACTGCACCGAGCATGCACATACATGCCCACAGGTAGTTGAGTTTGAACGGCTGGTTCATCACAATCATCGAAAAAGGTATGAAAACCGTTAGCGACACCACCTCCTGAATGATTTTAAGCTGTGGCAGGGTATAAACCGTGGAGCCTATGCGGTTGGCCGGTACCTGTATCAGATATTCGAAAAGCGCTATAAGCCAGCTAACTATGGCTGCCACATACCATGCTTGGTTCGACATGTTTTTAAGGTGTCCGTACCAAGCGTAGGTCATGAAACAGTTGGAACATACCAGCATGAAAATTGAAAGCACACGGGGGTTGGTAATTATCTGCCACATTCTTCATCGACAAGTTTTAAGAGGTCCATAAATACGTTGTTTACAGTGCGTTCCACAGTGCGAGAGCGGTTGTTGCCCAAGTGCAGCACACGGGTCAAAGTCTTGTTTGTCGAAGCCACGCCAATCCATACTGTGCCTACAGGTTTCTGTGATGTCCCCCCCGAAGGCCCTGCCACGCCGGTGGTGGCCACGGCATAGTCGGCATTGGCTCTGCGGCGGGCGTTTTCGGCCATCTGTTTTACCGTTTCCTCGCTCACGGCTCCAAGGATTTCGAGGGTATCGTGTCGTACGCCTAAAATGTTTTCTTTCAGCTCGTTGGAATAAACCACAAATCCGCCTTTGTAGTACTGCGATGCTCCGGGCAGACGGGTTATGCGACTGGCAATGGTGCCGCCGGTGCAGCTCTCGGCGGAGGTAAGCGTTTTGCCGTGTTTCATCATCTTCTGTGCCACACATTCCTCCATGCTCTGGCAGTCGATGCCCGCCACATACTGTCCTGCAGTGGCAATAAGTTTGTCGCGTTCGTTAAAAAGCTGCCGCTCAATGGATTGGCGGTCGGTTCCAATTGCCGTAAGGCGCATTTTAATCATCCCAGCTTGGGGCAGGTATGCCACTTTGATGTTCTTTGGCAACGCCAGTTCCCACTGTTCCACCAAATCGGAGAGGAACGATTCGCCAATGCCTTGGAAAATCACGTTGGTCTGCACAATTTCTGAATTGTCGAGCCGACTGCGGAGCTTGGGCATAACGCACTGCTCCATAAGGTATTGCATCTCATCGGGCACTCCGGGCATCGACACCACGATTTTCCCATCCAAGTCGAACCACATTCCCGGAGCGGTACCCATTTTGTTGAGGAGTACGGTGCAGCAGTCGGGCACCAAGGCCTGCTGCCGGTTTATGAGCGTAACCTCGTAGCCCAGCATGCGGAACCGCTCCTCCACGTTGCGCAGGCTTGCGGCATCCTCTATCAGCTTTGCGCCGAAAAAGTGGCAGAGGGTGTGTTTGGTGATGTCGTCCTTGGTGGGACCGAGCCCACCAGTCATCAGTACCACGTCGGATGTTTGCAGCGAAGAGCGGAGGCACTCCTCGATATCTTCGGCCTTGTCGGAGATGGTAACTACACTCGTAACCTCGAAATTGATGGCGGTAAGCATCTGCGACATGGCGGCGGCGTTGGTGTTCACCACCTGTCCTATAAGCAGCTCGTCGCCAATGGATATTATTGTAACTTTCATTATGTTAATCTGTTATAAGATATTTTCATTCGATTTTTGCAGTGCAAAAATACATTTTTTTTCGCGGAAATGCCGTATCTTTCTTTCAGTAAAAGCAACCCTATGTGGAAAAACGTTTTTTTTTGAACGCATAAGCATTTGTGAATGTGATATTTGTATAATTGTTGTGAACAAAAACAGCAAAAAACGGAAAAAAATGTTTGTCAATTGAAAAAAAAAATGTATTTTTGCAGGTCGAAACATTGTTCGGCAACAAGTTATGAGGCAATAAATATGTTATTGTAATATGTTGATTTGCAACGCTTGAAACAATGTGCCAATATCGATATAGAACGAAACTATAAAGTAAATACACTACTTGTGGAAAATTATAGAATAAACGTAAACTACGCCAAAGCATTGTTTTTGCTGGCCACCGACCAAGGCGAGGTGGACCGCACGTGCGAGGATATGAAGTTTGTGCACCGTGTGTGCGACGAAAACCACGTGCTGAACGTGATATACAGCAACCCAGTAATCAAAGAGGCCAAAAAACTTGCCATCACCCGCGAGCTGTTCGAAAGCAGCGTTAGCAAACTAACCATGGCGTTCCTCAACTTTATTGTCCGCAAACACCGCGCCGTAAGTCTCCGTGGCATTTCGGGCGCATACATCGACCTTTATCGCAAGACCAACGGCATTGTTAAAGCCGAGTTGCGCACTGCCGTTGATGTGGACAGCGACGCCAAGGCCACCATGGAAAAGATTATTGGCGACTACACCGGCAAAAAAGTGGAGATGGACACCGTAACCGACAACACAATGCTGGGCGGCTTCCGCGTAACTTTCGACAACACTATGTACGACGCACGTATCCGCACACAAATTGCCAAACTGCTTAAAGAATTCAGCAAAAACACCTACGAAAAATCCATTTAGTAAATAATACAATAAAAATATATGGCTGAAATCAAACCTGCCGAAGTATCGGCGATACTGAAAAAACAACTTGCCGACGTTGACCTCAATACAGAATTGGAGGAAGTTGGCACAGTGCTCACCGTGGGCGACGGTATAGCACGTGTTTATGGATTAAACAACGCCCAGTCGAGCGAATTGGTTGAGTTCGAAAATGGCGCGCAAGGCATCATACAGAACCTCGAGGAAGACAACGTGGGTGTGGTGATGCTTGCCGAAGCCGACGACATCAACGAAGGCGACACCGTGAAACGCACCAAACGCATCGCCTCGGTGCGCGTTAGCGAAGCTATGATAGGCCGTGTTATCAACACCATCGGCGAAACCGTGGACGGCAAAGGCCCCATCGAAGGCGAGACTTTCGAGATGCCGCTGGAGCGCAAAGCCCCCGGCGTTATTTTCCGTCAGCCGGTGGAAGAACCCCTGCAAACCGGTATCAAAGCCATCGACTCCATGATTCCAATCGGAAGAGGCCAGCGTGAACTTATCATCGGCGACCGCCAGACCGGCAAAACCGCTATCGCTATCGATACCATCATCAACCAAAAGAGTTTCTACGACGCCGGCGACCCCGTGTACTGCATATACGTGGCTTGCGGCCAGAAAGGCTCCACAGTGGCCAACATCGTTAAAACCCTTGAGGAAAAAGGAGCCATGGCATATACCGTGGTTGTAGTGGCAACAGCCTCCGACCCCGCAGCCATGCAGTTCTACGCACCTTTCACCGGTGCCGCTATAGGCGAATATTTCCGCGACACAGGACGCCATGCCCTCGTTATATACGACGACCTCAGCAAACAGGCCGTGGCTTACCGCGAAGTTTCGCTGCTGCTCCGTCGTCCGCCAGGACGTGAGGCCTACCCCGGCGACGTGTTCTACCTGCACTCACGTCTGCTCGAAAGAGCCGCCAAGATAATAGACAACGACGCCATTGCTGCCACCATGAACGACCTGCCCGAATCGCTGAAAGGCAAAGTGAAAGGCGGCGGATCGCTCACAGCTCTGCCCATCATCGAGACCCAGGCCGGCGACGTTTCGGCATATATCCCCACCAACGTGATTTCTATCACCGACGGACAGATATATTTGGAAACCAACCTGTTCAACTCTGGCGTGCGTCCCGCTATCAACGTAGGCATCTCGGTGTCGCGTGTGGGTGGTAAGGCTCAGATAAAATCCATGAAGAAAACCGCCGGTACGCTGAAACTCGACCAAGCACAGTACCGCGAGCTGGAGGCATTCTCCAAATTCGGCTCCGACCTCGACGCCGCCACCAAGGCAGTGCTCGACAAAGGCGCACGCAACGTGGAAATTCTGAAACAGCCCCAGTACACACCTATGAAAGTGGAAGACCAAGTGGCTATCATCTACTGCGGCACCAACGGACTGCTGTCCAGCGTGCCCGTTGACAGAGTGCGCGATTTCGAGACAGAATTCCTGTTCTTCATGCGCCAAAACCATGCCAACGTGCTGGACAACCTCCGCGCCGGGAAACTCCTCGACGAGGACACCAAGGTTCTGAGAGAAGTGGCCGCCGACCTGTCAAGAAAATACGCTAAGTAACACTTTCATCACAAAAATCGACACTGATTTATGGGAAATTTAAAGGAAGTACGCACACGCATAGCCTCGGTAAGCTCCACACAGCAGATAACATCGGCAATGAAGATGGTGTCGGCTGCAAAGTTCCGCCGTGCCCAAAACGCTATTGTGTCGATGCGGCCCTACGACAAACAGCTGTCCGACATTATCCGCGACATCAACGTTGAGGACGGCGTGGACACCCCCTACCACGCAGTGCGCGACGAGAAAAAAGTGCTGCTGGTGGTTGTTACCTCCAACAAAGGCCTCTGCGGAGCGTTCAACTCCAACGTGATAAAAGAAGCCAACGCACGGATAAACCATTACCAGCAGAAAAACGGCGTGGAGCTTAGCTTGATAACCATAGGCAAACGCGCCACAGAATTTTTCTCGAAGCATACAACGTTGGTGAAAGGATCGTTCGACGACGTGCTCGACAAACCCACATTCGACAATGTGGCAGCTATTGCCGAGGACATAATGAAACGTTTCTGCGACAAAGAGTACGACAAAGTTGAAATTGTTTACAACAAATTCAAAAACTCGCTTACGCAGATACTCTCTACCGAGCAGTTCCTGCCCGTGATGCCCGACACCAAGAAGAACGAGAGCAAAGTGCAGAGCGACTACATCTTCGAGCCTAGCAAAGAGGAGATACTCAAGGAGATGATACCGCTTTCGTTGCGCTCACAGTTCTACCGCGTGGTGCTCGACTCGCTGGCCTCGGAACACGGCGCCCGCATGACAGCCATGCAGAAAGCCACCGACAACGCCACCGAACTGCTTAAGGAACTGAAACTTACCTACAACAAAGCCCGTCAGACGGCCATTACAAACGAAATTATCGAAATTGTGAGCGGCGCCGAAGCTTTGAACGGATAACCCCGTTGTAAAATATTCTTTTCATGATAAAAAGGGAGCGGAATGCAAACCGCTCCTTTTTTTGTCGACGGTTTACATGTTCTGAAAAACATTTTTCCGAAAAGGTGGGAAAAGTAGTTTTTTTTGTGTAAATTTGCACTTTGTATGGTCGGTCAAACTGGGGTTTGATTTGACAGATAAATGTTTTATAATCAGAGAACAATGCAGATAGTAACGTTGACCACCGATTGGGGAACAAGGGATTTTTTTGCCGGTATGGTGAAGGGCAGATTGTATTCGCTAATTCCTGATGTGCAGGTGGTGGACATTACCCACGACATAGAATCGTACAACAGGTCCCAGGCCGCCTTTGTCGTATCCAATGCCTGTATGGAATTTCCAGAAGGCACAATACATATTGTTGATGTGGATTCTCATGAATCCAAGGACCATCCGTATATGGTGGTGGAATACCAAAAGCAGTATTTTATTTGCGCCGACAATGGAATTGCCGGAGTGGTGTTCTGCGACAAGCCGGATATAAAAGTAATCCGGATAGCTATGTATCAGGACTCCAATTTCTTCAATTTTCCGGCATACAACCTGTTCTGTTTCGTGGCGGAGCGTATTGCCGCAAAGGCCCCATGGTCGGAAATAGGCTCCGAAGGACTTCCGATTGTCCCCATCAAAGGGCTGACTCCACTTACGTATCCCAACATGGTAAAATTGTACGTTATGTACGTGGATTCTTATGGCAACGCCTATCTGAACATGCTTTATGATGATTTTGTAAAATTGGCCAATAAAAGAAAAATGTTTATCACCGCAGGGGTTGTGATAAACAGGGAGATAGTTATTTCCGACTCGTATCATTCCCGCAATGCAAATATCGACAACGATTTGATATTGACGGTGTCTGCTACCGGATACCTTGAGCTGGCCAAGCAGAGAGACTCTGCCGATGAAATTATGGGAACGGTGTTGGGTTCCGAAGTGGTAATAATGTTCAAATAAACATCTACTTTACTGATTATTATATGCAGAAGATATTCAGCGCCGAGCAGATACGCCGCGCCGACGCATACACCATACAGCACGAACCAGTGTCGTCGGTGGACTTGATGGAACGGGCTGCCACAACCTGTTATGAATGGATAAAAGCCGAAATGCCAGAGAAACGACACATTGCCATAGTGTGCGGCACTGGCAACAACGGTGGCGACGGGCTGGTGTTGGCACGCCTTTTGAGCACGTGCAGTAGCGTGGAAACATATATCCTCGATTTTGGCAAGCACAGTGTCGATTTCGATATCAACCTTGCACGGCTGAAACAGTGCCAAAATGCAAAAATCCATTGTCTTGGCATTTCGGACAGACTTGTCATCCCCGCCGATGCCGACCTGCTGATCGACGCCGTGTTTGGAACGGGACTGAGCCGTGTTGCAGAAGGTCCATACGCCGATGCCATAGTTGCGATGAACCGTTGCCGCGATGCACTTAAAATGGCCATCGACGTGCCGTCGGGACTCTTTGCCGACGAGCATACACCACCCGTGGCCGCCGTTTTCCAAGCCGATGTAACCCTGACTTTCCAGTTTGCCAAACAGGCGTTTCTGTTTGCCGAAAACCACCATTTTGTGGGCAATTTTGTGGTGCTGCCCATCGGCTTGTCGCAACAATATATCGATAACGAACCCACGCGGCGATTTCTGGTGGACCACATCTCGCTGCCTGACAAGGTTGTAAATCGTCCCAAATTTTCGCACAAAGGCACTTTTGGCCATGTGTTGCTTGTGGCTGGCAGCTACGGCAAAATGGGAGCCGCCATACTTTCGGCACGCGCCTGCTTGCGCTCCGGCGCGGGACTTGTAACCGCACATATCCCCCAACAGGGTGTGGCGTGCATGCAACCGGCATTTCCGGAGGCAATGGTGAGTGTGGATGCCAACAATGAGCTGTTTTCGGCACCGCCCTCCGGTTTGGAAAGATACAACGTGGTGGCAGTGGGTCCGGGCATCGGCACCGATGAAACAACCATAGCCGCTTTGGAACAGCTGCTGAACCGATGCACCGCTCCAATGGTTATTGATGCCGACGCAATAAATTGTTTGGCAAAGTCCAAAAATCTTATCGACGATGTGCCACCAAACAGCATTATCACACCCCATTACAAGGAGTTTGAGCGGTTGGCAGGCATTTGGGCCGACGACTTTGAACGAATGGAAAAACAGCGCCAATTTTCGTTGGAACACCATGTGATAGTGGTTTTCAAAGGAGCGCACACAACCATCTCGTTCCCCGACGGAAGTGTGTTTTTCAACACCACGGGCAATGTGGGGATGGCCACGGCTGGCAGTGGCGACGTGCTTACCGGCATCATAGCCGGACTGCTGGCACAAGGACTTTCGCCCCAAGAGGCCGCCCTTTGCGGAGTTTTTCTGCACGGCAGGGCGGGGGACATGGCTTTTGCCGACAAAGGCAACTCCCTTATCGCCTCCGACATTGTGGAAGGAATTGCTGCCGCCATGAAGATGGAATGAGGATGGTTTGAGCAATAAAAAAAAGCTGTTGCTCATGGCAACAGCCTTTTTTGCACTGTGAACGAAAGGTTATTTGCGGCTTTCTTCCACCGATTCCTTTATAAGTTGGAAAGTGGCTTCGATGTCGTTGTCCAAGCCCACGGAGAAACGGATAAGGCCTTCGCTCATGCCCATTTCGCGCTGAATCTCTTCCGGAACTTCCGAAGAAGTGGATTTGCCCGAGTTGCTGAACAAGGTTTTGAAATATCCAAGGCTAACAGCCAGATATCCAACACCTTTCTCCTGCATTATCTCCATAATGCGGCTTGCAGCGTCGGCGGTGCCCATGTCGATGGAAATCATTCCGCCAAAGCCGTAGCCGTCGTTCATCATGCTCTTGAAGAGCTCGTGGTCGGGGTGTTCGGGCAGGCCGGGGTAGTTGTATTTGAAACCCACTTCCTTGAACCGTTTGGCCAGATACATGGCATTTTCGCCGTGTTTCTGCATACGTATGTGCAGTGTGTGCAGGTTTTTGAGGATGCTGCTGGAGCGCATGGGATCCAAAACGGGTCCGAGGAGCATTGCCGTGCCGTTGTTTACGTCGATAAGCGAGTTGATGTAATCGGCAGAGCCGCAGATGGCGCCAGCCACGCAGTCGTTCTTGCCGTTAACGAACTTTGTCATGCTATACACAACCACATCGGCGCCAAGCTGGTAGGGCGAGAAAATCATCGGGGTGAAAGTGTTGTCCACAATGAGTTTTGCGCCGTGTGCGTGAGCTATTTTGGAAAGTTCGGGCACGTTGGCTATGCGCAGCAGGGGGTTGTTCATCGTTTCGGTGTACAGCACCTTGGTGTTGGGGCGGATGGCTTTCTTAACAGCCTCGAGGTCTTGGAAATTTACGAAAGTTACCTCAACGCCGAATTTCTTGATGTAGTTGCTCAGGAAAGCGAAAGTGCCGCCGTAGGTGGTCATGCTGGAGAGTATGTGGTCGCCGGATTTCACTTCGTGGAGCAGTGAGCAGGTGATGGCTGCCATTCCGGAGCCTGTAACCCAAGCGCTTTCGGTGCCTTCCATTGCTGCAAGGGCTTTGCAGAGGGCAAGGTTGCTGGGGTTCCAGTGGCGGCTGTAGAGGAAATAACCTTCGGTTTCGCCGTGGAAAGTGTCAGTCATAAGGTGCGCTTTCTCGAAATTGAAAGTTGCACTATCGCTGATGGAGGGGTTAACTCCGCGGCAGGTGTCGCGGCCGTCGATGCGCTGGATGTTTGTTGCGGGATCGAATTTTTTCATTATGTGTATAATTTATTGTTTTTGTGTAAAATAATTCTTATTTTAGGGCTTGTGCGCCGCATCCGTTCACTGCGCCGAAGAGTAGCAGGGCTTCCTGCCACGGGTAGCGGTTGGCGTACATCGAGGTGGTGGTGGTTCCGGTGCCCTGCAGGTTCATGCCGAAAGCCGAGCGGAACTGGTTGGCGCTGCTGTTGTAGTCCACCGACATGTTGGAAGAGGTTTTCAGGTTGAGGAATCCTTGCAGGTATGCTTTGTTTATTTTGCCATTGAAGAGCGAGGGGTCGGTGAGGACTTTGTTGCCAGAAACGGCGGAGAGCTGTTCCACGTCGTCGAAATCGTTGGCGCTGACGCGGAGGAACATGCCGCCACCAGGCAGGGTGAGGTCGGTTTGGCGGTTGAGGAAGAAAATGTTGCCTTTCACCACGTCCTTGCGCATGGCCTCACGGGTTTTGTCGCTGTCCACATGGGTGCGGTCGATGGCCGAGAAGGTGGCGCAGCCGAATATGTTGTTTTCCACGGTGTTGGAAGTGCCGGGTATCATGCGGTAGCCGTAGCCCATGTCGCCAAGGTCTTTCAGGCGCGACCAAACGAAAAGTACGGTGTTGTAGCGGAAGTTGATGGGAATCACCGATTTGATGTCGGCGCCACGCACATCGAGGGTTGCCATGCGTACGTTGACAAACACGTTGTTTTCCACGTTGAGCGATCCGCCTTTTAGCATTCCAATGATGCCGAAATTGGGGCAGTTTACGAAAGTGCAGTTGCGGACATATACATTAACGCTGTTTATAACACCTTGATAACCATCAAAATAGATAATGGCGGTTTCGGTTGTGTTCACAGGGTTGTCGGTGAGGCTTTCGCCACCTATGCCCGCCACGCCTATGGGGTTCATCATGGGGCAGTCCACACCTTCGGGTTTGCCTTCGCCGCGGGCGTTGTAGGAGATGGAGTTGCCGCGGTCCAAAATAAATCCGTCGATAACTACCTTGTCGTTGGGGGCCTGGATGCTACGTATCTGGATGGTGCCGTTGCCGCTTGCCGAGCCGTTGGAGGCGGAGGTTGGCTGAATAAGTGTGCGGTGTTTCAGTATGTCCCTTTCGGAGAAATCGGAGCTATAGCCGCCGAGCAGGGTTACGGGTTTGGTTATCACAATGTTGCCACTGTTGAGCATGCCGAAATAGTTGCCTTCGGCTACCACGATGGTGGCACCGGCGGGTGCCAGCTCAAGGGCTTTTGCGATGTTTTTTAGGGGGGCCGACTTGCTACCGTCGTTGCGGTTGCTGCCGGTGCTGCTGCTTACGTAGAGGGCGTTGCCGGGAATTTTGGCGTTGACCGACGGAGCTGCGGACGACGATGAGGATCTGTTGCCCGACACAGCGTTGCTAACGGCGTTGCTGGCCGAGTTTACTGCCGATTGTTTTGCATTGTCGATAGCGTCGTTGGTTTTTTTTGTTGCGTTGTCTACGGCATCGTTGGCTGCCTTTTTAGCAGTTTCTTTGGTGTCGTCGACCACCTCTTTGGCGACTTTCTTTGCAGCGTTTTTCAGGGCGTTGCCAAATTTCGACTGGGCGTTGCCCGTGCCTATAATGGCGGCAATTGCAATTGTTAAAACAAATAAAGTTTTTTTCATGGTTTTTTGTGTTTTTTAACTGTTGGTTACTTGTGCGTTGTGCTTAGCATGCTTTTTGGGGCAAACTTTTTGGCACATTGTTATTATCAGTGCAAAGGTACGTTTTTTTTGTTATTTTGCCAAAAAAAAGATAAAAATGTTTTTTTTAAAATAGTTTACAGACGGGTATGGAGTTCAGAAATTGATGATTTTCAGGTGTTCGAGAAGTATTTTTATGCCGAGTAAAATAAGTATCACTCCGCCAACAATCTCGGCTTTGGACTTGTATCGCAGTCCGAAAAGCGAGCCTATTTTCATTCCGGCGCACGACAGAGCAAAGGTTGTTATTCCAATTGTAATTACGGCAGGCAATAGTTTTACGCTGAGGCAACCGAAGGAGATGCCCACCGCCAGAGCGTCGATGCTGGTGGCGATGGCAAGCAGCAGCATTGTTTTGAAATCCATCGATGCGTTGGTCGGCGATTCCCTTCCCGAAAGGGCTTCGCGTATCATATTGGCACCAATAGCGGCAAGCAGTGCAAAGGCAATCCAGTGGTCGATGGCCGCCACATAATCCTTGAAATTGAATATCAGGTAATATCCCACCACCGGCATCAGCGCCTGAAACACGCCAAACCATAGTCCAGCCGACAGGTAGGCGCGAAAATCGGGGTGTTTTAGCGAAAGTCCCTTGCACACCGAAACGGCGAAAGCATCCATCGAAAGCCCTATGGCCAAAAGCAGGAGAGTAGCGAAATTCATACCTTCAATGCTGTTTTTTAAGCGTGCAAAAATACGCAAAAAAACGCAAATGCGCAAGTGTTTTGTTCAATTGTTGATAAGTGTGGATAATTGTGCAAAACTTTTGGTATTTTTATGTCGAAAAACGGGCGAAAATCCCTAAATAATGAGTATCTTTGCAGAATGAATAATACGATACAACAATGGCAACCACAGAAATAGTAATATCAATTCCGGACGGGAAAATCCGCGATTACGTTGACGGAACTATCCGCAACGACACCCCCGAAGAGTACGTGCGCCAAACCGTTGAGAAGCGTTTGGTGAACGAACACAAATACGACAGACAGCGCATCGCCGTGGAGTACCACGTGCAGATTGGCTCTGGCAGGAAACGTGCCGACATTGTGATTTTCCCCGAAGGCACCACTGCCGAGGAAATGAAAGACCAGCAGAATATTTCCATCATCATCGAATGTAAGAAAGAAGCCGTAAAACCGACAGACAAGGATAATGGCTTGGAGCAGCTGAAGTCTTATATGTCGGCCTGCAACAACTGCGAATGGGGTATGTGGACAAACGGCCTTCACAAAACGGTTTATCGCAAA
>CALGGY010000083.1 GCA_937915785.1 uncultured Bacteroidales bacterium
GAGGCGGAGCGCGGTCTTAATCCTTGTTTTAGTGGAATATGGTCTGTGAGAGCAAATTTTGCAATTCACACAACGTCAAGACTTTGAACTTCGTTTTTTGTCAAAAATCGCGGTTTTTGCACCAAAAAATGTACCTTTCCGGCCTCAAAAAACATTTTGCAAAAGTACGATTTTTTTCTGATATGTCAAAGAACTTTTTTCACGCGGCATCCGCCCTGCCCTTTTTTCGGCTTTATGCTAATGGCGCTCCAGCCCACGCGGTTTTTCTTTCGGTCCACCGATGTTTCGGCTATGCCGCACACCTTGTCGCCATTTTGGAACCGTGCGGCCTTTTTTGCGGGCACAAACACATCGCCCACCTTTCCGAAACCGCCTTTGGGGTTTATCCTGATGGTCCCTTCGAAAGGTTTCTGTTTTTTTTCGTAGCCCAGCACCTCTTTTTCGGCCTGCTGTGCCAGCGGGCGGTAGAAATCGGCGGCGCGCGTGTCGGCCTGCGTTTGTTCAAACCAAGGCTGCGATGTCATTTCCATCACCTTGGCGGGAATGGCCCACTGCTTGGCCCGGCGGGTGTGCACAAGGGTTTGCAGCTCGGTTTTGGCTTGCGGCCAATGTTGGAGCCTTGCAAGCTCGGCGGCCAGTTTCTCGCGCAGGTTCACCAGCATCTCGGGCGGGGCGGCACACAGCGCGGCCTTGGCGTAGAAAGGCAGCCGGCGGTGCTCGTCGGCAATGTCGCCCAAAAGCTCCCACACCCAGAAATCGTTTTGTTTGCGCTGGGCGAAAGGTGTCAGCACTGCCCGTGCCTCGGCGCTGCGGCCGCATTTTATCATCAGCTTGGCGCGATAGAAAGGCATGAAAGTGTAATCGGGGTGCTGTTGCGATATTAGGGCCAGCCTTTCGGCCCACTGCATGGTGTAGTCCGAAGGCGGTTTCTGCCAAAGGCATTTGCTGTAGGCCATAAAAGCCCTTTCGGCCAATGGTCGCACACGCTGCCCGCCCTGTGTTTCGAAAGGCAGGAAATCGTCGGGGCGCAGGTTTTGGAAATCCCACCAGCGGCAGAATTCGTCGAAACGGTTCCAGTCCACTTTCACCCTGAGCATGGTTTGCAGCAGTGCCGAGTGGTGGTCCGAGGGTTGCCGCAAGGGCATTGCCAGCAGGCGTTGTAGCAGCTGGTCGAAAAAACGCGTGTCGGCGGGCAGTCCCCTTGTGGAGGTGTGGCGGTCCACGGTGGCCACCATGCCCCGCGCCAGCCATTCCACGGCGGGCCAGAAAGTGTCGTCGGGGACTGTGGGCATGCCAATGGAGTTTATCTTGTCCAAGCATCGCAAAAACTGCTGTTGGCGTTCAAACGTGGCATTTTGCCGCGCAAGGTCGTAAACCACCCAAGCCATGGCGTTGCGCGCTATTGCGCTGAAGGGGAATTGTTGCCAAAAGGCCTCGGCGGCTTGGTAGGCCTCGTTCAGTCGCCCGGCTTTTCGCAGTCTGTTTATATCATTGACATTCATTTTATTACACGCTTTTATTTAAACTAAAAAAACAGTGTGTTCACCGATTTTGTTATCACGTCCACGTTTATGGTTTGGCCGATAACTTTCATAGCTTTCAGGTAGTCGGTGCTGATGGGCACCACCAGGATGCTGTCCTCGTTTTCGTAGCAGGCCTGCACCTCGGCCAGGTCGCTTTTTATCTGTTCGTATTTGGCGTTTGGCAGGTCGGCCAGAAAAATGGATTTCTGCACACGCGAGCAACCTTGCCGTTCGAGGTATTTCACCACCTGACGGCGCACGCGGTTGCTTTCTATGTCGTACATTACAAAAAATAACATCTGAGAGGCGGGTCTTTTTTTGTTGTTGGTGATATTGAAAATGGCCTGCAGTCGCTGTTCGAGCGAAGGCAGGGCGTCGATGCCGGCATCGGGCTCGCGGTTGGGTGCGGCAGGTTCCTTGCCCAGCCCCGAGGCGTAGAGCTTCAGCATTTTCTGCACAAAAGTCAGCGGAGGTTTCTTTTTCCGTGGCACGGGATTTTTTAAATTTACAATTTACAATGTACAATTTTTATATTGTCATTTTTTTCCGTTGCACAAATGCTGGTACAGGCGAATTGTCCTTAAAGCAAACGCCTTGCTCTTAGCCAAAATTATATTGTCTTCGTCTTTCTTCATATCTTACTGTTATATTGATAATTGTCCATTGTCCATCGTCCATTGTCCATTGTCCATCGTCCATTGTCAATTGTCCATCGTCCATTGTCCATTGTCCATTGTCCATTGTCCATTGTCCATTGTCCATCGTCCATTGTCCATCGTCCATTGTCCATTGTCCATCGTCCATTGTCCATCGTCCATTGTCACTTGCTGTTTTGCCGTGAGGTTTTTATTATGCTTGTCAAAATACGTATAATATCTTTGTTGTCGGCATAGATGCTTTCAAACGGAATTTCGTCTATATAAAGACTTTCGTGAAGGAGTTCGAGCCAATATTCGGTTTCGCAGGCTTCCTTGAGAGCGATGGCCATTTTGGCCTGAAAATCCTTTTTGGATTGTGCCTGCGCAGCCTCTTTTGCATTTGCCCCGATGCTTGTGCCGCTTCGCAATACCTGTTTGGAAAGCACATACTCATTTTTTTCGTTGCACAAATGCTGGTACAGGCGAATTATCCTTAAAGCAAACGCATTACTTTTCACCAAAATCAAATTATCTTCATCCCTTTTCATTATTAATCCCTCCATTGTATATTATAAATTGTAAATCTCGTCCATTGTCCATTGTCCATTGTCCATTGTTCATTGTCCATTGTCCATTGTTCATTGTCCATTGTCCATTGTTCATTGTCCATCGTCCATCGTCCATTGTCCATCGTCAATTGTCCATTGTCCATTGTCCATCGTACATTGTCCATCGTCCATTGTTCATTGTCCATCGTCCATTGTCCATCGTCCATTGTCCATCGTCCATCGTCCATTGTCCATCGTCCATTGTCCATCGTCCATCGTCCATTGTCCAT
>CALGGY010000084.1 GCA_937915785.1 uncultured Bacteroidales bacterium
CATCATTTCGGCGAGCCGGAGCACCGACATTCCGGCGTTCTATGCCAAGTGGTTCATCAACCGTTTGCGGGCTGGCTATTGCGTGTGGTACAATCCGTTCAATCCTAAGCCAACGTATGTTTCTTTTGCAAATTGCAAAGTGGTGGTGTTCTGGACAAAAAATCCGAAACCATTGTTGCCTCTATTGCATGAACTTGACGAACAGGGTATACATTACTACTTCCAATTTACCCTGAACGACTACGACAACGAGCGATTTGAACCAAATGTGCCAAGCGTGGAGCAGCGTGTGCAGACGTTCCGCCAACTGTCGGAGATGGTGGGCAAAGAACGCATTATCTGGCGTTTCGACCCGCTGATTGTTACGCCACAGCTCTCGCCTCATGATTTGCTCGTAAAAATCTGGAAATTAGGCAACAAACTAAAAGGATTGACCGACAAACTCGTCTTTAGTTTTATTGATATAAACGGCTACCGCAAGGTGCAGAGCAATTTGGTGAAGGAGACCGACCAGTTCTCGAAAGAGAGCATCAGCCAAGCGGAGTTCACCTCGGAGCAGATGAACGAGATAGCCGACGGACTTGCCAAGTGCCGCGACCGCTGGGCGCAAGAGGGTTGGAGCATTGAACTTGCCACCTGCGGCGAGAAAATCGACCTCGACAAATACGGCATCGCCCACAACCGCTGCATCGATGGGGAACTGATGAAACGCCTCTGGCCCGAAGATGAGGAGTTGGTTTATTACCTGAACTATGGCGAATTGCCCGACCGAACATCGCTTTTTGGTATCGATCTGAGTCGTCCGCCCTTATCACCCGAAAAAATGAAAGACAAAGGGCAGCGCAAATTATGTGGCTGCATGATAAGCAAAGACATTGGGATGTACAATACTTGCGGACATCTGTGTGTGTATTGCTATGCTAATACCAGCAAAGAAACCGTTCTGAAAAACTTGTCGAGATTAAAAAAAGACAGCGAAAGTATATTGGAAAAATAACTCCATCCTCCCCTCACACCAGTCCCGCATAATATACTGGCAGGAATAGGGTTTGTCCTTCGTGCTGGCGGTCCTTGGTGTACAGCACCACTCCTTCGTCCGTACGCGACAGGAAACGCCGCCTGAACTCGTCCATCGACTTGTGGGTGCGGTATCCCGACGGTTTCACCTCCACGGGCACCAGCTTGTTTCCCCTCGAAAGCAGAAAATCAACCTTGTAGTTGTGTTTCTCGTCCTTTGGAAAAGTGTAGTAAAACAGGTTGTTGCCCGCTGCCGCAAACATCTGGGCCACAAGATTGTCGTACAGATACCCGAGGTTGGCCTCCAGCTTGTCGCTCAAAAGTTTGTCGCATATCACATTTTCGGTGTACCGCTTGTCCCAAAAGCAAAGGGTAACAAAAAGCCCTGTGTCGGCAAGGTAAATCTTGTAGCGTTGCAGGTCTTTGGCCAAGTCCATACCCACGTTGGTGTCGGTGCAGCGGTGGCAGAAAAGCGTGGTCTTGCTCTCCGACAAAACCTGCAGCAGGGTGGCCATTTTGCCGTAGGAACGTTCGCCGAGCACTGCCGCAGGACGATAGCGCGACACGTTGCCGCTCAGCTGCGCCGGAATGTTCAAAAACATACGCTCCGCGGCACCCGACGGGTCTAATTTCTGAAAATTGTCAAGGTAAAGCCGTATTATTCCCCGCTTGGTCTTGTCCACAGCACTAAGGTTTTTTGTGCTGAGATATGTGCTTACGGCCTGAGGCATACCGCCCACGAGCATATACAAGCGCAAGTCGCGCATGGCACTGCGATGTGCCGAACCTGAAGGTTTACGACTGTGGAACATTTCACGCAAAATGCAGGGGCCATCGCCATCGCCAAGGGCCCGGCGGAACTCATCGTAATCCATCGGGTACATGGTGATACGCTCCTCCTCGCTCGGAATGGTGATGTCCTTTGTGTTCTTTTTTATGCTTATCAACGAATCCGTCTCGATATAGTCGTATCTCCCGTCGGCCACAAAATACTTTATGGCCTGACGCGCAAGCTGACATTTCTGCATTTCGTCGAAAATGACAAGCGATTTGCGAGGCTTAAGCACAGTGCGATAATGCTGCTGCAACTGCAGAAAAATCTCGTCCAAGTCCGAAACATCTTCAAACATTTCGCTTATTCGTCTTGGGCAATCTGTTGAAATCTACAAGCAGGTATTTTTCATACTCGTTTTTAGCAAACTATTCCACCAATGTGGACTTACCCACACGCCTAGCACCTTCCACCAGCATTGCCGCACGTCCCATACTGGTATTTTTCCAATCAAGCAACTCATTGTAAGACTTGCGTTTAAACACATGTTCCATAGTTGTTGTATTTTTATAAAACTATGCAAAGGTACGAAGAAAAACGACGCCTCACATTTAAAAAAAAACATCCCGTTTCCCCGAAATTTGCAACTGCAAAACATCCCATTTCCCCAAAATCTTCAACAACAAAATATCCCACCCCCCAAAAAAATTTTCAAACCACAAAATATTCCGTTTACCCGTTTTTTTCGGCAACACATGGCACAAACTCGCTCAAAAGGCAAATCTTGAATTATCTCAACACGCAACGCTTTGTTATACAGCCCATTGCCCAAATTTGTGAATAACGCAAGCCGTTTTATTTCTGCAAAAGAGAAAAATAAAACGTATCTTTGCAAAAAAACAAGATATTTGATGAAAACACTTATAGAACTGCAAGACATTGCAAAACAAGTACGTAGAGACATAGTACGCATGACCAACAAAGCCAAATCGGGGCACCCGGGCGGCTCGTTAGGCTGCACCGAATTTATGACAGCCCTGCATTTCAACATAATGAACGCCGACCCCGCGCATTTCACCATGGAAGGGCGTGGCGAGGACATGTTCTTTATGTCGAACGGACACATAACCCCTGTGCTGTACAGCGTTATGTCCCGTCGCGGATATTTCCCTGTCGACGAGCTCAACACCTTCCGGTTCCTCGGCACGCGTCTGCAAGGGCACCCCTCCACAGCACACAACCTGCCGGGCATTCGCATGGCCTCAGGGTCGTTGGGACAAGGCCTTTCAGTGGCCATCGGCGCCGCTGTGGCAAAGAAAATGGACGGCGATAAGAACCTCGTTTTCACCCTGCACGGCGACGGCGAACTGCAGGAAGGTCAAATTTGGGAAGCCGTGATGTTTGCCGGCTCCAAAGGCGTGGACAACCTAATATCCACCATCGACTACAACCGCCAGCAAATCGACGGCACCACCGACCATGTGATGTCGCTGGGCAACCTGCAGGCCAAATGGGAGGCCTTCGGATGGCAGGTGGTGAACATCGCCGACGGCAACGACATGCAACAGGTTCTTGACGGACTTGGCTCTGCCCGCAGCCTCACCGGAAAAGGCAAACCCATCTGCGTGATAATGAAAACCGAAATGGGCTACGGCGTGGACTTTATGCAAGGCACAAACAAATACCACGGCACACCGCCCTCCGACGAAGAACTGGCAAAAGCTTTGGCTCAACTACCCGAAACACTCGGCGACTATTGATGAAACGCCTCTGTATCATATTGTCGGCAATGCTGTTGGTGGCGGCATCGGCGCAAGCGCAAAAAAAACGCACGCCCGTAAATCCGCTCGCCGACAAAACGCATGTATTGCTCATTCTCGACTGCTCCAGCAGCATGTGGGACAAATGGCAGAGCGACTCCAAAATAAAGATAACGCAGGCCGTGCTGCTCAAATTCATGGACAGCATTTCGCACCAAAACAACGTGGAATTTGCCATGCGCGTGTTCGGACACATGAACAAAAACGACCACGGCACACGGCTCGAAGTACCATTCGCCTACGACAACAACTACAAAATAAAAAGCAAGATAAAAACCCTCGTGCCACAAGGCGGATGCACCGCCACCACGGCCCTCACCAACGCCGTAAACGACTTTCCGTCGGGCAACTCGTCGCGAAACATCATACTGATAATAACCGACGGCCTCGACGACTGCAGCGACGACATCTGCCAAGTGGCCAAACAGGTGCAAACCAGCGGCATAGTGGTAAAAACGTTTATCATCGGCATCGGCAAAAAAAGCAACTTCAAAAGCGACCTTAACTGCGCCGGCAGGTTTTTCCACGTACCAAACGAGGAGACCTACATCAAAACGCTGTACAACATTTTCGACCTTGCCAACCAGCAGGCCGGCGTGTGCCTGAGCATTGCCGACAAAACGGGCAAAATCTATGAAAGTACCACCCCCGTTACCTTTGCCGACGCGCAAACCGGCATGCCCCGCCTGCAAACCCTGTACACTTTCAACAGCAAGTCGCAGCCCGACACCCTCACCGTGGACCCACTGGTGGAATACAACGTAACTTTCCACACCAACCCGCCGCAAACTCTGCACGGAGTAAAACTCGAAAACGGACGCACAAACAACATCGGCATCACCGCCGAACAAGGCCTGCTGCGCGTGCATTTCGACGGACACAGGGTGCTTTTCCCACTGCCCGACTACACAGTAAGCGTGCGCAAAAACTCCGACAACAGTTTTGTGAATATCCATGCATTGAACATCGAAACGCCTTATATCACAGGACGTTACAACATTGAGGTGAACACCTTGCCCCCCACCATCCTCAACGGCGTGGACATACGCTACACCGCCACCACCGAGCTGGTGATACCAACCCCCGGAATGGCCGTGGTGAACAAGCCTAAGGGACTTTTCAAAGGCATCATCTTTGCCATCGGCGAGGAGGACAACACCTTGACGCAAATCCACGTGCTCGACGAAGAGAAAAACGTGGAACGCCTTGTGATGATGCCCGGCGAATACGTGGTGCTGCTGCAGGACAAAGAGGAACAAGGACATAAAACCGTTCAGAAACGCCGTTTCAAAATAGAATCGGCACAACAGACAAACATCAATTTTTAACGAAAAACAAAAAAACATCATACAATGATAAACACAAGCGAGAACATAGCAATGAAAGACCTCCGCAGCGGATTTGGCGAAGGCTTGGTGGCCGCCGGCCGCAAAAATCCCAACGTGGTGGCCCTCACCGCCGACGTTACAGGCTCCGTAAAAATGGACGGCTTTGCCAAGGCATTCCCCGAACGTTTCGTGCAATGCGGCATTGCCGAAGCCAACATGACGGGCATCGCGGCAGGCATGTCGCTCAACGGCAAAACACCCTTCATCGGAGGCTTTGCCGAATTTGTTACCGGACGCATATACGACCAGATACGACAAGTGGTGGCCTACTCCAACAAAAACGTGAAAATCTGCGGCAGCCACGCCGGCATCACACTTGGCGAAGACGGTGCCACACACCAGACCATGGAGGACATAGGACTGATGAAAGCCCTGCCCAACATGACGGTGCTTGTGCCTTGCGACGCCAACCAGACTCACAACGCCACCATTGCCGCCGCCGAACACAACGGTCCCGTGTACCTGCGGTTCGGACGCCCCAAAATGCCCAACTTCACCGACATCAACGAGCCTTTCATCATTGGTAAAGCACAAATTCTAAACCAAGGCTCCGACGTAAGCATCATAGCCACCGGACATCTTGTGTGGGAAGCCCTTGTGGCAGCCCAAGCCCTCGAAAAAGAAGGCATCCGCGCTGACGTTATCAACATACACACCATAAAACCCCTCGACTGCGAAACCATTATTGCCAGCGCACACAAAACTGGCGCCGTGGTTACCGCCGAGGAACATTCGCTAATAAACGGCCTTGGCGACAGCGTGGCTCACGTTCTGGCACTGAACTGCCCCACCCCAATGCGCATGGTGGCAATGGAAGACCGTTTCGGCGAATCGGGCACCCCCATGCAACTGATGGAACATTTCGGACTGAAAAGCAAAAACATCATCGGACAAGTGCACAACGTCCTGAAAATGAAATAAAAACATCTCAGCGACAACAGAAAGACTCCGTACCGAAATGACGGAGTTTTTTTTATTATTTTGCTTTGTCGGAAAAAAAACGTAACTTTGCAAAACCGAACCATCGGAAAAAAACACCAACACCACCAAACCTCATCAAAAGACATGAGAAGGCCGGAGATAACACAAAAACTGAAAGAAGGCTTTGCCGCACTGCCATTCCCTGTCGAGGTGTGGATATACGGCAGCGAGGCACGCGGCGACGCTCGCCCCGACTCCGACATAGACCTGCTTGTGCTGTTCGACAAACCTACCGTGGACAAAAAAGATGTGGACAGACTTTACGACGTAACATACCCCATCAGGCTCAACCCGGGTATATCCATAAGCCTTTTTGCACTGCCAAAATCACAATGGGAATCGCGCATGACACCCTTTCGCGACAATGTTTCATCCGACAGAATAAGACTTTAAAACATGCTTACCCAACAAGAAAGAACCGACATTGCGCAATACCGCACCACCAACGCCAACAAAACACTGGCCGAGGTGCTCGGCCACATCAGGCACGGCTATTTCAACACCGCCACAAACCGCATGTACTTATGCCTGCTACTATGCGGCAAGCGCCATGCTTATCGCAAATCAGATAAATGCCAAGTCGCACGAAGGTGTGAGACAAATGTCCGGATTGCATTTCGTAAGGACAGGGGTATTTCCGCAATATATCGGCAAATATTACGGACAATTGCTCGACGAACGCAATACCGGCGACTACGAGGATTTTTTCGACCACGATGAAACCTCTGCCAAGGATCTTTATGCCAAAGCCGAGGAAATAATTACCCTTATAACTGCAAAAGTAAATGCTTGGCTGGCAGAACAGCCCCAACAAACCGACAACAAATATTTTTTTTCAAACATAAATCTAACAGACAAAAAAAAACCAATTCAAACAACAGAAAACCAAACAGATACGACAAAACAAAACATATAACAATATAAGATAGCGTTTGTAGCTATCCTTGACATCCAATTACCACACAGTCTCTCGATTGAGAGACGATCATACAATCAAGGTTAGCCATCGAATGCCGTAGCATGCTACGGCGTGGAATGACTTGTTGATTGTGTGGGGCGTGGTAACCCCGGATGTCAAGCAAGGAAAACAATTCCACGCTTTTTTTATGGCAAATATCAGAAATGTGCATATAGGGAAAATTATAAAAGCCAAGCTCAAAGAGCAGGGCCGCACCAGCGCGTGGCTGGCACACCAGATACCTTGCACACCCAACCACCTTTACAAGATATACTCAAAACCCAACATAAACACCGAGATGCTTGTACGCATTTCCAATTTGTTGGAGTACAACTTTTTCAGGGAATATATCGAAAAATAGCACTCTCGGCATTATATTGATTTTAAACAAATTGCATATAAACCCTCACAAAACCGAGAGGAATAATCACCTGTTTTTTCACAAAACAGAGAGAAATAATTACCCGTTTTTGCTCAAAACCGAGAGGAAAGATCTGGACGTCAGTCCTATTATTACGGTTTCTAAATTTGCGACAGCGCATACAAAGGTATTATTTTTATATGGCGTTCCATGCCATTAACTTGCGTAATCATACCAAAATTTTCAAGGGATGTGCGAACAGCTTCGGTGAGTCC
The DNA here is from genome assembly GCA_937915785.1 of uncultured Bacteroidales bacterium. Lineage (GTDB taxonomy): Bacteria > Bacteroidota > Bacteroidia > Bacteroidales > P3 > UBA1219. The sequence goes on from CALGGY010000084.1 coordinate 7,573, forward strand.
CTTTTTTTTCATATAAAGCGCAAGACTCTTCATTTTGCCGCTTGTGCCCGATTTCACCTCAATCGGAAGATGTTTCATATCTTTTGCTATAACATAATCAACTTCCGAGGTAGTGCCTTCGGATATGTTTTCCCAATAGTAAAGGTCGTGCTGTGTATGGCTGTTGCCGTATTTAACCAATTCCCATCCGGCCACCATTTCGGCAAGGCTGCCCTTGTTTACAAGGTCGCTGGCAGAGCCGGCAAGCACTAATTGCGTCAGCTCTTTGGCTCCTCCCAATCCAAAATCAAGCATCCGCAGCAGCAAACCGCTGTCGAGATAGATGTATTTGCGGAATTTGGGATTTGTTTCCGCTCCCAAAGGCAGGCCATTGGCGGCTGTACATTGCACGGTTTTCAGCAACCCCGCATCGCAAAGCATTCCCAAAGCCTCTTTCACAGCCTTGGAACCGCATTCGCCCTCCACTTTGCTATACATAAATTTCTTTCCCACCTGTAAAACAGCGCTTTGTAGGGTGTTTCGCAAAAGAGTGGTATCCACACGAGTGCCATATTTGGAAAAATCGTCGTAATAGCTTTGCAGTATGTCATCCTGTTCGGCGGCACATTGCAAATAATCATGATTGGCAACCCAAGCCATAACGCTGGCTGGCATTCCTCCCACTATTAGATACGAGCGAAACTGCTGGACAAGGTCGTTGTGCAAGGCTTCAAAAAGAGGTTTGTCGGCATCGGCCGAATTGCGTGCCTCAAGCCACGATGAGTGTCCATTGGCCGACAAAAACTCATCGAACGACAATGGGTACATAAACATTGAGCGAATCCGCCCCACGCCATAGGCATTGGTGTTTTTCAGTGTAAACTCAAGCAACGAACCGGCGGCAATCACGTGAAGCTCGGGATAATCCTCCTTAAAAAACCAAAGGGATTTAAGAGCATCTTCGCTGGCCTGAATCTCGTCAAGGAAAAGAAGCGTCTTGCCAGGAACTACGGATGTGTTGTACAGCTGCCCAAGTCGTGCTGTTAGTTCTTTCACATCGTGCACCTCGGCAAACAGACGTTTCAGCTCGGGACGCTTCTCAAAATTCACTTCGATATAATTATCAAAACTCTCGCCCAAATGCCGTACCGATGAGGACTTTCCAACCTGACGGGCACCTCGCAACAATACCGGCTTGTGAGCAGGCGACTTCTGCCATTTCGCCAATTCATTATCTATCAGTCTGTTTAGATACATATCGATCAGTTTTTTACAACTGCAAAAGTAATATTTTTTTTTCAATTTTCCAAAAACCGAGAGGAATAATCACCTGTTTTTTGCACAAAACCGAGAGGAATAATTACCCGTTTTTGCTCAAAACCGAGAGGAATGCTACCCTATACGGTTCAAAAGGAAAAAGTGGCTCTTCGCTTGAAAATATTTGCAAAATACTGAAAGTCAAAACTTTCATAAACTTTATCAAATATGGATAGATTATTCTATCCATATTTGATAGGGCATAAGTGCGCAACCAAAGAGCGTTTGCGTTATTTTTGCAAATATGTTCTTCAAAAAAAACAGTATTGAATTTAGTGATATACAAGAATTTACTAAAAAAAACATTAACAAAAACACATTGATATGGAAAACAAAATTATAAAAAGCTCGGCACTCGTATTGGCTATTCTGTGCTTAGTGGACATTATTTTTATAGATTTCAAAGTTGCTACACTGCCGCAAGGTGTGTATAACACACTACCATATCTATGGTATGCATGCAGCGCATTGGCATTTGCCATGCTTTATAAAAAGGCGGGGAAAAACTCATCTTTGAGGGATGGAGCTTTTGTGGCACTTGCAGCCGTGGCGCTTATGACAATATCCAAAACATGGGTTTTATTCGCCGACTATGCCTATCTCGCAGCAAACGACTGGATGGCATATCTTTCCAAGATCAAATTGTTACAGTCATTATATTTTATACAATATTTAGCCGTCATTTACATTGTGCTAAAAAGCAAGAAGAACATATTTATATGGGTAACAGGCCTGCTATGGGCGATAGGAAATATAGTAACATTGTGTGTGGATTATACAATTGGATGGAACTCATTTATAATTCTTCGCAGTATTATTCAGAGCCTTATGGAATGCTTATTTCCCGCATTTGTATTCAGCTTGTCGCAGGCAGTAGCAAAAGATCCAGATAATGGCAACACTCCTGCAAGAAACATCTTGTCGGTGCTATTATTCACCCTTGTATCATTTGCATTTGTCGTGGTTCTTACAAACTATGCTGTGGGAACCGGGCTCAATGAATTGTGGGAGGAGCTGTTATATCCGACATGCGCGACCTATCTCGCCATATCGTGCGTGTTCCTTGCTTTGGCGCTATGGGCAGCCGACTCGTACAAGTACAAATCGCTGCCAAAAAACATAAAACCCAAAAGTGTTTTTGGAACCATTTGCCTGTACATCGGCATTTTTTTACTCATAGTAGGCACTATTGCTTTGTTTTTCGACAAAGACCTTAAGGCAAAAGAAGGATTTTGGAGTGCGATATCCGATTACACGGAGATAGAGTACCATTTTGACATGGACTTTCTCGCATTGGGAGGCTCGCTTGTGGCACTGGCCGCCGCATTGATGAAATACAGCGAACTGCGACAGTTGAAAGACAAGATACAAGGCGGAACAAGCATGGGCGCGGCAAGCATAATCCTGTTTATATTGTCGGGCGTATCCTCGATGTGGTTTCTCAAACAGCTGTCGAATATGATATCCGACGCCGACAAATTAGGAGATCTTACAGGTTTTTACGCTCATGCATTTATGCACATGACTTTTGCCCCGCTGGCGCTCGCCTTGGCTCTGTGCTGCATCGCCATTGTAACACACAACACCCGTTTGGCAGCGGCGTACATTCCTTCGGAACAAGCCGGGGGAATGGAAAAAACTGCCGAAGACCATGTTTCGCAAGAATCCGGCGCAATGGAAAACCAAGAACAAATAACAGAATAAAATCTATCCATTAATCAACAAATAAAAATTTTTCATAATCATGAGTAAAACAATCAAATCCTTTCTATTGACTGCTATTACGGTCGTCATTTTCTCCGCTTGCGGCGGCTCTTCGGAAGAAATAGACACCAGCCTCATCCCTGTTGAGAGCAACGACAAATGGGGATATGTGGATGAAAAAGGCAACTTTGGAATAAACCCGCAGTTCGAAGACGCCTACTTCTTCTGCGACGGACTCGCCCGTGTGCAGAACAGCGAAGGCCAATGGGGCTACATCAACAAAAAAGGCGAATTTGTGATAAACGCCAAATACCTCAGGGCCACCGATTTTTCCGACGGTCTGGCTTTTGTGGTGGCCGAAGGCGAAGCACCCACATGCATCAACAAAAAAGGCGAGAAACAATTTGTGTTGCAGGACGCACAGTTTGTGTTCCCCTATCACGAGGGCCTGGCTTTGGTGTATGTGAAAGAGAAGGGTTGCGGATATGTGGACAAGAAAGGCAACTACGCCATCAATCCGCAGTTTGACTATGCCGGCTACTTCCACGACGGCCTCGCTAGGTTTGAAAACGGCGATCAGTGGGGATTTGTGGACAAGAAGGGCAACTACGCCATCAACCCGCAGTTTGACTATGCCGGCGACTTCCACGACGGCCTCGCTAGGTTTGAAAACGGCGATCAGTGGGGATTTGTGGACAAGAAGGGCAACTACGCCATCAACCCGCAGTTTGACTATGCCGGCGACTTCCACGACGGCCTCGCTCCGTTCAAAAACGGCAAACAATGCGGTTTCGTGGATAAAAAAGGCAAAATTGTGATAAACCCGCAGTTCTACGACACAGACGGTTTCTCCGAAGGTCTTGCCCCCGTGATGCAAAACGACAAAGCAGGATACATCGACAAGGATGGCAAATTTGTGATAAACCCGCAGTTTGAGAATGCCAGCCGTTTTATAGGCGACATCGCCTTTGTGGAAAGCGGACGCAAATGGGGCTTTATTGGCAAAGACGGACAGTACAAGGTCAACCCCCAGTTTGAAAGCCTCAAAGACCCCGTGAAAAACTTTCGCCAAGAAGGAGTGGAAACGGATTTCTTCGACCTTTCGGCATTCACTAACAAGTTTTTCGATGCCAACCAGCCGTACTACTTTGAAAACCTGCTCGGCATAACCCTGAAACAGCTCAACGAGACGCAATTCGGAAAAAAAGCACGCACAGAAAACCAAAAGGCTTTATCTTACTCGGTTCCCTACTCCGACAGACGTATTGATGATGTTATTGGTATCAATGCCATAAGGTTTTTCTCCAACAATGATTTCTACACTTTTCAAAACTGGTCAAAAGAATACAATATGGAAACCACGGTGGAATGTGTCCTATACAATATCTCGCTCTCAAACTACAAATACGGTGCATTCGCAGCAGGTATAGAAAACTATCTGAAAGACAAATATCAAGTAAAAGAGCTTGAATCGCCTGGTGGTGATGATTCGCATTACTTTGAGCAAAGCGGAAAAAACATAGTGTTCGCAATTTCAGATGGAAGTGGAGATAACTTTATAGTTATGACCAAAGCATACTACGACAAACTTATGAGCCCCGAACCGGAAACCGAGGAATTTGACGATGTCCCTGAGGGGGGGAGGCTGTCCGAGAACTCTAACATAGATTGACTTGATTTAAACTAACGTAGATTTCATAAAAAAACACGAGGGAAACAAGTAGTACAGGCGCTTGGAAAGGAATGAGACACAAACTCCCTTATAAGCACAAACAATCACCCAAAACTCCGACGGCCGATGGAAAATAACCGGCAAAACAAAGAATAAAGAAAACAATAACCATTATGCTGCTAACGAATAAATCTATCAAAAAAACACAACACATGATGAAAAGAATTTCAATAATTTTAACGGCGGCGGCGCTGATGAGCCTAACACTAAGTTCCTGCTCCGACGACGACAGTTACGAGACAAGCGACAATGCCGGCCACGGCGACGGCACTTATGTAACCTCCGGCCAGTGGGTGGACCTCGGCCTCCCCAGCGGACTGCTGTGGGCATCCTGCAATGTGGGCGCCGAATATCCGGAACAGTATGGCAACTATTACGCTTGGGGCGAAACCACCACCAAGATAGAATACAATTGGAACACCTACAAATACTGCATGAACGGAGATTATCATCAACTCACAAAATACTGCAGTAATTCATCCTACGGTTATAATGGTTTCACCGACAACTTCACCACCATGCAGACCGAGGACGACGCCGCAACAGCCAACCTTGGCGGCGGTGCCCGCACTCCTTACTCCTTCGATTGGCAGGAACTGATAGATTACACCACGCAAGAAGATTTCACTTTATACGGCATAGATGGAAAATTACTTACAGCTTCAAACGGCAACAGTATTTTCATCCCATTCGCAGGTGAACGTATCGATGGGCGACTTGAAAATGTTGGTTTTGCATATTACCAGTCTGCGTCACTTAACACTACGGAGTATTCAACAAGCATTATGACTACGTATAAAAACTACTACCGTCTTGAAATGTCTGGGCGGGACCGTTGCACAGGACTTCCCGTCCGTGCGGTACGGCAGAGATGAACCTGCCGGATTGATGACTTGTGGCATTTTGGGGGAGATGTGCCCATAACACGCCCCCGATTTGTTCACCCTAATTCTCGTAACACTGCCGCTGTACCTGCTCTACGAGTTTTTGATTTTCATCTGCAAAAAAGTTGAAAGCCATGATATTAAGTAAACAGCGGAATAGGTGTGCTGCACATCTCACACTTCTTTAACTTTATTTAGTCCGTCCTTAAAAATATATTAAATACTTGTTATTCAATACAATAAATGCGATTTTTCAGCGTTATAAATGCAAGAAAATTTGAATAACACATCAAAAACCTTGCAGAAAAACGCACAGAAATCACGATAGGAAAATCACCCAACCGCAACACCCCGGAACTCTTCCGCCCCATGCTTACCGACTTCATCGACCGGGGCAACGAACTGGCCTTGCTGGCCGACAACATCGACTGGCAGTACTTCGAGAGCGAGTTTGTGCCGCTGTACTCGGAAAACGGTCGTCCGGCCAAGCCTATACGCATGATGGTGGGATGCCTGTTGCTGAAGCAGATGTAAAACCTCGGCGACGATACGTTGCCGTCGGAGTGGGTGATGAACCCGTACATGCAGTACTTCTGTGGCGAGGCATTCTTCCAGCACAAGTTTCCTTCCGACCCGAACGACTTCGTGCATTTCCGCAAGCGGATTGGGGAGCAGGGCTTGGCTGCCGCAACTCGAAAAGGGTGCCATGCCTTCACCATTTCATACCTCCGAAAGCAAATGGCATTTGCCCGAAAGGCTTTTTTTTCGTATCTTTGCAAAACAAAACAGCCCAAACAATCACATTATGAAAGTACTGATGATAAACGGCAGCCCGCGTACCAGCGGCAACACCTTTATGGCACTTGGCGAAGCTGCAAAAACCCTCCAAAGCCACGGCATTGAAACCGAAATAGCACAGATTGGCACCAAGCCGGTGCGCGGTTGCATTGCCTGCGGACAGTGTATCGAAAAACAACTCGGTCGTTGCATTTTCGACGACGACATCTGCAACCGCATTGCCGAAAAAATGAACTTCTCCGATGCCCTTATCGTCGGAACACCAGTATATTACGGTCAACCCAACGGTGCCGTGCTCTCGGTGGTGCAACGCATGTTTTTTTCGGGAACCAACGTGCAAAACAAGCCCGCCGCCGCCGTATGCGTATGCCGCCGTGGTGGTGCCACAGCCGCTTTCAACACCATGAACATGCCTTTTCAGATGATGAACATGCCGGTGGTAACTTCGCAATACTGGAACATTGTTTACGGACGGGCAAAGGGCGAAGCCGCTCTCGACACCGAAGGCATGCAAACCATGCGAACCTTGGCCGAAAACATGGCATGGATGCTCAAGAAAATCCACGCCAACGGCCACCCCGACTACCCCGAACGCGAAGAGTGGCTTGGCATGAATTTCATACGCTAATCGGCAATGAACATCGAGGATTACCGCAATTTCTGCCTGTCGCTCGGCGACGAGGTGGAGGAGAAAATGCCTTTCGTAGCCTTCAAAGCGGCTCAGGGGGTGCTGGCGTTCTACGTCAGTGGACACATTTTCTGCTTTTTCAACAGCAACAATTTCGGAACCGTTACCCTGAAATGCCAGCCCGAACGTATCGCGGAACTCAAGGAGCTATACCCTTGCGTGGGCAATCCCTACAACATGTCGCGCAAGCACTGGATAGGCGTGGATGCGTTTTCGGCTCCCGACACGCTCCTCACCGACCTTACACGCAACTCGTACTGCCTTGTCAAAAATGGGTAAACAGACATTCAGTGAACCTTGAACAGTTGTCTACAATTCCCGACTCCTAATTCCTAATTCTTAACTCCTAACTCCCAACTCCCAACTCCTAATTCTTACCTCTTAGCTCCTAACTCCCAACCAACTGTCACACCGGCAGACGGAACTTCATGGTTTCGTTGGTCATCAGGTCTATCATAAACAGTGTGTCCTTGAGGGGGGTGCCGACTCCGGTAACTATTTTCACGGCTTCGTTCACTTCGAGAGAGGCGATTACGGCCGGCAGCACGCCCATCACCCCTTTGTTGCGGTTGCCTTGCGCAATCAACGTCTCCTGATTGGGGTACAGAGTGCGGTAGTTGGCGGCCGGAGGCTGGTAGTTGAACACCGCCAGCTGCCCCTTGGTGTCGCCTATGGTGCCATATACAAACGGCTTGCCACATGACACACAGGTATCGCTGATAAGGTAGCGGGCGGCGTAGTTGTCAGTGCAGTCGAGCACAACATCATACTGATTTACAATTCCTTCAGCATTTTCAGCAGTCAGCCGGTGGTTATACGTTATCAGCCGCACGTTGGAGTTGAGACGTTGCAGTGTAGCCTCTGCCCTTATGGCTTTCGACTGGCCCACCTCGTCCTCGCGGTAAAGTATCTGCCGCTGCAGGTTGTGGATAGCCACCGTGTCGTCGTCCATTATGCCGATGGTGCCAAAACCAGCGGCGGTAAGGTACAGCGAGGCCACGCTGCCCAGTCCGCCCAAGCCCACCACCAGCACTTTGGCGGCTTTCAGCTTGGCCTGCCCCTCCTCGCCAAAGTCGGGGAGTATTATCTGACGGTTGTATCGTTCTGTTTCAGAGTGCGTTAATTTCATATTTTTCAGTATTTTATCATAACGATCCACAAGCCTACGGTTGTTTCACTTTCATCTTTTCGGGAGCAAACAGATGGTTCAGGCTGCCATGTCCGTGTCCGGTGTCAAGATTCATGGCGGCAGATATGGCGTTATGCACGTATTCTTTGGCTTGACCAACAGCGGCATTGATGTCCAGACCCATGGCAAGGAAACTGGCGATGGCCGATGACAGGGTACAACCGGTGCCATGTGTGTTTCGGGTATCGACTTTCGGGGCGGAATAAAGCCGCTCGGTGCCGTCGGCGGAAAACAGCAGGTCGGTCATCTCGTCGCCGGTGCCGTGCCCGCCTTTCACAAGCACGTTTTTCACGCCGGTTCCATCTATTATGGCCGTTGCCGCATAGCGCATATCGCCGAGACTTTTCACCTCCATGCCAGACAGCACTTCCGCCTCGGGTATGTTGGGGGTTATCAGCGTGGCCATGGGGAACAGTTCGTTTTTCATCGTTGCCACAAGGTCGTTCCCCGAAAGGGTGTCGCCCGAAGTGGCTACCAGCACGGGGTCGAGCACCAGCGGACCGTGGTATCCGCATTTTGACAAACTATCCTTGATGGCCAGCACATTGGCACTGTTGTAAATCATCCCGATCTTTATTGCCGAAACAGCAAAATCTTCCATCACTGCCTCGATCTGTGCTTGTAGCATGGCCGGCGCAACGGCCTCTATGCCACGCACGCCGCAGGTGTTTTGTGCCGTAACGGCGGTGATGGCGCTGGCAGCGTAAAGTCCCAGCGAACTGATGGTTTTTATGTCGGCCTGCATCCCTGCCCCGCCACAGCTGTCGCTGCCGGCAATGGTGAGCACGGCGGTTATTTGTTCTTGCATCTACATTTATTTTCCAAAAGTGTATAACTTTGTTGGCAATTGGCAAACCGCACCATTGTCATTCTTTATTTTTTGGGTGTCAAACCAGTTTGCAAAGATACGAAAAAAATACGACATTGCCTGCACACTCGGAGCCGGAACCCAGGCAAATCTGCTCCAAGCAGCGTGTCGCAAAGCTTGTTCCATCAAAAAATGTGGTTTGATATTATACAAAAAAGTCTGGTGCACCGCTTTGCGGTACACCAGACTCGACTTGGATAAAACCGGCTGTTACAGTTTTTCCTTGTATTTTGCAAGTTGCACTTTCATTGCGTCAACGGCCTGAAGCACAGCTTCTTCAAAGGTGTCGGCTTGTTTGCTGTTGAACAAAGTCTGCTTTGGCAATACAAGCTGCAATTCGGCAATTTTGTTGCCGTCGCTTTCGGGTTTGTCCACTTTCAGTATCACCTCGCACGAAGTGATGCCGTCGAAATGTTTCTCCAATTTGCCGACTTTGTCATTTACAAATTGTTCCAGTTTCTGGTCTGCTTTGAATTTTACTGCATTGATTTTAATGTTCATAAAAACCTCCTATTCTTTTGCTCTTGGATGAGCGGTTTTATAAGTTTTTTTCAATCTATCAATAGTGTTGTGCGTGTATATCTGCGTTGCCGAAAGGTTTGCGTGTCCCAGCAACTCCTTAATGGCGTTGATGTCGGCGCCATGGTCGAGCAGATGGGTGGCGAAAGTGTGTCGCATTACGTGGGGACTCTGTTTGTCGGCATCCGAAAACAACGACAGATAATGCTTCACCACACGCTCCACCAACATCGGATACAGAGCACTTCCTTTTTTTGTAACGAAAAAACTGTCGGTTTTATTGTGTGTCTCGGCGTCTCTTGCCGAAATATATTTTTCAATCTCGGCACAAAGTTCCTCGCCAAAGGGTATCATCCGTTCTTTGTTACGTTTTCCCAAAACCTTCAGCACACGGCCTGCTGTGTCCACCCAACTGTCTTTCAAGCCAATAAGTTCGGCCCTTCGCATGCCGGTGGCGTACAGCATCTCTATAATCAGTCGGTCGCGGATGCCTTCAAAAGTGTCGGGAAAAACGTTTTCTGTAACGAGAAGGTTCTCCATTTCGTTTTCGCGGACAAACACAGGAAGTTTTTTCCGCACTTTGGAGGTGGATATTTTTATGAACAAGTCTTTGTCAAGTATTTTCTGTTTGCGCAGAAAGCGGTTCCAAGCCCTAAGCGACGCTATTTTTCGTGCCACGCTGCGAGGTTGCATATCGTTGTCTATCAGGCACATCTCCCAATCGCGCACGGCAAGTGCCGACAGTTCGCCAGTATCGTGCACAGCCTCTTCGGCACAATATTGGGCAAAAGCCCGAACATCGTCGCTGTACGCCTTCACGGTATGCGGCGACATGCGGCGCTCACTGCTCAGGTATTCTACAAACTGTTCTATGCTTTGGTTTATTTCCACGTTTGCAAATTTACAAAAAAAAATCCGCAAAAGGAAACCTTTTGCAGATTTTTTTCGATCCGTAAGATTTTCAGCTGCTTATTTGTCCAGCATTTGTTGTTGCAGACGCTGAACGTAAATAGCTTTCAATCTACGTTCCCTTGCTTTTACGGAAGGTTTGGTGAATTTCTGGCGGTCGCGGAGCTCACGCACAACACCAGTCTTCTCGAATTTGCGTTTGAGTTTCTTCAATGCTCTTTCAAGATTTTCGCCTTCTTTAATAGGAACAATGATCATGTTAAATAACCTCTTTTCTTTTAGTGAATGAATAAAATGAACTTTCGTGGGTTACAATTGGAAATTGCCTTCTTTAACGGCATCCATAATGGCTGCGTAAACGCCTTTTTTGTTGATAATGCGCATACCTTTGGCCGAAACTTTCATGGTTATCCAGCAATCTTCTTCAGGAATGTAGAATTTTTTGGTCTGAAGGTTGGGATAAAATTTACGTTTGGTCTTGATATTGGAGTGGGACACGTTGTTTCCCGACATTACCTTTTTACCTGTGATTTCGCAAATTCTTGACATCTTATTATATGTTTTTTATTTCTTTTTTTGGTTCAAAACGGACTGCAAAAATACGTTTTTTTTTTGAATTACCAATCTTTTAATTTCGTTTTTTGATTTTTTGCCACATTCAAGTCTTTCAATAGCTTAATTATCAAACTATTACAAACAACCTCTTACGCATATTTTTTTTCAACAACTGGCAAACCGAGCATGTTTTTTGTCATTTGCAAAGTCGTTTATGCCGTTTTTTGCCTCCGCTTACATCATTTTTTTCACATGTTTTTCCAAGCCTTTCTAACCACATCGGGATGCAGGGCGTCAGTCACAGTGATGTTGCCCACGCGTGTGCGTCGTAACGACTTGAGGTGTGCACCGGAGCTTAGTGCCATGCCAAAATCGCGGGCTATGGAACGTATGTAGGTGCCCTTGCCGCACACTATGCGGAAATCCACTTCGGGCATGGCTATGCGCGTTATCTCAAATTCGGATATCACCACCCTTTTCGACTTTATCTCCACCACCTCGTCGTTGCGGGCGTATTCGAAAGCGCGCCGCCCGTTCACCTTCACGGCCGAAAACACCGGCGGCACCTGCTCTATCTCGCCCACAAAGCCATTGGCCGCCGAGCGTATCATTTCCTCTGTAATATGTTCGGTAGGATAGGTGGCGTCGATGGGTTTCTCCAAATCGAAACAGGGGGTTGTGGCGCCAAGCACAAGGGTGCCGGTGTACTCCTTTTCGCCGCTTTGCAAAGTTTCTATCTGCTTGGTAGCCTTGCCGATACATACTATGAGCAACCCCGTGGCCAAGGGGTCGAGGGTGCCGGCGTGGCCTATCTTTATTTTCTTAAGGCCGTAGTCGTTTTTCAACAGGTATTTCAGCTTATTCACAACCTGAAACGAAGTCCATGTGTACGGCTTGTCGATGGGCTGCACAAAGCCCTGTGCGAACTGTTCCGGCGTCATTGTCATGCAAATATGATGGCCACAATTCCAACTATGGCGCAGTAGATGGCAAAATACACCAGTTTGCCGCGCTTGACGATGTTTATCATCCATCGGCAGGCTATGCATCCGAAGGCGAAAGCGGCCACAAATCCTACAATTGCCGAAAGCGGCGAAATGCCGTTCATGGCTTGGCTGAAACCTTGTTCAAGTATGTTCTTGGTATCGAGCAGGGCATCGCCCAAAATTGGAGGGATCACCATAAGGAACGAGAACTGTGCAAGGTTCTCTTTTTTGTCGCCCAGCAGAAGTCCTGTGGCTATGGTGCTTCCCGAACGCGAAAGTCCTGGCAGCACTGCAATGGCTTGCGCTATGCCGATAACAAAGGCGTGCAATGGACTGATGTTTTCGCGCTGGCGCGGTTTGGCAAAATGGGCAAAGGCAAGGAGGGTGGCCGTTATAAGCAGGCAAATGCCAACCACAAGCAGTCCTTGTCCGAAAATCTCTTCCACCTTGTCTTTGAACAGCAGTCCCACAATGCCAACAGGAATCATCGATATTATGATGTTGATGGCGTAGCGCGTGCCTTCGTTGAGTCCCGAATATGAGCTCCACTGCTGACGCGAAAAAATGTCCTTAAAAATCCACACTATCTCTTTCCAAAGCACCACCATGGTGCTAAGCACTGTGGCAACGTGCAGTAGCACGGTGAATGTGAGGTTCGACGCACCGTCGTCCAAGCCGAACAGCGCCTGACCTATTGCCAAATGCCCGCTGCTACTTATGGGCAGATATTCCGTAAGTCCCTGAATAATACCAAGTATCAGGGCTTCAAACCATTCCATAAAAGTATCGGTTGATTGTTATTTGGCGCTCTCCGGGTACTCCTCGGCAATATGCTTTTCGTCTTTGGGACGGAGCATTATTGCAAAAATCTCCACCACCAGACCGGCCACTATCAACAATGGCGCAACTACCAGACGGCGTGTGTCGAACAATGCCGGATTGAATTTGGTGGGGTCGTCGGAACCGCCACCCGACAGGCAGATGTATCCGACAAGCAGAACCACCACACCTGCAATAAGCAGTATGTAGTTTATTTTGCCAAAAGCAAAAACTGCGCTTTTCGATGAAGCGGACTTCGATGCCCCATCTGCATTAGCTTTGGAAGCAACAGATTTTTTCGAATCTTTTTTACTGACAAATTTACTCATAATTATGTAACTTGCGTTTATTTAATACAACTTGCTATTGTTCAGCCTGATATACTTGTTGACAGCAAACAAGGTGGAAAAAAACGAAATAACCACACCCAAAATTATCAACAATGCGCCGATAACAATATAATAATTAAGATTGTCTATCAAAACAATGTCAACGCCCAGATGGTTGCTGACAATATATCCAAGCAGCACAAGCAGCGCTATGGCAAACAAACCGCCCAAAAAGCCATACAAAAGGCTGCGACGCAAATAGGGCGACACTATGAAACTGCGCTTGGCACCAACCAGCTGCATGGTTTTTATGGTAAAGCGCTTTTCGTATATAGTAATACGTATAGTGGTGTTTATCAGCATTATAGAAACAAAAAGCAACAACACTATTATACCTATCATAAACCAACCGAGCTTGCGAAGGACAGTATTCAGCTCTTCAACGGCATTTTCTTGATAAACAACAGATTCCACATATTCCCTCTGTTCAAGCGACGATTTCAGTTGACGCGCTGCCTTGCCATTGTCGGCATCGAGCACATTGCTTTTCAGCGCAACTTCGAGCGATGGAAAAAGCGGATTGTATCCAACAAACGACACAAAGTCCTCGTCCAACTCTTTCGAGAAATTCTCCGCAGCTTCGGCTTTGGAAATGTAGTACACCGATTTCACATAGGGATACTGCGAAACGTCTTCAAGCTCGGCTTTCAGAGCCATCGATGTGGAATCGTCGGTTTCGGGCGAAAGTATTACGTTGTACAAAAGGTCCTCCTCTATTTCGCTTGTGTATTGGTAAGAATGCAGCCCCACAAGCATCAGCAACCCAAGGACAAACAGCACAAGGTTTATGCTTAAAACAGTGGAAGTGTATGTCCCCCAAAGCCTTACAGTTTTACGGTTACTCATTTTATATAGATAATTTCAAATTGCAAAGATACAAAAAAAATACGACATTACAAAAAGAACACCGTTTTTGCACCGCTGCAAAGCTGCACAACGCAAACGAAACATTCAACAAAATGTTTGCAGACAAAAGAAAAAAAGTAACAATCAATCAGCCATTTGTGTCATTTTTTCGCAGGTTGGCAATAAAGAAGAACATATATTTTTCAAAAATAAAATGTTGAAAAAATACAAAAACACTACTAACCAGCACTTTATAACAAAAAAAAATATTTTCTCCCATCTTTGGAAAAAAAAAAGGTAAAAAAAAAGGTTTTTTCATTTTTTTTTACTAACTTTGCAAAGAATATTGTTTTTTTGAAACGATGTTCGAAAAACAAAACAAAAACACAACAGCATCATGAAAAACATACTCACAATAATGATGGGTCTCATGCTTTTGATAGCGTTACCCTCGCCCGAAATAATGGCTCAGAGCAAGGGCAAGGCAAAAACATCGAGCACCTCAAAGAAAAAATCATCCAGCAAAGGCAAAAAAAGCAAGAAAGGCAAAGAGGAAAAACCCGCCATTCAGCTCACCGAACTGCCATACAACAGCAACGACTGCCTGTACCCCGTCGAGCTCAACCCCGACGTGCCTTACGGTCCCACCAATGTGCCCAACGGCGGCGGACGTGTGATGGAAATAACACGCAGCAAAACCAATCCAAACGTGTTCGAGATTGAGCACAACACAGTGTGGTTCCGCTTCAAAGTGCCATACAGCGGCAAGCTGCTTGTAAACCTCACCCCCAAAGACCCCAAGGACGACTACGACTTTCTGGTTTACCGCTACACCGACCAATACTTCCAAAACCAAGTGATTAGCGGCAAGGCCAAACCCGTGCTGTCCAACCTGTCCATGCCCGACACCGCCACAAAAGGCGCCGTGGGCGTTTCGCTTACTGGACGCAACAAATACATCGGCAAAGAAACCACCGACCCGTTCTGCGCTACTATAGACGTGGCCAAGGACGAATATTACTACATCGTGGTGGACAAACCCCTCAACGGAGGCAGCGGGTTCACCATAAAAGTGTCGATAAGCGTGGACTGCTTCACGCCAAAGGTCACCTTCTTCGACCCCAAGACACGCAAAAATGTCGATGTGGACATACTGCTGATCGAAAAGAACACCAACAACCGCGTGGTGCTCCAAAATCCGGCTTTCAAAGGGGGCAAAATATCCTTCGTGCCAAAATTCGACTACGTGATGTACGTGAAAAAGGACGGCTATTTCTCCATATACAAGGAATTCAACGCCGACATTTTCAAAGCGGACACTATCATGAAAATAACGATGAACAAGGTGGAACGCGGCTCTCGGTTCGAAATATCCGACGTTTACTTTGAAGACGGCGACACCAACCTGATGGTGAAAGAATCGGAAAACGCCCTCAACGGATACCTGCAAATGCTCAAAAACCAGCCCGAAGTGTTCTTCACCATCAAAGGCTACGTGGCCTCGTACGGGTTCGACGTGGACAAGGATGTGGCTACATCGCTCGGCAGAGCACAGTCGGTACGCAAATACTTTATAGACAACGGCATACCCGAAAACCGCATCTGCGCCCAAGGAATGACCAAAAACGAAATAAAAAAAGCCGCTTCGGAAGTGCTGAACAACAAAGGCAAAATTTTCAAAGACGTAAAAATAGAACTGATAATAACTGGCATCGAAAAAGAATAGCTTCCGCGCCAAAAACGACTTACACGAAGAGTGCCGGCACCATGGCACTCTTCTTTTTTGAAACAAAACCCAAAACAAAAAAATGGCCATACTGCGAAAAATACCACACACCTTCACCATTGTTTTCTTCCTGATACTCTGTGCCGCCGTGCTCACATGGATAATTCCCGGCGGCGAGTTTGAGAGACACACCGTGGATGTGAACGGCGGCCAGCGCGAGGTGGTGGTGAACGGATCGTTCCACTATACCGACCGCGCGCCGCAGACATGGCAGGTGTTTTCGTCGTTTTTCAAAGGGTTTGTGGACAAGGCCGACATCATCGTGTTCATACTTATGGTGGGCGGCGCCTTCTGGATACTGAACAGCACCCGCGCCATCGATATAGGTGTGATGGCGTTTCTGCGCAAAGTAACAAAACTGCAACGACACAAATTTTTCGAAAAGATTGGGGTGAACAACATCATCCTCACCCTTATAATGCTGATGTTCAGTGTATTTGGAGCCGTTTTCGGAATGAGCGAGGAAACCATAGCTTTTGTGGTGATTTTTATACCGCTCGCCATATCAATGGGTTACGACTCCATCGTGGGGGTGTGCATCTGCTACGTGGCGGCACACATAGGCTTTGCGGGCGCAATTCTCAACCCGTTTACCATAGGCATTGCACAGGGCATTGCCGAACTGCCCATTTTTTCGGGCATGGAATACCGCCTGTTCTGCTGGGTGGTGCTTACTATTATATGTATAGTTTTTGTGCTGTGGTACGCCTCCCGCGTGAAACGCAATCCCGAAAAATCCCCCGTCTATAAACTCGACGCCTATTGGCGCAACCGCGTGGAAGAACAAGAAAAGGAACCTTTCCAATACCACACTCCACGCGCCGCTTGGATAGTGTGGGGTGTGATAACCGCCATTCTCACGTGCTTTGCCATAATGTACCCGTTTACAACCATCGCCATTGGCAACACGCAGTTTTCGGTTTGCATACTGCCAGTACTGGCGGCATTGTTTTTCGTAACCGGATTTGTGGCGCTTCGCAAATCGGTGCATTATTTCATACTCAACCTGCTGCTTTTCACCATTTTCTATCTTATCACCGGCGTATTGGGCTACGGATGGTACATTATGGAAATATCGGCCTTGTTCCTTGCTATGGGCATTTTTTCGGGCATTGCCTACGGCAACGGTGCCGACAGCATCAGCAAACTGTTTCTGGATGGCGCCAAAGATATAATGAGCGCTGCCCTTGTGGTGGGACTCGCCAGCGGCATTATTTTTATCCTGAAAGACGGAAAAATCATCGACACAATACTTTACGGCATGAGCAAGGGACTTTCGTCGATGGGCGAGACGGCATCGGTGGGTGCCATGTATGTTTTCCAAACACTGCTGAACCTGATAATGCCATCGGGGTCGGCAAAAGCGGCACTTACCATGCCTGTGATGACTCAGTTTGCCGATCTGATAGGCGTTTCGCGACAGACCACAGTGCTGGCTTTCCAGTTCGGCGACGGGTTTACCAACATGATAACACCAACTTCGGGCGTGCTGATAGGATGCCTCGGCGTGGCCAAAATACCCTACGGCACATGGCTGAAATGGTTCTGGAAATTTATCGTGCTGCTGGTTTTTGTGGGCTTTCTGATGCTTCTGCCAACATTGTTCATGCAACTGCCGGGATTTTGATTGGTTTGGAGTTTGGAATTATGAGTTGGACTGTGTATAAATTTAGATAACTGCCAAGCGACAGAAGTGGCGAATTGCCTTAAAATCAAACGTACTGCAATGAAGCGTTTCTACATATCATGCTTATTTGTGGCACTGACTGTGGCCAACGACATTTCGGCACAGAATGCCGATGTGCAAATACTTGAAACACTGCAAAATCACCTCACCGCGGCAATGGACGGGGGTATGTAGCGGACTTCGGGCAGTCTGTTTGCCACACCCGCCGTTCCGCTTGGACTGATAGTTGCCGGCTGGGCCAACAACGACACAGAAACGCTCCACGCAGGCCACATCACAGGTATATCACACATTGCCACGTTTGGCCTAACCGAAGGACTGAAATTCACTATCCAGCGGCCACACCATAAAAAAGCAACCCCGACAGGCTACACCCTGTACGTCCTACGCTGGGATTTTCTTTCCCTTCGGGGCCATCGCTCTGCTTTGCCACGGCGGTGTCGCCAAGTCTCTGCTATCCAAAAAATGGCACGTGGTTACGCCATTGATGCTGTGGGCAACGGGCATGGAATTTTCGCGACTATACTTGGGTGTGCACTACCCTTCCGATGTCATTGCCAGAGCCATAATAGGTTCGCTCACGGCACTGCTTGTGCACAGCCTATGCCGCGAACACTGGCAACAGCCGCCATTGCCTGCTCCAAAGGTTTTGATACCCATCGCATTCTCTTTTTGAAAAATTTCGCACTACCATCCCTCCCGCCCGCTCCAAGCATATACATTATATATAGCCACCCTTTTCACCCTGTCAATTTGTCAGTTTATGGCATACGGCAGTGCAATTTTTCCAACCACATTCTGCCATTATTGCATTTTTGCAAAAAGAAACCACTCAGGCACGGAAATTGAAACAGAATGGTTGTCTTTAAACATAATCAATCAACGAATAAAAAAAAGCAATATGGGTAAAATAATAGGAATAGATTTAGGAACAACCAACTCGTGCGTTGCCGTTATGGAAGGCAATGAACCTGTGGTGATAGCCAACAGCGAAGGACACCGCACAACCCCTTCGATAGTAGGCTTTTTGGACAACGGCGAACGCAAGGTGGGCGACCCCGCCAAACGTCAGGCCATAACCAACCCCCACAACACGGTGTACTCCATAAAACGTTTTATGGGCGAGACTTACGACCGTGTTACCAACGAAATTAGCACCGTGCCGTACAAAGTGGTGAAAGGCGACAACAACACCCCGCGTGTCGATATCCAAGGCCGTCTGTACACCCCGCAAGAAATTTCGGCCATCGTTTTGCAGAAAATGAAAAAAACCGCTGAAGACTTTCTCGGTCAGGAAGTTAGCGAAGCCGTTATTACCGTGCCTGCCTACTTCAACGACAGCCAGCGTCAGGCTACCAAGGAAGCCGGCGAGATAGCGGGGCTTAAAGTGCGCCGTATCATCAACGAACCCACAGCCGCCGCTCTGGCCTACGGCCTTGACAAGAAAAACAAGGACATGCATGTGGCAGTGTTCGACCTCGGTGGAGGCACTTTCGACATCTCCATCCTCGAGCTCGGCGATGGCGTGTTTGAAGTAAAATCCACCAACGGCAACACTCACCTCGGCGGCGATGATTTCGACCAAAAAGTCATCAATTGGCTTGCCGACGAATTTCAAGCCGAAAAGAACGTGGACCTGCGTAAGGACCCCATGGCGCTGCAACGTCTGAAAGAAGCTGCCGAAAAAGCCAAGATAGAACTTTCGAGTAGCCAGCAGACCGAAATAAACCTGCCCTACATCACTGTTGTGGACGGCGTGCCCCAACATTTGGTACGCACCCTCACCCGCGCCAAATTTGAGCAACTGTGCGACAGCCTTATCCAAGCCACCCTCGAACCCTGCCGCAACGCCATGCGCGACGCCGGACTGGACAAATCGCAGATAGACGAGGTAATACTTGTGGGCGGATCCACACGTATCCCCGCAATACAGAAAATTGTTGAGGACTTCTTCGGCAAGACCCCCAGCAAGGGCGTAAACCCCGACGAGGTGGTGGCCATAGGAGCCTCCATACAGGGCGGTGTGCTCACCGGCGAAGTGAAAGACGTGCTGTTGCTCGATGTAACACCCCTCTCATTGGGTATCGAAACCCTTGGCGGAGTGATGACCAAACTGATAGACGCCAACACCACAATACCTACCAAGAAGAGCCAGATATTCAGCACCGCCGCCGACAACCAGCCCGGCGTTGAAATACACGTGCTGCAAGGCGAACGCCCCATGGCAAACCAGAACAAGACCATAGGAAAGTTCAACCTCGACGGCATTCCGCCAGCACCCAGAGGAGTACCACAAATCGAAGTTACTTTCGACATCGACGCCAACGGCATACTCAACGTTTCGGCCATAGACAAAGCCACCGGCAAAACACAGAACATACGCATCGAAGCCTCGTCGGGACTTTCGGAAGACGAAATCAAACGCATGAAAGCCGAAGCCGAAGCCAACGCCGAAGCCGACAAAAAGGCCAAGGACGAAATTGAAAAGGTGAACGCCGCCGACAGCATGATTTTCCAAACGGAGAAAAACCTGAAGGAATACGGCGACAAGCTGCCCGCCGACAAGAAATCGGCCATAGAGGGCGCACTCGCCGACCTGAAATCGGCCCACGCCTCGAAAAACTCATCCGCCATCGACTCGGCCATGGAGAAAATAAACACCGCATGGCAGGCCGCCAGCGAGGACATGTACAAAGCCCAGCAGCAGGGCGGTGCCAACCCGGGTGCCGGGTTCGACCCCAACAACATGGGCGATGGCGGCGCCACAGACAATAATGGCCAGCCCAACGGCAACGACGACACCGTTACCGATGCCGATTTCGAGGAGGTGAAATAATTCACTGAAATACTCTAAATAGAAACGGGTGCTGGATAGATTTCAGCTCCCGTTTTTTATTGATTGAAGCTTTCCGAAGTATCAGGAAATCCAAGCAAATACGTGGTACAGGGACCAAAACTTGTATCACGTTTTTTCATTTGTGCAGAAACGACGTTGCCCGAAAAAACGTCGGGAAGTTTGTACCAT
>CALGGY010000085.1 GCA_937915785.1 uncultured Bacteroidales bacterium
CTAAAATCACTAATTCGCACAAAGTGCTGGTGTTGAAAACCTTGTGCATAACTAATCAGCTTAAATTATTGTCAATCAAATAATTATTTGTATTTTTGCATTATATTTGATACGGATATGGAACTCAAAAAGCAAGAAAAAACACCAGGCAAACAAGCGCAGGCACAAGGACACCGATGCCCGATGGGCAAAGAAAGGTGGCGAGAAACATTTCGGGTACAAGAATCACGTAAAGACGGACGCCAAGAGCAAGCTCATAAAGAAATGTGTGACTACACCCGCCTCGGTGCACGATTCCAAGCCCGTCAGGGAACTTGTGGACGAAAGCGACAAGGGTCAGGATTTTCTTGGCGACAGCGCATATATAGGGAAAGGAGTGAAACGGGTGATGCGCAACTTCAAGCTCAAGGACCGTGTCATCAAACGTAATGTGAAGGGCAAGAAAATCAGCAAGTGGCAGGATACGATAAACAGGAAGAACTCCAAAACTCGCGTCAGAGTGGAACATATCTTCGGTTTTTGCGAGCAGAGTCTTTCAGGAATGTTCAGCCGTGCGGTCGGTTTTGCACGCAATGCAGCCTTCAACACGCATACATGCATGGTGTACAACATGTGCCGCTACGAGCAGATACTGCGTCTCGGGATGAATTGATTAAAACATAATATATTGAATAATAACAAATTACCACCCCCTCCCAATATAAAAATATCGGGAAAAAACTTGTCAAATAAGAAATAAAATCGTAACTTTGCAGTGTCGTTTTGTTCGTTATTTGTTTAACGGACTTCGCAAAAAATCGGATAAAATGACTATGAAATCAGAAATAATGTAAAATTAGAAGTCCCCTACAATTAGTGACATTAAAATTTAAAAACAATGAAAAAAAGAACTTTTATCGCAACTATAGCCGTTGCAATTATTGCAGGTGTGAGCATTTTTATGGCCTGCACAAAGGAAGAAATCTCAGTTAGTGCATCTTCGAACAAGCCAGATAATAAATTATCGTATGAGTCTGAGCTTGAAGCTGCTGGTCAAATGCACAATAATATATTGTATGCTCTTGGAAGTATGATTCAGGGCAAGTTGGACTCTTGCGCCACAATGATTAACAGCGGTAATTTTTACCCTGACGACGAAGCATTTATGTTGCAAGTAGTTGAGGATTCTCTCACGAAATTAATAACACAAACAACTATTTGCACCGTATCAGAAGACAGTATGGATTTTATTTTTGATCAAATTGATTACTATTTGTCTGATGATTATTTCGATTTTGAGTTTACCAACTCTGCATCTGATATAGCACTTTCAAATATACTGACAGCAAATAGTAATGCCACAAACACACAACCCATACTTTGCGATATTTCAACCGCTATTGATAATATCGACATGACAACTATGTCCTACAACGACAGTGTGACATTGGCGAGTTTGATATTGTTCAATTATAGCCTTAATTTTTGGTCTGATGCTTATGCAAATATTTAGAATCCTTGGCACAATCTAATAACAAGTATCGTTAACAATATGTATATTGGAGATGATAAGTCTAATGGTCCACGTAAAGTATGGCAATGGATAAGACAGAAAATAATCAATCCTGTACTTACTGTTCTTGGTCTTACAGCGGGTTGTGATGTTCTTGGTGCATTAGTTTTAACTAAACATTTTAATTGGTCTTTAGAAGCAAAAACCGTTGTGACTGCAGGTTGTTCTTGTATTGGATTAATAGTAGGTATTAAGGTAGTTACATCTAATAACTAATATAAGCTAATTATGAAAAACTTTGCGAAAAATATGTTTTTGGCAATAGTCTTGTTGTCAATATCTGTTTGTTCTGCTCAAAACAAGAGGAATCACCTTTCTCTTGAGGGTAGTGTTGGAAACATGACAAACGAGCAACAGATTTCTCTGTTCAAAAGCGGTTTTTCCAACATGCGCTGTCCAAGTGGCAGTTATTCGCTGATGTATAATCTTAACGACACCCTGGGTTGCGGCTTAAAATACCAAGTCTTTTCATGCGACCTCACAGATTATTCTGAAAAAATGGTAGCACAATTCATCGCTTTTAAAACGCGAATGTCGCGACTAATGCATTTTACGGAAAACATTATTGTAAATCTGGATCTTGATGTGTCAATAGGTTGCACATTCCTTGCAAATAGATATGTGTTTGATCAAACCAATCATAAAACCGACAGGCGCGGATTGGGCATGGATTGTGAATTTGGATTTAGAGTTCCTGTTTTCAAATTGTTATCAGTGGGGATGAAATGCGGATATTATTTTTCGTTTTTGAACAATCCGGATGTAGATGCTTCTATACCAGCCTATTTGTTGGATTTTAAAGACTAAATGATAACTTCTACTTATGTTATGGGCATTCTTGCAATAAGTCTGTTTTAGCACTATGCCACTGATTGTCCCGTCGTTGCGGATATGTTTTCCGCAACGGAACAGTATAGGAATTTGCAATTCCGAAAAAGTGTAAAAAAGCGGTTTGTTTCGGCAACCCGCTTTTTTTCGTAGCGTTATGGTTGCGTTTCTTGTTCAAAAATACCACCCTACGGTAACCGCAAATCAACAAAAAAGTTGCACCAAACACACTAAATCCCGAATTTTTTCGTATATTTGCAGATTGTATTGTAAACTTTGGTTTTTGCACACTTTCGGTGCCTACGCGCTGAAAATGAGAATAGTAACGTAAAAAAACAACGTAAAATATGAGAAAAATTCTTGTTTTTGCAGTGATAATATTGAGTCTTGGCGAGGTTTTTTCGCAAAACTTGTCGCAACGGGCCATATCGGCACGCATGAAAACTTTCGCCCGTCCCGAATATATCGTAAAGGACGTGAAATACTACACCGACACCATGACGGTGATATCGCTTTCGGAATACGTGATATATCCCCTTGGCAAGCACAACCGCATCGAGAGCTACGTGCACCGCTCGGGCATCGACTGGTACCGCGAGTCGGGCTATCAGGACTTTTTCGACACCATGCACGTTTCCGTGAACACCCTCAGCCGCCTCGACGGCAGCCACATCGACGCCTTTATGGCCATCAACACAGGAAAAATGGAGATGGTCGACGGCTATATCACCGACACCAACATCGTTTTGCAGAACGGCATCAAGGTGGGCATGACCAAAGAAGAGGTGTTCAGCAAGTTTTTCGACACCTATCCGCGGGCTTACCTGGCCAATATAAACGTGTTGCGCGTGTCGTCGGGTGCCAACGAAATTTCGGAAGTTTACACTTTCCGCGGCAAAAAACTGAAAAGCATAGGTTTTGTAACCCGTTACAAATACTACTAATCGGCGGCCAACTTTCCGCTTCCCTCTTTTTTTCCTATGAAACCGCTCGAAGGGAAAACTGGTTTGTATTTTGGTTCCTTCAACCCCATCCACGTGGGGCATTTGGCCATTGCCAACGCCGTTTTGGACGAGGCTGGCTTGCGCGAGGTCTGGTTTGTGCTGTCGCCCCAAAACCCCTTCAAGGAGCAGAAAAACCTGCTGCCCGACCATCACCGGCTGCAGATACTTAAAGTGGCCATCGAGGACAACCCGCGTTTCCGCGCCTGCGACATCGAGTTCTCGCTCCCGCGCCCATCGTACACCTCGCTCACCTTGGCACACCTCGCCGAACGCTATCCAGATAAGGAGTTC
Source organism: uncultured Bacteroidales bacterium (assembly GCA_937915785.1). Taxonomy (GTDB): domain Bacteria; phylum Bacteroidota; class Bacteroidia; order Bacteroidales; family P3; genus UBA1219. Next base: position 3,676 of record CALGGY010000085.1, read on the forward strand.
TGCCTGATAATGGGCTCCGACAACCTCGCCTCGTTCCACCGCTGGCGCAACTACCAGACTATTATCGACAACTACCACATCTGCGTGTACCCGCGTGTGGACAGCCCCAAAACTCAGTGGGACAGCCATCAGCACGTGCACCTCATCAACTCGCCGCTGTTCAACATTTCGTCGAGCTACATACGCGACTGCATAAAAAACGGAAAATCAGTGAAATACATACTCACCGACCCCGTGCTGCAATACGTGGAGGAGATGAATTTCTACAAATGACGCCACTATCTGAAAATGCAATGGCAGGAAGGCTCTTGTTTTTGTCAAAATACTGAATATTAAAAAGATAACACACCATAATGTCCGAAATAAAATCCCACAAACGTCCTCCTTTCGAGCTTTACAGCTACGAGCAGAAACAGCAGTTGTACAACGCCCTTACCGAATTCTGCACCGAAAACCGCAGACAGCTGTTGGACAAGAATATAGAAAACCGTACCCGCCACCTTACCCTTGTGCTGGAGGACATATACCAGTCGCAGAACGCCAGCGCGGTGCTCCGTACGGCCGACTGTTTCGGCATTCAGGACGTGCATGTGATAGAAAATCGCTACGAGTACCAGCTGAACCCCGACGTGGCATTGGGCTCATCCAAATGGGTTGACTATCACCGCTACAACAGCAAGGACGAGGACAACACCCGCCTGTGTTTCGACACGCTGCACCGCAAGGGCTACAAAATTATAGCCACCCTGCCCCACGAAAACGACGTAATGCTGGCCAACTTGGACATTTCGCAACCCACAGCCCTTGTGTTCGGCACCGAGCTCACGGGGCTTTCGCAAACCGCCATCGACCTCGCCGACGGCTACGTGAAAATACCGATGTACGGATTTACCGAGAGTTTCAACATATCGGTGTCGGCGGCACTGTGCACCTTTTACCTGACGGAGAAGATGCGCTCCACCCCCGGCTTGGACTGGCACCTGTCGCCTGGCGAGCAGATGGACGTGAAACTCGGCTGGGCACGGCAGTCCATCCGCGACGCAGTGCGCCTGATGAATAAACTGGCCGACGACCTTGGCTTGCCGGAGTTGCGGATTTAGATAAAAGTTAAAAGTTGGGCTACGGCTCGTTTCACTCGCAAATAATTTTCAATCTTGTGAATTTGTCTTGTTTTGGTAGATGTGGAAAGGCCCACTGGACATTTCTTCACCCCCTTGAAAGCTCCCTCTATCAGAGGTGGCCGGGGGGAGTCAGTTCTCCGCCTACAGATATCGAACCGAAGCTCGCGAATACCTTTGAAAATAAGTCAAATACCATAAGCAAAGCTCCACTGGTGCTTTCTTCATATCAGCTGAAGTCAGATAAATTGTATTGTGTTTTGCCGGGTACTGCCAACTGTTATTTTTTTTAGGAACTTTATGGCTTTCAAAATTATCGCAGCAGCCGTTACAGTAACCGCTGTTACATATTGCAACATGCAAATATACAACCATTTCCGCAGACAGCAAAATCTTTTTCTTTGCCGAATTTGTTAATCTCAACCAATGCCAGTCCTTTCCATTCCGCAATTTACATTTGCAACCAAATTGCAACACGGTGTAACCATAATTTAACCACATCAAAACTAAATGGTAACAAACACCGTGTGACTTTGCATTGTTCCCAAAGGCACGACGGCCGTACGGAACCGTAACAAAATCAATGAATTAAACAATAAAGTACCGCCTGGCAAATTAAAAAAAACTACAATGTCTGCAACAGAAATCATACTACTGCTTCTGAAAGTAATTGGTGTCGTGGTGATATTCATCTACGGCATGACACTGTTGATCGAAGGTCTGCAAAAAATGTCCGGCAACCGCATGCGCAACATTCTTGGCCGCATGACCAAAAACCCTGTTAGCGGTATACTCACAGGTGCTGCTGTAACGGAAGCCATACAGTAGTCGTCGGCAACCACGGTGATGGTGGTAAGTTTTGTAAATTTCGCCTGCTATGCCTGTGCGGGCGCGCGCCACGGCGGTGTTGTATTCGGCGGCCAGCCAGCGGTTGTAGGCGTGGAGCATGTCCTTGGTGGTCTTTTTCGGTTTGAACTTCTCCACAAAGCCGTCGTAATCGTGGAAAAGT
>CALGGY010000086.1 GCA_937915785.1 uncultured Bacteroidales bacterium
CACCTCCTGCACCGAGCTGCGGAAAACTCCCGACCAAGCTATGTTTTCGCCCGAAACGCCGAAATCCAAGCTGAACTTACGCATCATCTCGTCGGGCATGCCGTGGCGCGGCGACTTGTGCACGTAGTACTGCTCGGCAAGCATCTCCTCGGCCTTTATCTGCGCCACACGGCAGATGTCGCCCTTCAGCTCAAGCTCCGGCAGATTTTTCGACAAGCGTATCTCGTTTATGGCCAGCGCGATATCCTTTTGCATGGCCTCGCGACGCTTTTTCTTCTCCTGCTGCTGCACGGGATTTTGAGGATTAACGGCCGCACTTTCGGGGTTCCGCATCGGAATTTGGAACGAAGTAAGGCCCACTCCAGAAAGCAGCACGACCGCAACCAACAGACATACAGTGTTTTTCATCGCAATTACAATTTATATCCAACATTTTTGCAACTGCAAAAATACAAAAATTATGCCGCAAAAAGAAGCCGCAAAACCGCCAAAAGACATAACCTATTAACAATCAACACAATACACAAATATCAACAAAAACAAGTGATAAAAAAACATAAAATGGCGGATAAAGCCAAAAAAAAACGTATCTTTGTACTGCCGTGAAAAAGCGGCGGACAAATTTAACTAATTATAAATAAATATTTTAAACAAAAAAAACAAAATGAAAGCATATAACTTTAACGCAGGTCCCTGCGTATTGCCGAAACAGGCAATTGAGAACACCATCAAGGCTCTCTACGACTTTGACAACACCGGCATAGGCATAGCCGAAATCAGCCACCGCACCCCCGGTTGGGAAAAACTGATGGCCGACACCCGCCAGCTGTGGCGCGACCTGCTCGGCATCCCCGAAGAATACGAAGTACTGTTCCTCGGCGGCGGCGCCAGCACCCAGTTTATGGCCGTTCCCGCCAACCTGTTGAACAAAAAAGCCGCCTACCTGCAGACCGGCGTTTGGGCTAAAAAAGCCGCCAAAGAAGCCAAACTCTTCGGCGAGACCGTTATCGTGGCCAGCAGCGAGGACAAGACCTACAGCTACATCCCCAAGGGATGGACCGTTCCCGCCGACGCCGACTATTTCCACATAACAACCAACAACACCATCTACGGCACCGAAATTCGCCGCGACATGGACGCAAGCGAAATCAACAACGTGATGCTGGTTGCCGACATGAGCTCCGACATCATGAGCCGTCCCGTTGACGTGAAAAAATACGGCCTCATCTACGGTGGCGCACAGAAAAACGTGGGACCCGCCGGCGTAACTTTCGTTATCGTACGCAAGGACATCCTCGGCAAAATCACCGACCGCCAGTACATGAACCCCCTGCCCACAATGGTGGACTACCGCACCCACGCCGCCGAAGAAGCCAAGAACATCAGCATGTTCAACACTCCTCCGGTAATCAACATCTACATGATGTACGAAACCCTGAAATGGGTCAAAGAACTTGGTGGCGTTGAAGAGATGAACAAAATCAACGTCAAGAAGAGCAACCTCCTGTACGAAGAGATTGACCGCAACAGCATGTTCATCGGAACCGCCGAAAAAGAAAGCCGCTCCATAATGAACCACTGTTTTGTGATGGCTCCCGGCTACGAGGACAAACAGGACGCTTTCATGGCTTTCGCCAAAGAACGCGGCATGGTGGGCATCAAAGGACACCGCAGCGTAGGCGGCTTCCGCGCCAGCCTGTACAACGCCTGCCCCATCGAAGCTGTCGAGGCTCTCGTTCAGTGCATGCAAGATTTTGAAAGACAAAACAAATAGTTTTGTAGTGATCTGCGAACTGTGATCAGTGATAAAGAACGGTTATAGTTCACAGATTTCATTTTTTTTCACAACGCTATGCACCATCGCGATTTAAACGTCTGGAAAGAAAGTATAAAACTCGTAAAAAAAGCATATACTCTTTCCGCCGACTTCCCGACATCGGAACAGTTCGGTTTGACTTCGCAGTTCAGGCGTGCAGTGGTTTCAATACCGTCCAACATAGCCGAAGGTTGTGGCAGAAACAGCGACAAAGAACTCATACGATTCTGCTGGATAGCAATGGGCTCACTGTCGGAAGTGGATACCCAACTGGTAATAGCCAAGGAGTTGGGATATGTAAACGACGCAAAAAAATTGATGCGAGCATAAGCAATGTGAGAAAGTTATTGTCAGGATTCATTAATTATTTAGAAAACAAACAGAACTGTTGAAAGGCGAACCCTTGATTACAGATCACAGCTCACTGATCACAGTTCACTAATTATTAATCATGAAAGTATTAGTTGCAACAGAAAAACCGTTTGCCAAAGTGGCAGTTGACGGTATCAAGAAAATAGTAGAGGAAAACGGCTACGAGTTTGCCCTCCTCGAAAAATACACCGATGTGAACGACCTTTACAAAGCCGTGGCCGACGTTGACGCCATGATCGTTCGTTCCGACAAAGTTACCAAAGAAGTGATAGACCACGCCAAGAACCTAAAAATAGTGGTTCGCGCCGGCGCCGGCTTCGACAACCTCGACCTCGAGGCCTGCACAGCCCGAGGCATTGTGGCCATGAACACCCCTGGCCAGAACAGCAACGCCGTTGCCGAACTGGTGATGGGTATGCTCGTTTACGCCGTGCGTAATTTCTACAACGGCAAGAGCGGCTCCGAACTTATGGGCAAAAAACTCGGCATACTCGCTTTCGGCAACGTGGGACGCAACGTGGCCCGCATAGCCAAAGGCTTCGGTATGGACGTTTACGCCTACGACGCATTCCTCAGCGCCGACCAGATCAACGCCAGCGGCATGGCCAAAGCAGTGGCTAACCAAGAGGCCCTGTTCGAGACCTGCGACGTGGTAAGCCTCCACATCCCCGCCACCGCCGAAACAAAACAAAGCATCAACTACAACCTCGTTGGCAAGATGCACAAAGGCGGCATACTGGTAAACAGCGCGCGTAAGGAAGTCATCGACGAAGCCGGTCTGCTGAAGCTCATGGCCGAACGCACCGACCTCAAATACATCACAGACATAATGCCCGACGCCAACGACGAATTCGCAAAATTCGAAGGCCGCTACTTCGCCACACCTAAAAAAATGGGTGCCCAGACCGAAGAAGCCAACATCAACGCCGGCATCGCTGCCGCTAACCAGATTGCCGATTTCTTCAAAACCGGCAACAAAAAATTCCAAGTGAACAAATAATTTTTGATTTTTTTTCATCACACCATGGGAGGACCGCCAAAACAGTTGTCCTCCCTTTTAAAAAACGGGGCATTAGCTCATCAGGTAGAGCGTTTCGTTCGCAACGAAAAGGTAGGCGGTTCGACTCCGCCATGCTCCACAATCTATGCTGACAGTTGATTGTTTAATCGCCGAATTTCCGGGGATTAAGAAGTTCCCAGTGGGCAAATGTCAGATATCCCCATATAAAACTTTCCATTTTTTTTTCAATTATACAGATTTTTTGTATCTTTGCATCATATTTCACCAAATATGTCAAACTTCTAAAACCAAAATTCCATGGGATTGATACGAGCAATTGCCAAAGCACTTTTCAGTAGCAGCACAAAGAAAATAATCAGTATACAATCCACCGGGGGACTGAAATTCTGGGTATATCTGGACAACATACTCCAAAACTCCCATTCCGAGTCGTCAATTTCAATTATCGACATACCCGTTGACGAAGATGCCCGGTCGCTGCTGGAAATCACCATCGACTATGGCAACGGCACCATTGCCAAATCGAAAGCCGAAAAAGTGGTGCTTACATCCACACACAAATACTACACCGTGAAAGCTGATAAAAAGAAAATTGTGCTGAAAAGCGCACGTGCTTTCGAAGTGGAAGTGGAAGAAAAATGCAAAGGCGTAAAACCCCAATACGACGATGATGAAACATCGAAAACATCAAGAAAACAACCGGCACAAAAAAGTGCCACGGCAGCCAAACCCCAAGCAGAAAAAGTCACGCCCGCATCACCTTCAAGATTTTGCAGCAAAAGCAAATTCGATGAACTTATGGCCACCGTAAAAGAGCAACACACCGATGAAAAACGAAAAGCTGCCATAAAAAAGATTATCTCAACAAACAATCTGAAATCTTCGCAACTTGCTGAATTGGTGGAAATACTGTACTTTGAAGAAGACAAATTCGAAATGTTGAAATACGCTTTTGCAAAAAGCAACGACAAAAAGAATTTTTCCAAAACACTAACCATCCTCAGCTACGACGAAAATCGAGAATATTTTCTCAATAAAATGGAGAAAGAAAAGAAAACGACAAAACCCAATCCACCATCAAAACCAAAAGAAAAAAGCCAAATCGACGAATATGTCGAAGCCGTAAAAGCCCTTCACAACCAAGAAGAGATGAAAAAGGCCATAAAGAAAATCATTTCAGCCAACAAACTAACTGCCTCCCAAATAAAACAACTTGTTTCTATCGTAATTTTCGACAAGGACAAATTAGAGTTGCTAAAATTTGCCTATCACTATTGCAAGGACAAAAAAAACTATATCAAAACCGCTTCGATTTTAACTCTTTCATCAGACAAAAAACAGATTTTAGAAATGGTTGAGTGACTAGCACAGGCACATTTTTTTCCTCCACACTGTACCCGAATCTGCATATACATTCCACACACACCACTTTGAGCGATTCTACCGTTTTGGCGGCGCTTTCGATGTGGTAGTCCTCCGACCGCAACTTACGCACTGATCTGCGCTGTGAAGTTGCGGCGGGGCAAGACACCACGACAATTACCAAGCACTGCCTTGTAGTCAATGCAGACCATATTTTTTCAAACCACAACCACACCGAAGCCATTTTTTCAAACTAAAGAACAAACCATTTGCCCATTAGCAAAAAAAATCGTATCTTTGCAGATTGGCAAAAAAGGTGGCATTTGTGCAAAAACACCCTTTGCCAGCTACATAACACACAATAAAACCAACGCATTATGCAAGAAAAAATAAAAATAGCCATAACCCACGGCGACATCAACGGAGTGGGATACGAAGTAATACTGAAAACCTTTGCCGACAGCCGCATGTTCGAACACTGCACCCCGGTGCTATACGGATTGTCGAAAGTGGCCACCTACCACAAAAACCTGCTTGCGCAAAACGACCTCACTTTTGTCAATGCCCGCGATGTCAAAAGCCTGCAAGCCAACAAGTTCAACATCATCAACATCACCAACGAGGAGGTAAAAATCGACGTTGGCAAATCCACCGAAGTGGCCGGACAGCTTTCGTCGCTCGCCTTGGAACGCGCCTGCGAAGACCTTATGAACGGCGATGTGGACGTGCTTGTAACGGCCCCCATCAACAAAAAGAACATACAGTCGAATGACTTCGATTTTCCGGGACACACCGAATACCTCTCGCAGAAATTCGGCACCAAAAGCCTCATGATGATGGTGTGCGACCGCATACGCATAGGCATCGTTACCAACCACCTGCCCCTGCGCGAAGTGCCCAACACCATCACCAAAGAGCTGCTGCTGGAAAAAATCGGCATAATGAACCAGTCGCTGAAACGCGATTTCGGCATCACACGCCCAAAAATTGCCGTGCTTGCACTCAACCCCCACGCAGGCGACAACGGCGTCATTGGCGACGACGACCAGCGTGTGGTGGCGCCCGCCATACAGGAGGCCATAAACAGAAACATGCTCGTTTACGGCCCCTACCCTTCCGACGGTTTCTTCGGATCATCGGAGTTCAACCATTTCGACGGCGTTCTGGCACTTTACCACGACCAAGGCCTGATACCCTTCAAACTGATGTCGTTCACCGAAGGCGTGAACTTCACCGCCGGACTGCCATACATTCGCACATCGCCCGCCCACGGCACCGCCTACGAAATTGCCGGCAAGGACAAAGCCTCCGAACAGTCGTTCCGCAGCGCCGTTTATCTGGCTTGCAACATACTGCGCAACCGCAAAGAGTACGACGCCCTTACCGAAAACGCACTTAAATAAATACTTTAAATAAAACGCCCCACACCATGGACAACAAGCTATTACTGCTCGACGGTATGGCAATAACTTATCGTGCCTACTACGCCCTTAGCCACAACCCACGCATCAGCTCCAAAGGACTGAACACCTCGGCAATAATGGGATTCACCACTACCCTTTTCGAGCTGATGCAGAGCCAGAAACCCACACACATGGCCGTGGCTTTCGACCTCCCCGCACCTACATTTCGCCACGAACGCTTTGCCGAATACAAAGCCAACCGCGACTCAATGCCGGAGGACATACAGTTGGCACTGCCTTACATCCGGCAGATGATAACGGCTTTCAACATACCCATTGCCACCTGCGAAGGATACGAGGCCGACGACGTTATAGGCACCCTTGCCCACAAGGCCGAAAAACTTGGTTTTAAGGTGCTTATGGCAACTCCCGACAAAGATTTCGGACAGCTTGTTACCGACAACATAAAAATCTACCGTTTCGGCCGCATGGGACACAAGGACGAGGTACTGGGCGCTGGCGAAATACAAGAGAAATTTGGCGTGAAACGCTGCTCGCAAGTAACCGACATTCTGGGACTTCGGGGCGACTCCATCGACAACATTCCGGGCATTCCGGGCGTGGGAGAGAAAACTGCCGCCAAGCTGATCGCCGAGTTCGACAGCGTGGAAAACCTTGTGCAAAACTTCCATGAAATAAAAAACGATAAAATTCGCAACCTTGTGGAGCAATACGCCGAGCAGGCACTGCTTTCGAAAGAGCTTGCCACAATAGCCCTCGACGCACCTGTGGACTTCGACCAAGAGGCGTTTCGCATTGCAGAACCCAATTTCGAAACCCTCAAGGCACTGATGGACGAACTGGAGTTCCGCAACCTTGCCAAACGCATTTTCACCCACTATTCCACGACCTCGCCCGAACTGATAACCATGCTTCAGAGTCCGGCTCCGCAACCGGCTGCCAACGCCAAACCATCGCAGCCCACGCTCTTCGACAACGACCAGCTGGACCTGTTCGGCAGCCAGCCTGCACAAACCACAGCCACCCCAATCACAAAATACCGCGCCATATCCTCGACCGACGAAATTGCGGCTTTGGCAGAACAGCTGAAAAATAGCGACTACATGGCTTTCCACATACCACAAATTTGGAACGTCATACCCTGCATTGCCATAGCCTCACCAAACTTAGAAACAACTTTAATTGACATTAATCAAAACACTGATTTAAAAACTGTTGAACAACTACTAAACATCGACATTGCCGACAAAATTTGCCTCGACCTGAAACAGTGCAAAAAACAGCTGGCAACGATAGGCATCGAGCCGAAAGGCAGTTTTTTCTGCATCACCATAGCTCACTATCTGCTGCACTCCGAATCACGCCACAGCGCCGACTACATTTTCCGCGGCTACCTCAACATGGAGCCTTTCGATTTTGACACTTTCACCAAAAAAGTGCCACGCACCGACGCCACAACTTTTGCCAACGAAAACCGCATCACCCTGAAGCAATACGCCTGCCAAACGGCCAACATGCTGCTACAGACCTACCCCCTGCTACGTCAAGAGCTGGAAACCTCCGGCAACACCAAACTGTTCCGAGACATCGAATTACCGCTGGTTGACGTGCTTTTGAGCATGGAAAACGAAGGCGTTCGCATCGACACAGATTACCTGAAACAATACTCGGCACAGCTTCAGCAAGAGCTTGGCGAGATTGAAAAACAGATTTACGGCCACGCCGGCGGCAGTTTCAACATCAACTCACCAAAACAGCTCGGCGAAGTGCTTTACGAAAAGCTGAAAATTGTGGACAAGCCGCCAAAAACAGCCACCAAACAGTACTCCACCGCCGAGGACGTGCTGCAAAAGCTCGCCGACAAGCACCCCATTGTGGCACTCATATTGGAGTACCGCTCGTTGTCGAAACTCATCGGCACCTACTTGGACTCGTTCCCCAAGCTTATATCCCCCGCCGACGGACGTCTGCACACCATCTTCAACCAGACAGTTACTGCCACCGGACGCCTCAGCTCCAGCAATCCCAACCTGCAAAACATACCCATACGCACCGAGCGCGGACGCGAAATTCGCAAGGCTTTCATCCCCCGCAACAACGAATACACACTGCTTGCCGCCGACTACTCGCAGATAGAGCTGCGCATAATAGCCTCGCTCTCCGGCGACGAACATCTGTGCCACGCTTTCAACCAAAACCTTGACATACACGCCGCCACTGCCGCAAAAATATACAAGCTGCCCATCGAAGAGGTGTCGAAAGACCTTCGGCGCAAAGCCAAATCGGTAAATTTCGGCATCATTTACGGCATATCGTCCTTTGGTCTGGCCGAACAGCTCGGCATACCACGCAAGGAGGCGCAAGAGCTTATAAGCGAGTACTTTGTGCAATACCCCGACATCAAAAAATATATCGACAGCTGCATTGCCACCGCTCGCGAGCACGGCTACGCCGAAACTCTGCTTGGCCGCCGTCGCCCGTTGCCCGACATCAACTCGCGCAACAACAACATGCGCAGCTTTGCCGAACGCAACGCCGTGAACATGCCCATACAAGGTACTTCGGCGGACATGATAAAAATTGCCATGAACAATATCTTTGCAGAGTTCGGAAAACGCGGCCTGAAATCAAAAATGATTCTGCAGGTGCACGACGAACTGGTGTTCGACGTTTTCAAACCCGAACTCGACGAGGTCAAGGACATCGTTACCGAAAAGATGAAAAACGCCCTGCCGCTGTTAGTTCCAATAGAACTGGGCGTGGAAACTGGAAACAACTGGCTGGAAGCACACTGAACCAATTAGCAGTTGGAAGTTGGGAGTTGGAAGTTGGGAGTTGGGAGTTAAGTGAGCAGGAATTTTCGATTGTCGATTTTTCAATGTACATTGTACATTGTACATTGTACATTGTACATTGTTCATCGCCAGCGACAATAAAAAAACACCCGCATCTTTTCCGACGCAGGTGTCAAACAAAAACATTTATAGAACACACAAAATTATTTTATCAAGAAGTCGTATTTGTCGAGGTTTTTGAGTGCTTTTGCTGTTCCACGGGCCACGGCGCGCAGCGGGTCTTCGGCCACATGGACTTTTAGTTTCGTACGTTCGGCAATACGGGCATCGAGTCCGCGCAACAGAGCTCCACCGCCTGCGAGGTAGATACCCGACTCGTAAATATCGGCAGCCAGTTCGGGCGGGGTGTCCGAAAGGGCTTCGAGTATAGCGCCCTCTATGCGGCTTATCGATTTGTCGATGGCGTTGGCCACCTCTTTGTACGAAACCAGATGTGTTTCGGGAATACCTGTGGATACATGGCGGCCACGGGCTTCATAATCTTCGGGCACATCCTGTTCGGGCAGCTCGCTAACGGCAGAACCCACTTTTATCTTTATCTGTTCGGCAGTACGCACACCAATGTGCAGACTGTGGATTTTGCGCATGTATTCGATGATATTTTCGTTGAACTCGTCGCCGGCAATGCGTATGGATTTGTTGCGCACAATGCCGCCCAGCGAGATAACGGCTATTTCGGCTGTACCGCCTCCGATGTCGACAATCATGTGTCCTACGGGTTCGGTAACGTTGATACCGATACCTATTGCAGCTGCCATCGGTTCGTGTATCATACGAATTTCCTTGGCTCCTGCCTGTTCTGCCGATTCGCGCACAGCACGTTGCTCAACATTGGTAATTCCGGAAGGGATGCATATTACCATTTTCAGTGCCGGCGAAAGGAGGCTGCGGCTGATATTGGCCATTTTTATGAATTCGCGAATCAGGTGCTGAGCCATCTCAAAATCGGCGATAACACCGCCCTTAAGGGGACGTATGGTTCGTATATGCTCGTTTTCGCGGCCTTCGTAACGGGCGGCCTCGGTGCCAACGGCTATTATCTTATTGTCTTTGTTGGTGTCTATGGCTACAACCGACGGCTGGTCTATCACCATTTTGTCGTTGTACATCAATATGGAGTTGGCGGTTCCCAAATCCATGGCAATTTCTTTGTTGAAAATCTGAAATGCTCCCATTTTTTTTGTGTCGTTCTATTTTTTTTAAACAATCGTTCTTTGTTACGTCAATAATGTGAATAGGTTACAAAAAAAACAATTTTTTGTTTATTTTTTTGAAAAGCATTGTCAATGTTTGAAATGACGTTTGCCTGTAATGGCCATGCCCATGCCGTTTTTCTCGCAGTAGTCGATGGAGTCTTGGTCGTGGATGGAGCCGCCCGGGTGAGCCACTGCCACTATGCCGGCGTTGTGGGCTATCTCCACGCAGTCGGGGAAGGGGAAGAAAGCGTCGGAGGCCATCACGGCGCCATGCAGGTCGAAACCGAAGCTTCCAGCTTTTTCGATGGCCTGTTTCAGTGCATCCACACGCGAGGTCTGGCCGGTGCCGCCAGCCAGCAGCTGTTTGTTTTTGGCCAATATTATGGCGTTGCTTTTGGTATGTTTCACCAAGATGGTGGCGAAAACGAGGTTCTCGGCGGTGGCTTTGCTGATGGGCGTGGAAGTAACGCTTTGGGTCATCTCCTCCACGGTGGGCACCACGGTATCCTTGTCCTGCACCAGCACGCCGTTGAGCACCGAGCGGAACACGCGGTCGTTGTACTGGGCGTTTTTGCGGAGCAGTATGATGCGGTTTTTCTTGCCTTTGAGTATTGCCAGAGCCTCGTCGGTGTATTCGGGGGCAATGCACACTTCGAAGAAAATTTTGTTCATCTCTTCGGCCACAGCATTGTCGATGGTGCGGTTGGTGATGAGAATGCCGCCGAAAGCCGACACGGGGTCGCCGGCAAGGGCGTCGGTCCATGCTTCAAAAACGGTGTTGCGACTTGCTATTCCGCAGGCGTTGTTGTGCTTGAGTATGGCGAAGGTGGTGTCCGAGAAATCGTCGATAAGGTTAACGGCAGCCTCTATGTCCATAAGGTTGTTGTACGAAATTTCCTTGCCGTTGAGTTTGGAGAAACAAGCGTCGAAATCGCCGAAGAAGAAGCCTTTCTGGTGAGGGTTTTCGCCGTAGCGCAGGGTGTTGGCATGGCAGCTGTCGTATTTGAACACCGGCAGGTTGGTTTGGCGGTTGAAATAGTTGAAAATGGCGGTGTCGTAGTGCGACGACACTCCGAAAGCGTAGGTGGCAAAGCGTCGGCGCTGTTCGAGGGTGGTGCAGCCTTCGCCGTTGCGGTAGATGTCGAGGAACTCGGCGTAATGCTCCATGTCGGGGACAATCATCACATCGGCGAAATTTTTGGCCGCGGCGCGGATAAGCGAGATGCCCCCTATGTCGATTTTTTCGATGATGTCCTGCTCCGAAGCGCCCGATGCCACGGTTTTTTCAAAGGGATAGAGGTCCACGATAACGAGGTCTATCTCCGGTATTTCGTACTCTTTGAGCTGCTCGCCGTCGGAGTACATGTCGCGACGGCTGAGTATGCCGCCGAACACCTTGGGGTGCAGGGTTTTAACTCGTCCGCCGAGTATCGACGGGTAGCCGGTAAGCGACTCCACAGTCTGCACTTCTATACCGAGATTGCGGATAAAATCGCATGTCCCGCCGGTGGAATAGATGGTTACTCCGTTGTTGGCCAACTCTTTCACTATGTTGTCGAGTCCGTCTTTATGAAACACTGAAATCAGTGCGCTTTTTATGCGTTTGGTCATATATTACTGTGTGTTAAATGTTTACAAAGCATTGTTCAACGAATATTAAGGAAAGTGTCGCTTGACCCCTCCCCTATCAATATGGTTTTCAGGACTTTGCCATACCACTACGGTTTTATTCGCCATTTGCAAAGGTAAGATTTTTTTTCGGGAAAAGCAAGTTTTTTTTCATACTTGCAGAAAAAAAAACGCCGCTATGCATCGGAATTGCACAGTCGGCGTTTTTCTTGTCGTTGAAAGATGCTTGAAAAGGGATTTTAGTCGTTTTTTGAAAAATTAAAACGACCGAGCACTTTGCCGTCTTCGCTGGAATCTATAGTCTCAAATTTGGGGAGTGTGCTTGTTTTTTTCCTTCCTTTTGTTTCTCCTGACTTTTTCGTTATTTTTGCAAGCCCTTGGTTCTTCAAATTTTTCTATTTTTTCCCAATAGTGTCCAAAACGTTTTTTCTAAAATATAGTTGATAAAATAAAATGGGAG
>CALGGY010000087.1 GCA_937915785.1 uncultured Bacteroidales bacterium
AAAATAACGTATTTTGCTGTTTTTTAGCAAATTATCCGAATGAATCGGGCACTTCACCACTGTTTTTCTGCCAGCATGTTCATTTTTTTTAACTTGCGGAATTTAGGAGACACAATATTCGTGCGCAGCTGTTTCCAAACGGCCAAATTGTATGTAAATTTAGCGGTTGAAACCGCTAAATTTACAGCATTATTCTCGGTTACAAACGCCAAAACAACCTTTGTCCAACGCAAAAATGGGAGAATCAAAAAATATTTTCCCCGTTTGTACGTTATTGTAAATCATTTGAAAAAAACAAAAAAAACGAAAGATTTTGTTCTTTTCGCGTCTTTCAATGATGAAAATCACGCGGATAATATCTGCATTTGTTTTATTTTGTTTTGTTCAAAAATAACGAAAAAAAGATGTCTCGTTATTGATGTCTTGATTGGATAATGCGAGGCAACAGCTTTTTAATGGAAAAACTAACAGCGATGACCGAAAACCAAAACCTATCCCTGATAGTGGCAGTGACCGAAAACTGGGCCATAGGCAAGGACAACAACCTGCTATGGCACATCAGCAACGACCTGAAACGTTTCAAAGCCCTGACAACGGGCCACTGCATAGTAATGGGACGCAAAACCTACGAAAGTTTCCCGAAACGCCCCTTGCCCAACCGACGCAACATAGTGATAACCAACAACATGAATTATTGCGATGAGGGATGTGAAGTGGTTCACTCGGTGCAGGAAGCCATGGAACATTGCAAAAGCGACGAACAGCCGTTCGTTATAGGTGGAGCCTCGGTTTATCTGCAATTTTTACCGCTCGTTGCCAAAATATATCTCACCAAAGTCTTCGCCACTTTCGAGGCCGACACATTTTTCCCGCCCATCGACACCGACGTGTTCAAAGAAATTTCCGCTTCGGAGATTTTTACCGACGAAAAAAGTGGCTTGCGTTATCAATATCTTGAATATCAGAAAATTGTGTAACCACTATACGTTTCCGTAAACACCTATGTCCGTACTACTGGATTTCCACACCTTAACCATTGCCGACCGCGATGCGTATCAGACCGTGAGTCTGCATAGCGGGCGGCGCAACTGCAATTTCACCTTTGCCAACCTGATAGGCTGGCAGTTCTGGTTCCATACCGAAGTGTGTATTTTAGCCGATGCCGTAGTGCTGCGTTTCACCCTCGACGGCAAACGGGCATATATGGTGTGTATGGCTGGGACGCCGCCCTGCGAGCTGTTGCAGGCCATCTGCGAGGACTCGGGTGGCTACTTGACACTACTCGGCCTCGAGGACCCGGCAGCACTGCAACTTCAGCAAAACGCCTGCGCCAAAGGCATAGATATTGTTGTGGAACCCATGCGCAACCAATACGATTACATATACCACCGCGAGGATTTGGCCGCTCTTTCGGGCGGAAAACTGAAAGCCAAGCGCAACCATGTGAACAAGTTCCTTAGCGAACACCCCAATTTTGAGTACCGCGAGCTGTCGCCCGCCTTGTTCGACCAGTGCCGGCAACTGGAAAACCTGTGGCGCAAGGAGCGCGGCGACAACAATCCCACGTACGGCGACACCATTTCGGCCGAGCAACAAGTGATGGAAAACGTTTTTACCCACTGGGACGAGCTGGAAATGATTGGCGGAAGTATTTTCATAGACAACCGCATGGCGGCTTTCACCTATGGAGCCCCCGTAACCATCGACACTTTCGACGTGTGCGTGGAGAAAGCCGACCGCACCGTTGACGGGCTGTTTTCTATTATAAACCAACAGTTTGCAGCGCATCTGCCCCAGCAATACGTGTACCTCAACCGCGAGGAGGACATGGGCCTCGAAGGTCTGCGCAAGGCCAAACTCTCGTATCACCCCGAAATACTGCTAACATACAATGTCGTACATTTTAAATAGAATGACCTCGGCCGACGCGCCCCTCACCGTGGAGTGGATGGTGCGGCAATACGGCTTTGTCCAAGCCGAAGTTGAGGACTGGGTTGCCAACCTGCATTTCAACTGGCCTTTGAGCGTCAAAGCCATGGAACAGGAAAGCGGCGAAGTGCTTGGCCTGCTCAACATGAGCGACTACCGCATAGAGGAGGAGACACCCCTCATAGCCATCGAACAACCCGAACTGCTGGCTCGGCTCAACGCACAGCGCTACACTGCTGTGTTTTCGTTCATCGTGGCTCCGCAATACCGCGGCACACGGCTCAACTACCACATGTTGATGAACATCATGCCAGAGCTGAAAGCCAACTACGATTTTGTGTTTGTGCCTGTGCTTCACCGACTTAAAACACACCAATATTGGCAACGCTGGGGCGCGAAAGAGTTTTTCCGCGATGAGAACTGTGTTTATTACAGGCTGAAACTCAACCAGTAAACTCCTTATTCAGCCAAAACGCATCAAAAACAGCTACTTTTGGCTGATTAGGCTTGTTCAATTCAGCCAAAAAGCATCAAAATTGAACACTTTTGTCTAAATAAGTTTTTTTTTTTGGGCAAATCAAAAAAAAAATGTACATTTGCAATGCATTAAAAAACAATTCACAACCGTAATTAACACAAAAATAAATATTTACAAAAATGAAGACAACCCCTTTCACCGATTTGCACATAGCATTGGGAGCCAAAATGGCCGAATTTGCCGGATACAACATGCCTATTCAATACGAAGGACTTGTGGTTGAACACAATAATGTAAGAAACAACGTTGGAGTTTTCGACGTTTCGCACATGGGCGAGTTCCGCGCCAAAGGTCCCAAGGCAAAAGAATTTATGCAGTACGTTACCGTTAACGACGTTGCCGCCCTCACCGACGGCAAAGTTCAGTACACCTGCCTGCCCAACGGCAAAGGCGGTATTGTTGACGACATGCTGGTTTATCGCATTGCCGACGACCACTATTTCATGGTTCCCAACGCCGCCAATATCGACAAGGACTGGAATTGGATGAGCAAAATTGCCGCCGAACGCGGTATGAAACTCGGCGAAGATTTCATAAACGAAAGCGAACAATGGGCGCAGCTGGCCGTTCAAGGCCCCAACGCCTTGAAAGCCATGCAGAAACTCACCTCCGCCAACGTTGTGGACATGGAATACTACACTTTCCAGATAATAACATTTGCCGGCGTTGAAAACGTGATATTCTCCACCACCGGCTACACTGGCGCAGGCGGATGCGAGATATACATCCCCGTGAAATACGCCCAGAAAGTTTGGGACGCCGTGTTCGAAGCCGGCAAGGAATTCGGCATCAAGCCCGCTGGCCTCGGCTGTCGCGACACCTTGCGTCTGGAAATGGGTTTCTGCCTCTACGGCCACGAGATTGACGACGAGATTTCGCCCATCGAAGGCGGCCTCGGCTGGATCACCAAATTTGTTGACGGCAACAACTTTATCAACCGCGACATTTTCGAGGCTCAGAAAGCCAATGGCGTGGAGAAAAAAATAGTAGGTTTCGAGATGATAGACCGCGGCATACCGCGCAACGGATACGAAGTGTGCGACGCCGAAGGCAACTGCATCGGACAAGTGCGCAGCGGCTGCCCATCGCCCTCTACCGGCAAAAACATCGGCACAGCCCTCGTAAAATCGGCTTTCTCCAAAAAGGACACCGATATTTATATCAAAATCCGCGAAAAACTGCTCAAGGCAGTTGTGGTGCGCATGCCTTTCTACAAAGGATAAGAAAAAAAGTTTTCATACTATAAGGTGTCTTCGGCAACGAGGGCACCTTTATTGCGTTTATTAGCTTTTGATGATACAAAGTTCTGATAAGTACAGTTATTACTATTGGTGTCCGACAATATGAAGAAAGGTCCAGTGGACATTTCGATAGCGAAGCGGTGAATTTCAAGAACGTAAAGCATGCAAGATAAAAAAAACAAGCCCAATAAAGCAGCACCCGACTGCCATAGATTATCAAATCTAAAAAACCGGCTCTTTTTACTTTTTCATCGGACACCGACATTTTTCAGCTACCTTCTAAAAAAATACGAGCGCGCTGCCTTTTGCATCACGCTCGTTGAGCCCTTGCAGGCGAAGAAGATTTACCAAACATCCTTTACATCCGGCGCAATTATGAATTTCGGGGTGCATAACCTGCCGTCGGAGGTTTCGCTTACCAGCTTTCCGTTTCTGAAAGTGCGGGTTAGCACGCTTTTCTTCCCGTAGGGTGTAACCCCTTCGAAGCTGACAGTACCGTCGGGGTAATCGAATTTTCCTATACAAAGCACGGGTGTGGGAGAGTTGGCTTTCATCGGGTGTTTTGCACAAATACGTATCGAACTGTTTTGTTCCGCTTGGCAGGAGGCAAATTCCCAACCACATTCTTTAATCTGCTCCACCACATACATCAGTTTGTCGATATTGGCATGAAACGAAACAGTGATGTATTTCTGTCCGTTCAGTTCCACACTGTCCGTTATTGGTGTGTTATGGTTGAAGGTAGCTGTCTTTTGTTGCGCACAGGCAAAGCCTAAGCATATGATGCTGATTGTCGTTAATATTATTTTTTTCATGACTTTTTGTTGTTTTAATGGTGGTTATTGTAATAATTGATGCAATCGATATCGTACCAACAGCACCCGTTTTCATCTTTGTTTTCATACTCAACAACATAAATAGTTCTTGTTCCGACTCCATTTAATGAATTTTCTTCATATATAGATAATGAAACGCAGTCATAGTCATTTTTTGTACTTAGCATAAAGTTGGCTGCGTCGTTGAAATATTGAAACGGTCTGCGTTCTGGCACTTTGTGTGAGATAGGTTTTCCATCGAGTGTGAGTTTGCTTCCAATGATTTTACTGTTATCAATAGTAATTGTAGATGCTGCCTCATTAAACAGGGTGGTTTTGAATTCGCCTGAAATTGGTTCTGTCTCCCTATTTTGATTGTTATAGATTACTCTAATGGCATTAAATGTGAATTCGGAGATTGATAAATCCCATTCGTTATCCATTGCGAAGTTCATGCCTTCTATGTAAAAGAAGCAAACAGAGTTGTTCAAATCATAAGCCTTTCAGATGTGGGTAGTTGCGGTATGAGCGTTTGAATACTGGTCTAAAACAGCAATTTCACAGAAGGGTTGGTGGTCAGGATTCGCGATTTCGTAATCAATTATTTGGAAATCAATCAGAGATATTTGTTCTCCTAAATAAATTTGAGATTTGTTTTCAAAGAACTCTTTTAGTTCGTCTTTGCTGACAAAACATTCAATTTCGGATGTTTCGAATACTTTAGCATCTGCTATGGCTATTGGCTTTTGCACCTCCAAACATAAAGATTTTCTGGTTGTTTTGTCGTTGAATTCGTTTTCATTATCTTTGTTGCAAGAGAAAAAAATACTCGCAGTTGCAATTATTGCTAAGGATAGAGTAGCGATAGCGCTTGTTTTTGAGATGAGATTTTTCATTTTGTTTGTGATTTTTAAATTAATAATTGTGTGTGTTTTGTGGCTACTCTTTTGTTTTTACCGTGGCTCTCGCCTTGTTTCCACGTGTTTTGTGTCCTTCGGCACAGATGGATGTTAGACGCTTATTACTTTGGGTAAAGATATAGTTTTTTTTTCAATAAAGCAAGTATTTTTGCATAATTTAGGAATTATTTATTATTGGTGTTTGATTATTAGATGATAGATGTTGATTGAAGTGAATGGGGCTTGCCACACGTAAAGAGTATAATTAACAGTTATAATATGCTTTTATTGGACGGTATTCTAAATTAAGCCAGCCCTAAAAACAGCACCGCCCTTTTTCTGCGAAAAAGGGCGGCTTTCGGTTTGGCAGTACACTTTTTATTCCACCAAACAATTCATTTCTGTACAATTCCGAGTCCTGACGGCAATTTGTAGTCGGAGCGGGTTTCCATTTCTTTCAAGATTTCCCTGAAATCGTCGGGCAAGAGGCCCCACATGTGCGAAGCTATTTCGGCAGGTATTTCTTTGTAAAAGGCTTCGGCAATGCCGCCGGTGATGCAGGCGAGGGTGTCGCTGTCGCCGCCGAGCGAAACGGCCAGGCGTATGGCCGACTCAAAGTCGGTGCTGTCCAAAAACGCCACAATAGCCTCGGGCACAGTGCTTTGACACGACGCCTCCCAGCCATACACCTTTCGAATCTGGTCGCAGGTGCGGGCGAGGTCGTAAGCGTAAGTGTCGGAAACATAACGCCTTATCTCATCCTTGCTTTTTCCGCTTCGGGCAAGGAAAATGGCGGCGGCGGTGGCCTGTGCCCCTTTTATGCCCTCGGGGTGGTTGTGGGTTATCTCGGCCGATATTTTGGCCACACGTTCGGTCTCCTCAATGGTGTCGAACATCCAACCCACTGCGCCGACGCGCATCGCCGAACCGTTGCCCCACGAGTTGTATGGCTGGCGCTTGGTGGCTTTCTTTTCTTTGGCAAACGGCTCTTCGCCAAGCACTTCCTCAATGGTCAAAGCCTCTGAGTCGGCATGTGTGCGGTAAGTGTTCACTGTGTCAGGCTGGAACAGCCAGCGGCTGAACCCTCCGCCATATCCGCCCATGGGACAGGGATACTCCTCGGCCATGCGCACCATGCAGTCCTCCAACGTGTCGAGTTTGTGGTCGGGGTCGCGCAAAAGCCATTCGGCCACAGCCATGGTCATAATGCTGTCGTCGGTATAGCAGCAGCCAGGACTGAAAAACGGGAAATCGGTGGTTTTGATGTTGTTGAATTCGTACACCGATCCGGCGGTGTCGCCTATTATTGCTCCTAACATTGCTGTAAAGTTTTAAGTTTTTTGCTTTTATATTATCTCTTCCCAAAAATCTTTTGGCAAGAAGATATTTTTTACTCTTGTAGCATCTACAAACATCGGGGCTATCTCTCTTGGCGAGTATCCTGCCACGCCACATCCAATGCGAGTTACGAGAAACGTCATCTCCGGATGGCTGTCGGCAAATTGGATAAATCTCTGCACTGCATCTCTTGTGTTGCCCAGCCCTTCCATGGTGGGAATGGCGTAGCTCTGTCCCTGCAGTCCTTCGCCCTGTCCCATTATGGCACCGAATTTTTCAACAGCTGCACGTGCCGCTCCACCGCCATGGACGCCTGCGGCATTGCTGCCGAACACAAAAATCTCATTGTTGTTCAGATGGCCTATGTTATATGGTGTAAAACGGTGCGAATAAGCTGCAAGTTCCTCGTAGTTCCTGTTTTCGCGGTTCATTCTTGCCTTGTTTAGCTTACGCTCAACGGGCGACATGGACGCTTCTGCACAGAATTCGGCTTTCATACGGCTGTAGTAACGCATTTTCGACCTGCGTTCGCTCTCCCATGCCATCTGCATGCCTTCGCTGTCGTCCACAAACGACATGGTGTTGCTGATGGACAGGTCTCTGCCCACGCGTTCCACATCCTGATTGGTGCCGATGTAGGCAAAATTCCAGCCCTCCTCGCTCTGCATACGTTCCACGAGGGCTTTTATGGCGCTTCCAGTGTATTCGCGCGATGCGTTTTCCATACCGTCGGTAATCACCGTAACCACGGCAGTGGCGTTGGGCAGGTCCTTAATCTGCTCCAGCAGGCGGTTAAGGCTGAACCCCATGGCATCGTACAGCGGGGTGCCGCAGCAAGGACGATATTCGCGTGGGGTAAGATCTTTCACATCTTCCACCGGTGTGTTTTCGTAAATATAATCCATGGAACAAGCACAGAACGGCAATAATGTAACATATTGTATCTGAGTGTCTCTGTTCTGTTCCTGTGCTTCGCGAATGCCCTCGATGGTTTTGTTGAAACCCATGATGGCCGCTCCGGCAATGCTGCTCATAGAACCGCTTTTGTCCAATATTATCAGATTGAAAATCTGCTGTTTGCCTTCGGCTGTTGGTACGGGAGCAGGTGCGCCCACAGTTTCTCTTTTTTCGTTTCTGTCTCTGTTAAAGATACTCATAATTTTTTTGATTTTTAATTGTTTGACCCATTGTTTATTTGTCAGAATTCCAGACGGAACTCGTTGTTTTCTTTGTATTTGTCGTATTTTTCTTTGTTGAACCGGAACAGTTTGCCCTTGCGTCCGCGCTGATGTTTTTCTGTTGCAGGCTGGCTGCTGTAGCGCACGTCGGAACTTCCAAAAAGGCTGTCGATGGACATAGATTTCATCTCGTCGTGCGCACCATAATATGTAGGCTCCGTTTCTTCGTTGAACATTGGCTCGCTGCATCCGTCGGCATCTTCGAGCACACCGGTAAGCAGCATTTTTTTCTGGAAATTGCGTCGGTCGAAATGTACGCCAAGTATTTCCTCGTAGAGCCGTTGCAGCTGTGGCATGGTGAATTTTTCGCCCAGAAGGTCGAACCCCACTGGCTCGAAATGTATGTCCTCCTTTATCTTGCGCATGGCCTGACGCAGAATGTAGTCGTGGTCGAAAGCGAGGTGTGGCACTTCGTCGAGGGCAAACCACTGTGCCTGAGCGGCATCGTCGCCACCTTTAACCTCGGCACTTTTGGCCAAGGCGTAGAAAGCCACGGAGATGACACGTTCGCGCGGGTCTCGGTGGATGTCCGAAAACACGCCCAGCTGCTTCATCTTGGCAAGCTCCAAACCCGTCTCCTCCACCAGCTCGCGCAGGGCACATTCTTCCACAGTCTCGTCGATACGCATAAAGCCGCCAGGAAACGCCCACATATCCTCGAAAGGCTCCACTCCGCGCTTGATAAGCAGTATGCGGATTTTTTTACCGTCGAAACCAAACACCACACAGTCGGTGGCAACCGCAGGATGGGGATATTGGTATGTGTATTTTTGTTCTTCCATTTTTTGCATTATTTGTTTAGTGTAATTACAACGCAAAATTACAACCTTTTCCCGAATTGACCAAATTTTTTTGTGTTTTTTTTACATATTTTTTATAACTTATTGTGTATCTGATGTTTAAAAATACAATATTCATTATATTTGGACTTAAAAAAGGTGAAAATTTGAGTCGGTTTGACAAATGTTTTTGTGATTTTTGACGTAATTTTTACGCTCTTTATCGAAAATAATGCTTTTTGTGGAAAGGATTTTTATGCAGTCATATCCGAAAAAAGTGTATCTTTGCAAAACGGATTATCATTTAAAAAGGCACAGAATAGCAGTGCATTTAGCACTTAGCCATTCTATTACCATACGACAATCCAGATTATTTATCGTCTCGATTTTCAAACATTTGAACAAACAAAGCAGAAACAGCAGTGCTGCCCCCAAAAAGATATGAAAAGTTTCAAAATTTCGGTTTTCATTTATTTGCTGATACTTGCAGTCTTCTTTATTTTCAGGCTGCTGCTTTTTTTGGTGAATCTCGACAGCGTGTCGGGTGCCTCCTTTGGCGAGGTGCTGATGGCCTTTGCAAACGGTCTGCGTTTCGACACCACCACCATTACATACATAATAACGATCCCGGTTTTGACACTTATTGCAACCGATTTTGCCGGCAAAATGCCAAATCCGTTGAAACTTTCACTGCTTTGGTTCATCTCTATTCTGTCGTGTGTGGCTTTTCTGGTCTGCGCTGCCGATATCCCATATTACGGCGAGTTTGTTACACGTTTCAACGTTTCGGCTCTCAACGAATTTACTGCGGGCAATGCGGGCAATGTTGCAAAAATGATTTTAAGCGAACCCAAGTTTTTGGTATATCTGATACCTTTTGTAGGACTTTCGGTGCTTTTTGTGATAGTGCTCAGGAAAATTCTGGACATCACCAAATCGTTCGATCGTGGCCAATGGTTGCAAAAAACGGGGTTTTCAGTGCTTTTGATAGTGCTTGTGTTTTTTGGCATGAGAGGCAGGGTGGATTTTAGCCGCAAACCTCTCACGCTTAACGACGCATTTTTTTGCAGCAACCATTTCCTGAACCAGCTGGGACTCAATCCCAACTACGTGCTGATACGCAGTGCACGCGAAAAAATGGCCAACAACTATTTTGCCGATGTCGATGCTGACAAAGCCTTGGCCGAAGTGCAACGGCAACTGGGCATAACAGAACCCTCCGATGATGGTTTCCCTCTCAGCAGGAAAGTGCCGGCCAACAGCCCTACAAAACGTTACAACATTGTGGTGGTACTGATGGAAAGCATGAAAGCCGGCAACATGGCCCACTTCGGCAACATCAAAAACATAACGCCAACACTTGATTCGCTTGCCGACAACGGTCTGTTTTTCAATACTTTCTACTCGCAGAACACCCGCACTTGCTACGGCATTTTCAGCACCCTCACGGCATTTCCCGCCATGTGGCCGGGCAATCCTCTGTATGCCACACCGCTCCGCCCATACGAAAGTCTGCCGTCGGTATTGCAACACAACGGCTACTCCACCGCGGCAGTAATTCCCCACGAAAGGGACTACGACAACCTGTACGGCTTTTGCAGTGCAAATGGTATCGACACTCTGCTCTCGCTCGAGGACTACCCCAAAAGCGAAGTGGCCAACACTTGGGGCATCCCCGACCACTTGGTTTTTGCACACACCATGCAGCTCATCGACGGTATGTATGCCAAAGGAAAACCCTTCTTTATCAACGTGCTCACCGTTAGCAACCACCTGCCTTTTGTGTTGCCGCCAAGCAACATATACACCCCCGCACACCCCAACTACAACGACGAGGAAAAAGAAATAGAATACGCCGACTTTGCCATCGGCGATTTTCTGAAAAAGGCTTCTGCAAAACCATGGTACGACAGCACCATATTCGTGTTTTTGGGCGACCACGGCAAACCATGTGACACACCATATCCAATATCGCTCGATTTTGTGCATGTGCCACTTATCATATACTGCCCAAGCCTTATCCAGCCGAAAACATACGAGCAGGTGGCATCGCAAGTGGATGTGTTTCCAACACTTATGGGACTTATGGGCATAGGCTACAACAATAGCACCTTTGGCATGGACCTAACGAAACAGCCCCGCAAATATGCCTATTTTATGAATGGCGACAAATACGGCGTGGTTGACCATAAATGGCTATACATTTCTGATTTACAACATAGTACACAAGCACTTTACCGATATATGGATAGCGACACCACCAATTACATATCCACCAACCGTGAAAAAGCTACCGAAATGAAAACTTTCGGCGAAAGCAACTGGAAAACCGCCATTGTGCTGAACGGCAACAGAATAGAAGTTTCGCGATTCTTGCGATAATCAACACAACAAGCTTTTCAGTGTCGGAAAAGAGTTTTGCCGGTACGCAACAAGTACTGCACTGCCTGCCATTGTGCAAAACAGTAATTCTGCATGCTGTCGGCCACTTCGGGGTGGACAGAAAGGCTGTCGGCCGGAGAGCCGGTGCGGTAATGATAAAGGTACGGCCGGTCGGCGTCGGCAAGTTTCACCAGATACCACTCCTTGCCGATAATACCGTAGCCTGTGCCGTTCATCATACTGGCGTAAGAGCGTTTTTCGCGCCTCAGGTCTATGCCGAAAGTGTTATTGTAATAAGGCAGGTTCAGAATGCCCATCACCGTGGGGAAAATGTCGGTCTGCGAAGCCATTTCATCACTGGTTTCGGGAGGCAAAATGGCAGGTGCGTAGAAAATCAAAGGCGAGTGGAAATAACTGAGTGCCAGGGGGTAGCTATTGTCGAGCGAATTGCCGTGGTCGGCCACAAAAACAAACACTGTGCTGTCGAACCAAGGGCGTGTGGAGGCCTGTGCCACAAACTGCCGCATGGCGTCGTCGGCAAAAGTTACAGCCTGTTCCCACTCAGCTTTGTCGGAGGTTTTGTATTTGTCTGGAATGTAGTATGGCGGATGGTTGCTCACGGTGAGTATGGTGGCAAAAAACGGCTTGCCTGTCCCCGAAAGGGAGTCGAGCTTGGCGGTGGCATAGCGGAACAGGTAGTCGTCGGGCACGCCGTAGCTGTTTTTCCGCTCCTTGGCGGGATAATCCTCCTCGGAGTAGAGGCGGTCGTAGCCGTTGGCCATCATAAAAGCGTTGGTGTTGTCGAAATTCTTGTTGTGCCCAACGAAAAAAGTTGTGGAGTAGCCGCATCTCTTCAGCTCGTAGGCCATGCTGTTGAAAGTGCGTATTGGGGTGTTGTACATAGGGTGGCGCCCCATGATGGTGGGGTACGACACCAGCGAGGAGTAGGTGCCCAAGCAGGTGCGGTCGCCGGTAGTGTAGCAGTTCTCGTAATACAGGCTGTGGCCGATGATAGAGTCGAGGAAAGGCGCAATGGCCTTGGGGTAGCCGTTGCGTTGCAGGTTGTTGGCCGACATGCTCTCCATTATCACAAACACCACGTTGTAGCGATGTTCCTTGCCCGAAGGTTCTATTTTTCGAAGTATCGGAAAATCAGAATCGGGTTGCGATATGCCGAATTGTCGTTGCACATTGGCAATTGCCGTGCTGTCGTTGCAGAAGGTGATATCCACTTGGTCCTGACGCGAGAGGCTGCGTATCAGAACATAGCAGGGATTCAGGCCTAATTGGTTCAGAGTTTGGTTGTTGCAGAAAAACGCCAGTCCCGGCTGAATGGGACGCGTGTTGAAATTTGCGTTGCCCCGCATTCCGAAAAACAGCAGTGCCAACAGCAGCAGGGTGTAAAGACTTTTGGCCACGAGGTGCCCTTTCTCCGGAGCGGGCAACAAGCGCAGCACCTTACGGGTGGCCCACCATAGCCCTGCGCCAACGGCAATGGCAGGCAGCAGCATAAGCACGTATGCCGGCTCTGTGGCAATCATGCTAAGTATCGTGCCAAAGTTGCCCACCAACCCGTCGAACGCGGTGGCGTTGAAACGGTTGCCAAAATGTTGGAAATAAGGAATATCGGCTGCCACAATAAGCAACACCGGCACCATGCAAACCACCGACACAACGAAAGTTGCCGTTCGTAAAGCGGCAATTTTACGTCCCACAAAGGTTTCAACGGTCAGCAGCACTATCGGCACGATAAGCAGGTAGCAGCATATCACAAGGTCGAAACGCAGGCCGACAACGAACATCCGGCCATTTGCGAAAAGGTGCAGTCGGCAAGGTTGGCGCAGTTCAGTAGCAAAAGTGCCAGCCTTTCGGCGAAAAACACCAGCAACCAAAGCAAACATCCTGCCAAAGCAAAACGGAGATTGTTTGTTGGTGGCTGCAATCGTTTCATTATCTGATAAATAACTTAAAACTTGACCCCCAAAAACGCCATAAAGGCAATGCCCATCAGCCCAGTGATGATGAAAGTGATGCCCAAACCGCGCAGGGGTGTGGGAATTTGCGAGTAGCGCAGCTTTTCGCGTATGGCGGCGATGCCCACAATGGCCAGCAGCCAGCCAATGCCCGATCCGAAAGCAAAGGCCGTGGCCTCGCCGATGTTCTGGTAGCCGCGCTCCTGCATAAACAGCGAAGCACCCAAAATGGCACAGTTCACGGCTATCAACGGCAGAAAAATGCCCAAAGTGTTATACAAGGCCGGCGAGTAGCGTTCCACCACCATCTCCACTATCTGCACAATGGCGGCCACCACAGCAATGAAAATGATGAACGAAAGGAAACTGAGGTCCACACCGCCAAGACTCTCGCTCAGCCAAGTGAGGGCGCCGGCGCGCAGTATGTATTTGTCCAACAGGTAGTTTACAGGCACCGTTATGGTCATAACAAACGTTACCGCCACGCCAAGGCCAAAGGAGGTCTTAACCGTTTTGGATACAGCCAGATACGAACACATGCCAAGGAAAAACGCAAAAATCATGTTATCCACGAACACCGACTGTACAAATATGTTGAAATAATGTCCCATTACGCGTTGGCGTTAGTTTTTTTCACAAAGTTCCCTGTTGCGCGAGCGTTGAACCCAAATTACCACGCCCACAATAATCAGTGCCATCGGCGGCAGAATAAAAAGACCGTTGTTTTGGTAGAAACCGCCGTTTTCGGCGTACCAACCGGAGGGTATCACGCTGTAGCCCAGCAGTGTGCCCGACCCGAACAGCTCGCGGAAAAACGACACTATCAGCAGTATGGCGCCATAACCTATGCCGTTGCCAATGCCATCCACAAACGACTCCAGCGGACGGTGGCTCATGGCAAAAGCCTCCAAACGGCCCATAACAATGCAGTTGGTGATGATAAGTCCCACAAACACCGACAGTTGCTTGCTAATTTCGTAAAAAAACGCCTTCAAAAACTGATCCACCAAAATAACCATGGCGGCCACCACCACAAGCTGCACTATAATGCGTATCCGTGGCGGGATGGTGTTTCGCAACAGCGAGATGATAAGGTTCGAAAAAGCCACTACCACCGTTACCGAAATGGCCATCACCAAAGCCGGTTTCATCTGCGCCGTAACAGCCAATGCCGAACAGATGCCAAGCACCTGAACAGTGATGGGATTGTTCTTGCCAATGGGATTTTTGATAAGCGGTTTAAACGACATCTGTTTTATTTACAATGGGTTGTAAAAAATCGGAACACTGGATTCCGTTTGCAAAGATACGATTTTTTTTAATTCAGATTACAGAATTATGATTTCGGAAAAAATCGGAAATGAGAGTTTTGCTTTATCAAAGGTACCTGCAAAGGAGTTCAGGACGATTGTGAAGTGAAGCATTTTTTTGCCCTTTGCCATAAATCTAATTTGTTTTTTCCAAAAAAAAATCATATCTTTGCGGATTGGAGCAGATGGGCTACACAAACATGATGATATTTGCAACACGTTATCAATCAACGTTTAGCACATAATGCTATATATTAAATATGTACAAAAATGACACGCAAAATGCACTCATATACCGCACATAATATCAAACCAGCGCTGCTGCTGATGATTTTGGCAACGGTGCTTATGGCGACAAACAGCGCCACCGCACAGAACTGCGACAGCCTTGTGCAACCCAAGTTTGCCGATGTACCCGGCTACTACAACCAGCTGCCACAACAAAAAATACAGTTCTACTGCAATTTTGCCTACAACGCATTCTATTGGAGCGACACCCTGCCTCAAAACGCCGTGGTTTACAACATCTCCGACGTAACCTGCAAAGCCACCGGCACCCACATCGCACAAAATGCGAACATAAACCTCGACATTTTCAGCTACTACGCATACAATTTCTACGACTTCCAAGCCCTGCACTACAACGATTTCATCTATTTCCGCGTTGGCGCCGGCACATCGGTGCGATACATTGTGCTACGCGATTACAACTCTATCATGCACATCTGCATGCAGTTGGAACAAAATTAGTTACAGAAAGGGAGAACAAATGAAGAAAACTCTACTTATATCGGCACTTTTACTGCTGGCGTCTGTAGCCCGTAGCCAAGCACCAACATACAATCTGAACGCATCCAACAACGGGCAAACCATCAACATCACCAGCGAAGGCGCGTTCCTGTACGACGACGGAGGACTGAACAGAGCCTACTCCGCCGGCAAAGACTACCACATAACTTTCTGCGGCACATGCCAGATAAACACCTACCGCATGGGCTTCTATTTCAACAGCTTCGACATACACGAAACCGACACCATTTTCATCTACGACGGCACCTCCACTTCCGACCGCCTGATAATGAAAGCTAACAACTCCAACTCTCTGCTCAACAAACGCGTTTATCCCACCACCAGCAACACATCGGGCTGCCTCACCGTGCGTTTCAAAACCAACGATGACAACAATGTGGGCGAGGGCTTCGAGATGAACGTTATTTGCGGCTACCCCTGCGAAAACAGCTACCCCGTTATCGAAGACACCTATTTTAAAGTGGTTGACGGACGCAACATACCTCTGCAAACCAAATTAACCTACGAAATCGACACCACCGAAACCGGCACCGTCGACACACTTGCATACAAAACCATCGACATCTGCAAACACGACAGCATAGTGTTTCGGGCCCACGGCGTTTATGCCACCGACTTCGGCTACTACACCGCCGACGACCCCTCAACACTTTTCCAATGGTCGTTCACTCCAAGCGACTCGCTCTACGGACGCGGCACCACCCAAGCCGGCTTCCGTTTCAATGACGTGCGCTGCTTTTCGGTAAACCTGATGATTACCGACCAAAAACAATGTTCTTCCACCCAACTGGAACAAGTGCGTGTGCGCGTGGCACAAAACCCAATAAAAACCATATACCCGTTGCAAACCATCTGCAACAGCGTTTCGCTACCTATCGATGTGGGCTACAGCGTTAACTCCACCATCAACGTGTCAAAGATAGAATTCAAAAACGAGGCCACGGCCACCAACTGGGTACGCACCTTCATCCCCGACGGACCCTATTGTGCCGTGCAGTGTTATCAGGCACCGGTTACCTTCAACCAGTTCCCTTCCGGTAAAAAATTGGAGTCGAAAGAGGATATATGCTCCATCTGTGTCAATATGGAGCACGAATTTATGGGCGACATAAGCATAGCCATTGTTTGCCCCAACGGCAGCCAGGCAATGCTCAAAGCCCAGCCTTCTGGTACTTGCGGCGGCGGCGGCGGCAAATTCCTTGGGCTCCCATACGGCGGCAACAACCACCACACTTGGGACGGCTCCACAAGCACCACCAGCCGCATACATCCGCCACTTACCGAGGCCTGCGACTCATCATACAACCCATACGGCGTGGGCTGGAACTACTGCTGGTCGCTAAACAGCGATTACGACAACAGCCGCGGATGCCTCAACAACGGTCCAAACGTTAATGTTACACATAACTTCTCCGCCATACCTCAGGGATTTCAGAGTGCCGCCGGCCCCGCCGGCATCCAGTCTTTCAGCACCACCGACTCCAGCGACTACGCCAACAAGCTGGGCTACTACGTGCCCACCGACGATTTCTCGTCGCTCGTGGGATGCCCACTCAACGGGCAATGGGCCATCGAAATTTGCGACCAATGGGGTTCGGACAACGGCTGGGTGTTCAGCTGGAGCATGGACCTGTGCAACATTCAAATATCCGACTGCGAGTACCAAGTGGGTATCGACACCATACTATGGTCGCCAAGCCAAGGTGTGAACATCGACCTGCTCTCAAGCTCCGAAGGCCGCATAAGCACCCCCGACACCGCCGGCACATTTCCCATTGGCATACGCATTGTGGATGAGTTCGGCTGTGTGTGGGACACCAACACCAACATAACCACCGTGTGGACACCCCAACCCAACCTCGGCCCCGACGTAACCATCTGCGATGTGGAGCAGGTACGCCTCGATGCCGGCGACAGACACTCGCACCTGCCTACCTACTCGTTTATGTGGGAGCCCACCTTCGACTCCACCCAAGTTATAATAACACCGGCATTCACCGGACAAACCACAACCTATGAGGTGGAAGTTACCAACCACGACGAAGGCATCTACTGCCGCACCCGCGACACCGTGGTGGTTACCGTGTCGCCTCAGCCTACAGCCAACTTCGAAACCAACATATACCCCATCGAAGGCTGTGCGCCTTTCACCCTGCAGGTGAACAACACCAGCATGAACGCCACACGCTACCGCTGGGAGTTCGGCGACGGCATCGTGTCGGTAGAACACTCGCCACGACATGTGTACGCCCCAGGCGAATACCGCCTGAAAATGTTCGCCATCACCGACAACGGGTGCCAAGACTCGCTCATTTATCCCGAACTGGTACGCGTGTACGACAGCCCCAGAGCCGAATTCGGATGGAACCCCACATTCCCGCGCGTGCAAGAGCCATCGGTGAAACTTAAAAACAAAACCACCCCCGACTTGCCCGAATACCGCTACCTGTGGGAAATACAATACGACAAAAACGAGGACATCACCGTAACCACCATCGAAGCCAAGGACACCTCCTACACTTGGGACGGCGACATTGACGAACTGCCCGGCGAATACCTCGTAAAACTCATAGCCTTTGTAAACAACGTAAGCCCCACCGGCAACATCGTTGAATGCCGCGACACAGCTCAGCACAAAATACAAATCATAAATGACTACCTGCTGTTCCCGAACGCGGTAACCCCCAACGGCGACGGCATAAACGACATCTTTGAAATAGGCAATCTTATAGACGGCGGCGGTTTCCCCATCTTCGAACTGTCTATCTACGACGCCATGGGCAAACGGGTATACTACAAAAAGAACATCACCGACCGCAGCGAATTCTGGGACCCCTCCAATCTGCCAACAGGCACATACTTCTACCACTTTATCGGTAAAGGACACAACGGCGACGTTCAACGCAGCGGTGCCATACAAGTGCTTAGATAATTGCTCCGAAATATCAAAAAAACGGAGGTTCAACGGAAAAAAAACATATACCAATTAGCAAAATGTTGAAAAAAAACATAGGAAAAAAAATGGCATTGCTTACACTGATAGTGGCAGCCATAACATCGGTACAAGCCCAAATAGTGATACCGAAGGCTAATTTTCAATTCGATTTCCCCGACAACCACTGGAAATACCTCGAAAAACTCGAAATAGACAACACTACAAACATCTACCTGTATTCCGGTACCCCCACCATCACCAAAAACAACGACACCATACTGCCTTTCATGCGCCTGTACGTGAAAACCGACATCGGCAAAAAAAATGCCCTTGACTTCGCCATGGAACGTTTCATGCAACAGCCGTTCATCATCGTGGATGAATTCAACGAATCGCCGATGCTCCCAACAAAAAACTCGCTCGGATATACCGGCATATACCGCGACAAAGACGGACAACGCAACAAATTCTACATGATATACTTCACCAACAAAGGGTCACTCACCGAACTGCGCCTCGAAACCTCGGAGGACACCTTCGAAAACAAACGCGCCGAATTCGAAACCATCCTCAAATCCATAAAACTGAACTAACCTCCACCACTCCCACACGCAATCTATGCACCACTTCAGCAAAACCATATTTGCTTTACTTGCTGTAGCAATAGCCCTGTTGCCCAAAGCCGGCGCCCAAAACGACACCAGCCGCTACGAACACTACCGGCAACAATACACCAAGCTCCACAACGAATACCTTCGGGCACCAAACGATGTGGCCAACATCGCTGCCTTCGCCTATTTCTACTCCGAACCCGACAACCCCATGAAAAACCTCCCGCTTGCCATGGACTACATACAAGTGTCGGAAACACGCTACCGCAACATGATTGGCGACAAAGGCCGCTACCGCGACGTGAACCGACTGATAAAAAAAGGGTTCACCATAGTGGAACTGCGCCAACGACGGCAGATGATAATAGACGAGGCACGCAAATACGTGAAACAAGGAGTGCAACCCGACGAAATAGACGCTTTCATGCACGCTTTCGCCAACGACAAAATGATACTACGCGAAATATCGCAACAAAAAAGCATACACGCCTACAACCAAACCATAGCCCTCAACAGCGAAAGAGCTTACAAAGAATACCTCGACAACCCAAACTACACCTACAAACGCGACTCGGCGGTAAACAACCTCAAAGAACTGCTCAAGGCAAGGATAAACTCCGCCACCACCACCCAAACCATCGACCAGATAACAAACGAATTCGACTACCCCGAAATAAAAGCCATTGCCGAAAAACGCAAGTGCGAAATAGACTACAGCAACGCCATACTGACAAACACCGCCGAAAACTACATAAACTTCCTGCGACGCTACCCTTCCAGCGACAAATACAAACTGGTGCTTGCCGCACTCGACTCCCTCGCCGTAGAGGAATTCTACAAACTGCAAACCCCTCGCCAATTT
Source organism: uncultured Bacteroidales bacterium (assembly GCA_937915785.1). Classification (GTDB taxonomy): domain Bacteria; phylum Bacteroidota; class Bacteroidia; order Bacteroidales; family P3; genus UBA1219. Next base: position 19,661 of record CALGGY010000087.1, read on the forward strand.
GCCGACTTCGCACTGAAATTCAACGACCTCGAAATAAGCGAACAGGCCGTGGACACCCTCGTGAAAATGATTGTGGAACAGCAAAACAACGACGCTCTGCACATTTACCTCAACGAATTTAAACTTGACCAGCACTACAACGACGTTTACAAAGCATACTACCTGCGATACTCCTACGAAGGAAACCTTGACCCAATACTGATGTTCGAACAACAAAACCCCAACTTCCCCCTCAAATTTTTGATAGAGGAAGATAAAAAAACCGCCACAGAAATAGACAAACTGCCACTACTCGAACCTTTCAGCGATGCCACCGCCGCAAAAGAACCCGACCTGCTGAAAATGTACATGGGCAAAGGCATCAACTTTGTGATACTACAACGCCTTCTGCAACCCTACACCACAAAAAACAACTGGAAAGGCGCCCTGTCGTTCATGACCAAATACGAAATCTGTTTCGACAACAAACAAAACCCCGCCTATCAGGAACTGAAAAAAATACTCTCCGAAAACGTAAAAACAAAAACCACCAACGTTTACTCACCCCGATACAACGTATCGCACCCGCAAATAACCTCCGACGGAAGCATCTTTTTCAACAAACATACCAACCTGCGTACGCAAATAGTACAGCTGACGCAACAAAAACAACAATCCGAAACCGAAGTCCCCTTCGACACCTTGGACAACAGCAGCGACATAACATTTTTCAGCCTGAGCCACGACGGCAAAACAATGCTGGTGGGACAAAAAGGCGACATCTATGCTGCCGTGCGGCAAAACGGCGTGTGGAAACTGCAGGACCTCGAAGCCGAAGGCCTCAACACCGTGCTCCACTACGAAGGCGACGCCACACTAACCCCCGACGGAATGGGACTGCTCTTCGTCTCCGACCGTCCAAACGGATACAATGTAAACCAGTCGGGTAGCCTTTTCCATGGCGACACAGCACTTGCCTCGGACATATATTTCTTGCCACGCACCAGCAACGGATGGGGACAGCCCATAAACCTCGGCCCCATCGTCAACTCACCATGCAGCGAACGCTCGCCTGTGCTCAGCAAAGACCTCACCACCCTCTACTTCACCTCCGACCGCAACGGAGGTATGGGGTTCTACGACATATACATGTGTACCCGCAAAAACATCAACTCGTGGACCGAATGGAACACACCAGAGAACATCGGAAAAGCTGCAAACACCAGTTTCTCCGAACCAACAATCTCGCTTTCGCCAAACGAAGAAACAATCTTATACACCTCCAACTCGCCAGCAATGAAACGCTACGCCATATACAGCACCAAAACCAAACACCTGAAAGGCAGCTCATTCTACCGAACAGCCACAATAAACTGCAAAAACATGAACTTCCTATCCAACATGCTGATAGAAGTTGTTGACATCCAAAGCAATGTAACGATACATCAATACAAGCTCTCCGACACCGTTTCCTCGTTCAAATTCGACATCTTTGCTAAAAAAGACTATTTCATCAGCTGCTCGTCCAACGGATATTTCATACCGCTGCAAATTGCCGGCCAAAACAGCGCCGCCATCGAACCCAAAGCCTACCACATAAACTCATGCGTGGCAAACCGCACGCACATCACCACGCCGACAATAACTTTTGCCGACAGCTCCGCACTGCTGCTCCCACAATCGCAATTTGAAATACAACGATTGGCAACTTTGCTCATAAACAACCCCAAATTAAAAATAGAAATCGTTAGCAACGTAGACGCCGATGACGTAAAACTGGCATACGACCTTTCGCAACAACGCAGCAATTTCATTAAAAAAGCTTTGGCAGCGCTAAACATTCCGGCAGACCGAATTTTGGCATCGGGATATGGTAACACCAACTACAAAAAACGTAACGGTGTACCACCTATCGAAATTATTCTATTCCAAGAATAGCAGCCCCCTATCTCACTTATTAACAATACGTTGGGAATTACTTTTTAGCAAAAGTAATTTTTGCTATCAAAATTGGCGTATCTTTGTTAATGTAAAAAACTGGCCAATCGCCCGTCTTTTAACAAACAAAAACCATATAATCAACAAATTACAAAAAAAATGATATATAAAACCATATCATACAACGGCAAAAATATACATTACCAGGACGAAGGCGAGGGCAACAAAGTCTTGGTACTGCTCCACGGTTTTCTGAACAGTCTGGAAATATGGGCACCTTTCACGTACAGCTATATGCGACAGATGCGCGTTATTGCCATAGATTTGCCCGGACACGGCCGAACCGACACCTTCAGCGAAGTGCACACCATGGATTTTATGGCCGATACCGTAAAAGCCGTGCTCGATGCCGCTGGAGTGGAACAATGCGTAATGCTCGGACATTCGATGGGAGGATACGTTACCTTGGCATTTGCCGAAAAATACCCCTATCTCCTCCGTGGCTTCGGGCTCATACACTCCCATGCCATGGCCGACGACAACGAAACCGTAAAACGCAGGCTGGAATCCATCGAACAGGCAAAAATAAACCGTGCCGCCTTCATCCTCGATTTTGTAACGGCACTATTCGACGAAACCAAACGCAACTCGCTTCACAGCGAAATAAAAGAAGTGGGCGACATTTCCATCGAAACCTCCATCGAAAGCATCGCCGCCGCACAACGCGGCATGGCCGACCGTCCCAACCGCCTGAACATACTCGAAAACGCCGACATGCCCGTGCTTTTCATCTACGGCAAAAACGACCCTCGCATTCCTATCGAACTGGCTATGGCGCAGGCCACACTGCCCTCTTACTCCGAAGTTATGCTCCTCGACCACGTGGGACACCTCTCTTTCATCGAAGAACGAGATTTCGTCAAACTACGTATCAAAAACTTCGTAAACAGCTGCTACCTATAACAACTTGGCACGCGCGAATACCTTTTCGAAAACAAAATCAAACTCATGAAAAAACATCTCCTCACTCTGGCGACAGCCTTATGCTGCGTCGGCATGGCCATTGCTCAAAACCAATATTTCTCCAACAACAAAAAGGCAATAGCCCAGTTCGAGAAAGCCATGAACGTTCTGTATGGCGGCAAATTCAACCAAGGCATTGTGGAACTTGAAAAAGTGCTGAAAATAGATCCCAATTTCATCGAAGTGCCACTAACACTGGGCGATTTCTACTACGACTCCAAAGACATGGCCCGCGCCACCGAAAACTACGAAATGGCAACCCGCATAAGCGAAAGTTTCTACCCCGTCGTATGGCTCAGGCTGGCCGACATATACTTGGACCAAGACAACAACGACCGCGCCGAGGAGTGCTACTCAAAATTCCTTTCGCTCGAAAAAAAGAACAAACAGAACATACAAAAAGCAAAATTCAATCTTGCACAGATAGCCTTCCGCCGTCAAGCCGTGGCCAACCCCGTGCCGTTCAACCCCAAAAACATCGGCGCAACGGTAAACAGCAGCGCGCAGGAATATCTGCCTTCCCTCACTGCCGACGAGCAAACCCTTGTGTTCACCCGCAAGGTAACTTCGCGAGAGGCACAGCCTTACGGCAACGAAGAGGACCTTTTTGTTTCGACAAAAGAAAACGGACATTGGACCCCAGCCGTACGCATGCCCGCACCCCTCAACTCCGACGGCAACGAGGGAGCCGAATGCGTTTCGCAAGACGGACGCGTGATGTTTTTCACTGCCTGCGACCGACGCGACGGCAACGGCAGCTGCGACCTATACGTCTGCGTCCGCGAAGGCGACAAATGGTCGGTGCCGCACAACCTCGGCCCAACGGTGAATTCCGGCGCTTGGGAAACCCAGCCATCCTTCTCCATCGACGGACGCACGCTTTATTTCGCCTCCAACCGCCCAGGCGGAAAAGGCGGCAACGACATATGGAAAACCGTGCTGCTGGGCAACGGCCGATGGTCAAAACCCATAAACCTCGGCGACAGCATAAACACCGCCGGCGACGAAAAATGCCCATTTATCCACTACGACGACCAAACCCTCTACTTCGCCTCAAACGGACATGTGGGTATGGGCGGACTGGATATCTTCTACTCTCGCAAGATAAACGACAGCACTTGGAGCAAACCCAAAAACATCGGATATCCAATCAACACCATTGGCGAGGAAGGGAGCCTTATTGTAAGCCCTTCGGGAAACACCGCAATCTTTGCCTCCGACCGCGAAGGGGGCTTTGGCGACCTCGACCTCTACCAATTCGACCTTTACAAAGAGGCGCAACCTCTGGCTGTTACGTACATGAAAGGACTGGTGTACGACCAAAAAAGCAACACCAAACTCTCAGCTCAGGTAAAAGTGATAGACCTTGCCGACGGCAGAGAGGTGGCCTCCACATCGTCCGACCCCGTCAACGGATCGTTCATCATAAGCCTGCCCGTAAACCGCAACTACGCCATCAATGTCTCCAAATCGAAATACCTGTTCTACTCGGACAACATCGAGCTGCAAAACGGCACGCCCGACAAACCTTTTTTGGTGAACATAGCCCTGAAACCCATCGAAATTGGCGAAAGCATTGTGCTGAAAAACATATTCTTTGAAACGGGCAGCGCCGAACTCAAAACCGAGTCGGTGGCCGAACTCACTAAACTTGTGCAGTTTCTCGCAAAAAATCCCACAATACGCATCGAAATAAGCGGACACACCGACAATGTGGGCGCCGACGCCATGAACCAAAAATTGTCCGAAGACCGTGCCAATGCTGTGGCCAACTACCTGTTTGGCAAAGGCATTGACCCACAGCGCATAAAGGCGGTAGGCTACGGCAAAACACGTCCCGTCGACACCAACGACACCGAAGAAGGCCGCGCCAACAACCGACGCACAATGTTCGAAATCATCAAATAAACCTCCACCCACTGCCATGAAAAAACAATTCCGCTTTGCTGGCGACAACACCCCTTTCCAAGCCGACTTGGAAGAACTTAAGCAAAAACTGTCGGAAACAGAACAACTTATAGACAGCCACATGGAAGTGGAAGGCGATTTGGACAGCGATGCCTACATAGCACGCGGCAACGGTTTTTGCGACTCGAAATACAGCGAGGATTTTATAGAAGGACGCATTGCCGACCTTTCGCAAAAAGCCGAACAACTGAGAACTTGGATTGAAAATTTTTGATTATCGGAACTCACCACAAGGGCAAATCATTTCGAAAGTGCCTCCAGCTGCCGCTGCCATTCTGTTTTGTCCTTGCCCAATTTTTCGGCTACCACAACTAACTTTTGCAGCACATCCATAAGGTCTTCGGCATACTTCTGCGGTGATTTTTGGGCAAGTGCCGCAACCAGTTCCTTGGATTTTAGCAAGTTATCGTATTCCATCTGCCATTTGCCCTGCTGGCGACACAAAGTGGCTATGTTGTAATACACAACCGATATGTAATATTTGTACACACCCGAGGCATGGCTTTCGGCCTCTTCGAACAGCGACAGGCTCCTGTTGTACAGCTTTTCAGCACGCCGATATTGTGCCGTAACTTCGTACACTTTGGCCAAATTGTTCAACAGCAATGCCTCGTAGGGGGCAACCGATTTGTCGGTTTTTCTATTTTTTTCGTAAATGTCGAGTGCCTCGTTGTATTCCTTTTCCGCAAGGGAATATTTTCTCATATCATCGTGGAACTTGGCATAGTTGTTCAACGTGCGTGCCAGTATTATGGAATACATCTGTGGGTTACGGGCTTGCAATGTTCTGCACACCGACACGGCCTCTCCGAAGAAATGTTCGGCAGAATCGGTATTATCCTGCATCAGATAAAACCACCCCATATTGTTCAGCGCAAATGCCATAGTGGAGCCATAAACATCGGGCAACGCCTCGAACAAACGGCGTTTTAGGCCCAAAGCCTTTTTGAAATATGCCTCCGCCTCTGTATAGCGTTTCTGGCTGGACAAGAAACTGGCGATGTTGCCATATATGTCGGACAAATTACGGCTGAATATGGCCGGCGATTCCGAACTTAGCTTCTCGCACATTGTCATGGCAATACGGTAATAATGCTCTGCCGAATCGGACTCCTGCTTGGAGTCCAAAATCTGTGCCAAGCCGTCGGCGGCAATAGAATAGTCCAAGGCATACGCATCGTGGTTGACCTGCAGCAGGCTACTAAAGCCGTCCAATGCCTTGCGGTAATAGACCAGCGCCGAGTCGTAGCTGTTAGCCAAATTGTACATATCGGCCAACGACAACAAAACTCTGGCCTGCTCGCACTGCGACACTTCGTTGTCGGGTATCTGCTTGCAGTAGTCCAGACACTGTTTCATCTCGCTTTCGGCATCGGCATAGCGGCGCAATTTTTTGTGCAAATCGGCCAACGTACTTAAAGCCGCCGATTTCTCGATTATAAAACCGGAGACTCTGCCTTGCGAAAGCTTTTGGTATATACTCAAAGCTTGGGCAATGTTCTTTTCGACCTGATGGTCGTCGGACTGGTTCATCCGCAAAGTGGCAAGGTCCAAAAACACCGTAGCCCGTGCCAAATCGTATTCCATCGTACTATCTTGTAGCAACGTAAGGCTCTCGCCATACTCTTTCTCAGCTTCGGCGTATTTGTTATTCCTAAGCAATACATCGCCTCGCATACGATGCACTACAGTCCGTTGCAGGGGCGTCAAATTCGTCATCCGGTCGAATGTGGGCAGCACTTCCCATACCTTGTCGTATTTGCATTGGTGGATCAGAAAACCGGCATAGTCATTCCACAAAACAAAATCGTTGTTGTCTATCTGTGCACGCAATGCAAGATAATGTTCGGCCGAGTCGTAGTTCATCTGCAACCTGAAACCGTCGGCTATATTTAGCAGCTGTTCGGAAAGAAAAGAACGGTAATTGCGGTCGGCTTCGAGGCGTTGTTCCTGCTCCGCTATGTGCTGCGACAGGGTTTGCGGATTGTTTTCCAATTGCGTCAGAACTTTGTCGGTGATATTGCGTTTGGCCAGATTAACCATGTCTGAGCCCTCGCCCTGCTTGCGCAAGTCGGTAAGCAGTGCCTGGATGGAATCCATGCCGGCGTAATCAGCTTTGGCCAGTTTCTCGGCCTCTTCCCTCACCCATCCAGTATTTTCGTATCGCCTCGAAAGTTCATCGTATTGCTGCTGATATTTCTCAATACTTATGGACTGCTGTTCCAATCGCTTTTCGAGAACCTTTATGCTGTCTTCAAAATCGGTCTGCAGTTTGTTTCGCAACTTGCGTTCGATGGCATTTTGCTCCCTGATACGGTCTATCGACCTCACCATCACTATTTCCAAAGGATTTACTGGCGAGAGGTTCCAAGCACCGTTTTTCAACAGATGCACCGAAACAAGCTCGTAGCCGGGTTTAACAATGGTTTTTATCGAAACCGAGTCGGCATAGTGCTTTTGCGAAAACACAAGGCGGAAATCGCCATTGGCGCCGCTTTTTACAGCATTGGCTTTGTATGCCGATATTGTAACTCCTTCCAATCCAATGGATTTGGCACCATACTTATCCTGTTTCAGCCTAACAACACCACGCTGCTCCACCTGAGCGGCCGAGAGCATGGGTATAGCGGCAAGTATGAGCAACCAGAAAAACCTCATAATCAATCAGCTATCAATAAACACTCCGACAATGGGTAAACCGTTTGCACCACCTCAACACCTTGTTCAGCCAGTATAGCAATACGGTATTCAAGTTTTTGATCTTTCAACGGTATGTGAATTTCAAAACGTCCCATCTCATCGGTAACAGTGCGGTAACCAAGCACTTCCAATTGAACATCAGATTGCGGTACGCCTTTGCTGTTTTCCACTGTCCCACGCAAAGTGGAATAGGTACTGTCGCGCATCACGGGCAACTCGACAACGTCGGAAAGCGGGCAAAGGGTGTCTATCGGCTTGAAACCGAACATACTGAAAACCACACGCGCCTGTTTGCCACGGTATTTGCCAGGAATTTCGGAAAAAACCAACTGATCATCCGTGTTGGCAACTATCACGGTATCAGACTTTTGACCGTAGCCGAGCACCAGCGTACCTTTTTCTGGAAAAGGCAGTGCCATGTTTTTCAACGGCATTTCTTTCAGCGTTACTGTTGTTTCGAACGGCATGGACCGTTTAAGGAGTAGCAAGCCACCAGCCACAATAGCCAGCAACAGGGTTGCAACAGCTACATTGCGGCGTATTTTGTAGCGACGGTGACGCTGCCACAGTTCGTCGAACGAAACGCCTAGCAACCCCGCCACCACTCGAACAAAGGCCTTTTCTTTGCCCACCTCGCGCACATCGATGCACAACAGCTCGCCGGCTATATTGGCAAAAGCTGGGTTCAGACAGCAATCATCGTCGGCAAAATCCAAAGTGCCGTCAACCACAAAAGGAATTATCTGCCTTTCGCGGCCGTGCGAAACAAACACATCTATCTCCTGCCCTACCCAGCGCGAGCGTGCCGAATTTGGCGAACATATAACTATCAGGTATTTGGATTGGACAAGGCCTTCGGCGAGACTTTCTTTAAGCACTCCGGTGCCCAGATCGGTCTTGTCGCGAAAAATGGGGCGCAATTTTTTTGGCATACCGTCGCCACGAATCACCGACGGCAGGTGGTAATGTTCCAGCTTGCGCTGCAGCCATTTTGCCCAGCGCTCGTCCTCGCGCTTGTAGCTGATAAAGGCAAAATATGTATATTGGTCGATGTCCACCTCTTTCAAAATTGCTTAAAAATCAATTACCTACGCGTTTCAAGCCTTGCAATGCAGGTTCGAACGAGGGATTTAGCTGAAGAGCTGTCTTGTAGCCTTCGCGTGCCATAGCCGTGCTTCCTTTTAGTTCGAAAGCCAAGGCGCGATTGGTAAGTGCCTCGATATTGTTCGGCGACACTTCGAGGGCCTGGGTAAAATAATCTATGGCTTTGTCGTAATTTTCTTTGTATGTAAGTTCGATATAACCAAGATTGTGCAAAGCGTCGGTATTTTGGCTGTTTATAGTAAGCACCTTGTTGTAATAGCTTTCGGCCTTATCAATCTCGGCATTGTCCTGATAATAAAGAGCCAAAGCGTAAAGCGCCACGGTATTGTTCGGGTCGAGGGAGATGGCTGTGTTCAGGTATTCGAGTCCGAGGGGGTCGTTGCGGTTTATGAACAATAGGCCGAGAACCTCGTAGGCTGACGCATATTCGGCATCCAAATCGATAGTTTTACGCAGGCTGGCTACTGCTTTGGCGGTGTCGCCCTGCTCAAGATAAACATATCCGCGCATGTAGTGGGCTTTAGGCATAAGCTGCTCTATTTCGAGGGCTTTGTCGATGCTTTCGAGCGAGCGGTCGTAGTCGCGGCTGTACATGGCTATCTCGGCAATTTTCATGTAGGCATCCACATTTTGGGGATTTATAGCCAGCACATCCTGCAAATTGGAGTAGCTGTCGTTGATGTTGCCATTGCGGAAATAGGCATCGGCAAGTAGCAGATGGTATTTTTTTTCGCCTTCTTTGAGCGATATGGCCTGTTTCAGTGAGTTTATAGCATCAGAAACCTCGCCAAGTTCGAGCAGCACTTTTCCACGGTCGTAATACAGTTCGGCATCTTTGGGGTTTTGTTTTATCTTGGCTTCCAAAAAGGCAAGCAGCTCCTCTGGGTCGGTTGGGGCGTTGGCCGAATCGCCTGAACCACAGGCCGAAAACAGCATTACAGCAATTAGAAAGATGATTGTCAGCAATTTATATCTCATATCCATCAATTTATAGTTATGCAAATATACGATTTTTTTTTATTTTTGCCTACAATTGGATTACAAAATGGAAGCCACTGAAATAAAAATGCCTCTGGGGGCATTATATCGTTAGCTTATAGCACAAAAAAAGGGTGCCAAAAGGCACCCTTTCAAGTATTAAGACGTTTACTTATTAGCGAACAATCAGTTTTTCAACTTTGGTGAAGTTGCTGTTGGTGATACGTACGAAATAAGTACCTCTTGCCAAACCTTGCAGGTTGATCTGCTCGGTAGCGTTAGCGTTGATAACTTTTTCGCTGATTACGCGACCGTTGATGTCGATAAGGGCGTAATTAACATCGCCGTTTACACCTTCGATGGTGAGGTTGGCAGTTGTTGAAGCGGGATTGGGTTGAACTTTAACAACAGCGCTGTTGGCATGGTTGATGGAAACTTCCTGTTTGAAAACAACTACGCAGTTGTGAGCCGATTGGATGTTTGTCATGTCGTAGTAGCCATCGTCGCCATCCCACAGCCAGTTAGGATCACTGTTGAGGTCGATAGCAACGTTGTCAACTATCAGAGAGTCGATGTAGTAATCATTATCAACATCGGGCTGGATACCGAATGTGATGGTGGAACCTTCGTTAGCTGTAACGGTTGTACCGCCTACAGGCTGTGTACCGTGGGTCATGTCATAAACTTCACCACCACCGTTAGGTCTTACTGTCCAGTTGATGTTGTAAGTGGGTATCTGACGATAAGGACCAACAATCATACGGATCATAGGAGTACCATTGGCTATGGAGCCGGCAAGGTGCAGGTATTGGTCAGCAGAGGGCTGCATAACAAATACGTTGTAGGCGGCACCTGCACCGAAACGACGGTTCCAGTGGTTAGGAAGGGCTTCGGAGGTGCTGTCGCTTGGTCTGAAGTAGTAAGATCTGTCTATAGCAGGGGTAAATGTACCGGCTTCAGCCATCTTGTAGCCAATCCAATATCTTCTTGCGGACTGGATAGGGGGTTGGGCGGGGAAGTTGATACGGATTGTGGGATATGTGCCATACTCTTGGTATCCGATATCGAATGGGGTAATGTCGCTGTTAGCAACAGTGTATGTGCTAGCATCGGTTGTAACACGGTACCACGAAGTTGAACCATCCGAAACATCGGTGGAGTCGTACCATACGATAGGATCGAGTTTTGCGCCAGCGATAGCGTAGCCGGACATTGTGGAGGGAACTATTTCAACACCGCGGATAACCCAGTTCGAAGGCATGTTGGCGGCGGGGGGGGCACCGTACATAACGGCGAGGGTGTAGCCCTGTTCTCCGATATCAATATCGTCGCAAGTTGACCAAAGACCGCTAGCGCCAATGCCGTGGCACCAGTAGGACTGACCGCAGAGGTGACCATTGTCGCGGCCCCAAATACGGGAATTATCGCTTTCGCTGTTAACAATGTATTTGATAGTGTCCAAGTGAGATTGGATAGAGTCGCTGGTGAGGCTTACAAATATGGAGTCTTCGCCAATGGTGGTGGAAGGCAGAGTACCAGCTGTACCATAGATAGTGGTGGAGCCCTCGAGATAGTTAGCCATACGGCCTTGTGGGTCGATATAAGCAAAGGTGTCGTTTACGGCATCGGGAACCAAAGTAGCGATGGACTGGGTCTGAGCCAGAATTGCACCATTGCTGCTCTTAACAGTACCTAATACATTGGTTTGGTTGATTGCACCGGTGTTGCGGAACTGAGCGGACCATAAGAAAGAGTTGCCGCCCATGCCTTGAGGAACGATGTGGTAGCCACCATCCCAGAATTTTCTCTGAGAGAGAGTCCAACGGTTGGTAGCGGCGCTGTCGAGCGATACATCGTCGAGCATCCAGAAATAACCATAGGCGCCTCCCACATTTGTGTCGGATTTATAACGGATACGGAGATAAAGGTCGGTGTATGTGCCAACAACTACGGGCAGAGCAACAACCTTTTCGCCTTTGAGGGAGCTGTTAACGGAAACATCAATACCAGCGCGGTTGATGTGGATAGCATTCCAAGTGGTGCCATTCGAAGAATATTCAATCAAGCAAGAGTCGTCAACAGCGTTGAATTTTCTCATGATTTGATAGAAAGAGAGGTCGTAAACAGCGTTGGAACTGGGTTGTACGGCGTCAAAAGCAATCCAAGAATCGAATTTGCCGGCTGTTCCGGGGCCACCCCATGCTTGGATCTGATCCTGCATGGACATAACCATGATACCGTTCATAGGAGTCTGGCTGTCGAAACCATCGAGCGAACGATAACCGGTTTGACCACCAGCAGCTGCGCCAAACAGCACGGGAAACCACTGCTGAACGGTGTTACTTGCAAGTGTGTTTTGGGTTGTGTCGGGAACACGTTGCCATTGAGCATAAGGAGCTACTTGGTAGCCTGAGCCAGTTGCTCTACCAACTGTGTAGGCAGTTGATGTGGAAGAAAAGTCCTCTGTCATCAAAGGAGCTTTTGTGAAGATGGATCCTTTGAAGGATTCCTGCCTTTGTGTTTCGAGACTGCTGAAAGACTCGGTAACTGCTTGATTTTCCGAAACCTTGGCAACCTGATGAACACGGGCATTTTTCGGCATCTGTGCAAATGCGAAAGTTGCACATAATGCGAGACTTAAAGCCATTAGTGTTTTTTTCATTGTGTTTTGGTTTTAATTAATAAATTATTTCTCTTATTTGTTTGTGAATCAACTTCTTTAAACTTCTGGCATTTGATTGCCTTCATAAAGAAACGCTTTCTTCACGACTTGCAAAAATATGTTTTTTTTTTAAATTGAGCAAATATTTTCTGCGTTAAATTGATTTAATATTTCCACATTGTTATTTTTCAGACAATTACAAAAATTCTATTTAAAAAAAATGCTGTTTCACCTGCATTTTTTCATCTCATTTTTTTGTGTTTGCCGACCTTTTTTGTGGCATTTTTTCTTTTTCTGACATTATTTGAGTATCTTTGCAAGCCGAAAAGACAAATTACAACGATGGAAAAAACACGATTCATATTGAGCACCGGCGCCCTCAATCCCTTGGTTAGCCTGAACAGGGCGCTGCGTAGCAAGAGTTTCGACGGTGCCAGATTTTTTATTCTCACGGACGCAAATACCGTGGACCTCTGCCTGCCGACACTCATTTCGTCGGTGGCGGCTCTGGACGAGTGCGCTTTTTTCGAGCTGCCTGAGGGAGAGGCGTGCAAGGACATCGGTGTGGCGCAGGACTTGTGGCTGCAGCTTATGGATTGCCATGCCGACCGCAACGCGGTGATAATAAATCTTGGCGGCGGGGCTCTGTGCGACTTGGGAGGTTTTGTGGCGGCTTCGTACAAAAGGGGCATAAGGTTTGTAAATGTCCCCACCACACTGCTTGCCATGGTGGACGCCGCCGTGGGGGGCAAAACGGCGATAAACGTGGGTGGGGTGAAAAACCAAGTGGGTTTTTTCCACTCCCCTACTATAATATGTATAAACCCGGCTTTTTTGAGAACCCTGCCCGACAAGGAACTGCAATCGGGATTGTTTGAGATAATAAAGACCTACGCCGTTTGCGACGCCGGCAGGTGCAACAAAACGTTGGACAAATTGGCCTGCGATGAGCTGTTTGTTGACGACGAATTGGTATGCGACTGTGCCATGCTAAAAAGCACCGTTGCCGGCGAGGACTTTTACGATCGCGGCCGGCGCAAAATACTGAATTTTGGCCACACGCTGGGGCACGCCATAGAAAGCGTTTCGCTGAAACACGACGACAACCCGATGTCGCACGGGCAAGCAGTGGGGCTGGGCATGGCGGGGGCCGTGTGGCTTTCAGTGCGCAAAACAGGGCTCGACAGGGCTGTGGCTACAGATTTTGTGCAGCGCACAGCCACACTTTTCGATGACATCGACGGACTTGCCGCCCACTACGACGAGATTTTGGACTGTATGCGTGCCGACAAAAAGGCCACAAGCGGCACATATAATTTTGTGCTGCTCAAGGACTTGGGTCGGCCTGTGGTGGATGTGCACGTATCGGAAAGCGAAGCTTTGGATGCCCTGGCCTTTGCTTTAGGGCAAAAAAAAACAGCCTCGTTTTGGTAGAAAAAAACACATTTTTTTAGGGTAAACGAACACCCTTTTTTTGCTGACGAAGAAAAAAAATAATATCTTGTACACTCATTTTCAATGGTTTGAAAAAAAAAATTATTTTTTTTGTTGTTGGTTTAAAAAAAAGTTGTATCTTTGCAGTCCGAAAAAATGCCCAGGTGGTGAAATTGGTATACACGCCACTTTGAGGGGGTGGTGGCCTTAAGGCCGTGCAAGTTCAAGTCTTGTCCTGGGCACTCAAAAAAAACAGATTAGCAATTAAGCCCGGGTGGCGGAATTGGTAGACGCGTACGTTTCAGGTGCGTATTTCGCAAGGAGTGCAGGTTCAAGTCCTGTCCCGGGCACCAAAGGATTTTACAAGTAGTTCAAAATGAACGAAATGTAAAATCCTTTTTCTCTTATGTCCCAATTTTGGCCACCTTTTCGAGAAAGGGAATGAAAAAGGGAATCTTTAGATACCTTCAAAAGATCCTTGTCGGAAGTCTTTTGTGAACTTTTATGTTATCCCATTCGAGGCTATTCATGTGGCTCTTCCAGGCAATAACACTATTCTATTTCCTCTATTTCCAAAGAAATCATCGCAGATAACATCATAGAAAAAACAATAGAAACTCAATCCCCCTTGTTAAGTATCATTTACGGTGGCTTCTATAAATTAAAATGCTGTTAATCATTTGGTTATGTCGAAAATTTTGTATATTTTTTCAATGTGACAAACAAAATGCCTTAACCATGAAATACCATGATAATCAAGGAGTTGGAATATTTGTCGGAGAGTCCACCATTCATGAGTTGCTATAGCAGGGCAACCCGCTTCCGAAACTGGAGGAAATGATTGATTTTGAGTTGTTCCGCAATATACTGGAACCAGTCTGACAGAAAAAGCGACGCGGGTCACAAGCCGTTAGATCCGACGTTTTTTTCTCCGCTTCGCTGTCGAAACGGCCACTGGCAGTTTCTTCATCTTAACGCTTTTTTCTCAATGCCTTTAGGCTACCGCCAAACAAATCGTATTCGGTTTTTGTCGGACACTAATAAAAAAAATCAAACATCTCGGTTTTCCAATGGTTTGAACAAATAACGTTCGTTGTAATTGACCTCAAAAAAAATTGAAAAAATGCACATACTCGTCATGGAATGCATGTTTGCATGGTGTAAGTTTCCTGATTTTGCACATATAATTTGGAACAGTGCGCAACTGGGATTTGGCATGGGAAAAAGCAGCAAAAACCTTTTGCCAATCAAAATTCGCCCGAACGGACTTTTTATCTTTTATCCAAAGTGCACTCGACCTTTTCACATTCATAACAAGCTCCACAACAGATTGGTCGGGTGCCATACTGACCGAAATGTGTATATGATCTTCAACTCCACCAATAGCATAAACCTTATGCTCCCTTTTCTCGATCACACCAATAATATATTGGAACGACTCCTGATGCCACGACTTGTCCAAAACAGCGTCTCGGAATTTCACCGCAAAACCAGATGTATGTATATTTGACTATATGTATTTGCCATCACTTTTATATTATTAAAGAATTCCCCATTTTGTACACTATATACCCAAGGCCAGACACAGATCCTCGA